>JBAZGW010000019.1:0-22118 GCA_041652635.1 Candidatus Omnitrophota bacterium | reverse complement strand
TATCGCGCCCTTGCCCGCCGCCGTCTCCCTCCGGATAATTCCGTTCCCGGCCGCGGCACGGCGTGGATCAAGTGCCCGCTGACTCACAAAAGAATCTTCCCGGTTTATAACTCCTCATTGTCTCGGCGCGAACCGGCAGGTATGCAACGCTTCCTGAAAAAGACCCCGTCACTCCCGGCCCTATTTCAGGTTTTCCGTGTCCTCGACATTTACCGGCTCCGGTTCCGAAGTTGCGGCGGACTCGCTGACTTTATCTATTTTAGGCAGAATGACGATCTCTACCCTTCTATTTTCCTGTCTTCCCTTTTTGCTGTCGTTGGAAGCCACCGGACGGTATTCGCCGTAACCGATAGCGGATAAACGTTCAGGGGAAATGCCTTTATTGTCTACGAGATAATGCAGGACGCTTAAAGCGCGGGCGGAAGAAAGTTCCCAGTTCGATTTCCATCCGGAAACCTTGATCGGCACATTATCGGTGTGTCCTTCCACGCCGACGGAGAGATCGGGGACATTTTCCTGCAGGACGCGCGCCACTTTGTCGAGGCTGACGGAAGCTTCCTGTCTGATGGTAGCCTTGCCGGAGTCAAAAAGGACATCCGCCACAAAAGTTATTACCAGGCCTTTTCCCATCCGGTCAAGCTTGACTTGTTTGTCTTTTATTTCCTGGCTCAACCTGTCTTCCAAAAGTTTCTTTGCCTGCCCCAGTTCGTCGACCTGTTGAGCAAGCTGTTCTATCTTCTGGGCATCCGAACGCCTGCCCTTCTGAAAAATAAAAGTGCACCCGGAAAACAACGAAACCGCCAGCAACGCCGCCACCGCCGAAAACAAATATCTGGAAAACATTTTCCCCCTCCTTTTAAGAATGGATTTTAATATAACATAACCGATTATGCCAGTCAAGCTTTTTAAGGCCTCACCTCACCTCAAACGAGTATCGTTTGCTCTCTCGATGACCCTACCGATACCATGGAGATCCTTACTTTCAATGTTTCTTTAAGGAAAGCCAGATAATCCCTCGCCCGGACAGGGAGCGAATTGTATTTCTTGACCCCGCTTACCACCGTGTCCCAGCCGCGCATTGTTTTGTATACCGGCACGGCATTATCTATCACCTTAAGGTCATACGGGAACTCGCGAAAAATACGGCCCTTATATTTATAGCCGGTGCAGACTTTCACTTCTTTCAGCCCGTCGAGAACATCCAATTTCATTATTCCAAGCTCGGAAATGCCGTTAAGCATAATGGCTTCTTTCACCATCACCATATCCAGCCAGCCGCACCTGCGCGGTCTGCCGGTGGTGGCGCCGAATTCATTGCCTTTCTTTCTCAGGAATTCCCCGAAGTCATGCGTTAACTCTGTCGGGAACGGCCCTTCGCCCACGCGAGTGGCATAAGCCTTAGCCACTCCGACAACCCTGTCTATCATTACCGGCGGGACTCCGGTGCCGGTACAGGCGCCTCCGGAAGTAGCCGAAGACGAAGTAACGAAAGGATAGGTGCCGAAATCTATATCAAGGAAAGTCCCCTGAGCTCCTTCAAAAAGGATGTTTTTCCCGGAAGCGGAAGCCTTGTTCAACAGCTGAGTGACATTACAGACATACGGAGCTATTGTTCTTCCGAATTTTAAATACGCGCGGTATATATCTTCAAGTTCAAACCCGGCGTGCCCGTAAACCTTACGGAAGATATCGTTCTTCTCATTCAGGTTATCGGCGAGTTTTTCCTTAAGCGCCTTAGCGTCAAGCAGGTCGGCGACGCGGATCCCGCAGCGGGTGATCTTATCGGCATAACAAGGCCCGATGCCGCGGCCGGTAGTCCCTATCTTCTGCTCCCTTTTATTCTCTCGCAGTTTGTCGAGTATCTTATGATACGGCATGATCACGTGCGCGATATGGGAGATCTTCAGCCGCCCTTTTATATCGGTCCCCGTATCAACAAGATTACGCACTTCTTCAAAGAGTACGGCCGGGTCGATCACCACTCCGTTGCCTATACAACAAACCTTTCCGCGGTGCAGAATACCCGAAGGCAACAGGTGAAAAATATGTTCTTTGCCGGCAACGATAACGGTATGCCCCGCATTATTGCCGCCCTGGTAACGCACGATATAGTCGGCATCCTGAGAAAGAATATCTATGATCTTGCCTTTACCCTCGTCACCCCATTGTGTCCCGACCAAAACTGTATTCATGGATCCCCCCCTCCGACCCGGCTTTCCCGCAGGCAAAACCGGGGGAATATCTAACCCTTGATCCACATCAGCAAACGACGAATAAAACCGATCTTCATCCGTTCCTAACGCAAAGTCGGGGTTTAAGGCTGCATTGAAAATATTTTCCTGGCTACTTCCGGATATTTAGCGATGAAACTGAGTTCGTCATCCACCAGCGGCTTCTGATTATGCACATTCGCGTACCGCACAAGCTCAAGGATACTCGTGGCTTCCGCGTCGTTCTGGAAGGCGACCTCGAGTTTTTCATAAACATTCCTAAAACCCTTTATACCGGAATACTCGCCGGCGGTGATCTTCCTACCGGTCTCTATGATCTCCGGCTCTCCCCTGCCGAGTTCCTCATATTCGTAAAGTTCGTAATTACGCCTGTCCTTAAGCGCTCCGTCGGCGTGTATCCCGGATTCATGGGCGAAAGCGTTGGAGCCGATCCCCGGCTGGTTGATCGGGATCGAAACGCCGAAGGCGTAAGAAGCGTATTTGCAGATCTTCCAGGCGGTCTTCAAATGTATTCCGGGATCAAGTCTGTATCCCTGCATACCGCTGCCGTATTTCACCGCCAGGATCACTGACACAAGGTCGGCATTCCCGGCGCGCTCTCCCATCCCATTAACGCAGGTATTAATGTAGGCGTCCTGCCCACAGTCAAGGGCGGCTCTTGCCCCGGCAATGGAATTAGCCACCACCATCCCCAGGTCATTATGACAATGGACTTCTATGGGCATTCTTACGGTATCGGCTAGTTTCGCTATTCTTTCATATATACTGAAAGGCGTATCGCACCCCAGAGTATCGCAATATCTGATCCTGTGCGCTCCGGCGGCTTTCGCGGCCAGGGCGAATTCCACCAGATATTCTATTCTGGTGCGGGAAGCGTCCTCGGCGTTGACCCCCACGCTTTCTGCTCCATGGGACGCGGCGTCCTTTACCGCATCCGCCATCTCGCTGATCACTGACTGATGGTCAAGCTTTCCCTTGAACTTATGCATTATCATCTGATCGGACGTGGACATAGAAAGATTCAAATGTTTGATGCCCGGGGCCATCTTGAACGCTGTCCGGACGTCATCCTTGGTGGCCCTTATCCAGCCTCCCAGCCTGATGGGAGACAACGCGCCCATCTGCGCCAGCTCGAGATTAGCATTCAAATAATTGGTCTCATGCCTGGTCACCGGGAACCCGAACTCCGACTGAAAAACGCCCATCTCGTTCAGATAAAGATTGATCATGGTCTTTTCCAGTTTCGAAAGGCAGATACGCGAGGTCTGCACACCGTCCCTGTTAGTAACGTCGATCAGATAAATAGTCGGCTTGCTCATTTCTCGGTTCTCCTCTTTGCTTACCCTTACCGCCGCGGGCCCTGCCCAATCAGTTTTTTAAGCTCTTCTTTCGGGAATGCTCCGCGCACGCCGAATATCTCCGTGTTCTTCAGAAGAAAAGTCGGCCCGGCCATCACCCCCAGGTCTTTGTTCAACTGTATATCTTCCTTCAATAAAGCGGCCCCTTCCTCGCATTTCGCGCAGGCCTTAATCCTCCCGGCGTCTATCCCGGAAGGCAGACAATCTTCCCACCATGAACTGTTTATATCGCGCGAACGGCAGGAAATATAATCCCAGAATGAAGCAGGCGCGTATTTCTTCACGCACACGGCCCTTAAATATTCCTGCGTCTCCTGGGTCCCGCGTAACGTTTCCAGCTTACCTGAGTTTTCGGTAACCAGGAAATGCAGTTCGGGTTTGATGTCGCGCAGGCTGTCCAGCATTTCCGAGGACTTGGCGTCATATAAGCTTAAGAAAACGTCGAGTTTATTCGCGCTGTACGTCCTGTCCAAAAAGAAAGCTATCCCGCCGACCCCGGGAGAAAGCACGTAATAACCGCCTTTTAATTCCATCTTATTCTTTAAACCGGAGAAGGCGGTTTCCTTTTCCACCTCCAGACCGAAAAGATAAGCGGGAAGAGTGGTCAATCCCAGTTTTTTGATCAATGCCCCCGCTTTGGCCCCAGGGTAATAAATATAGGAAACATCCAGGCCTCCGAAGACCCCCATCAGATAGGCGGTCTTGGCGTCCGTGTCGCACCCCAGACAATCCTTGAGCGTCAACACCGTAACTCTCACCTTGGACGGCTTACGAAAAGAACAGGAAGCCGACCTTTCTCCGGGATCCATACAGGTGCCGAATATCCCTTCGCGCTTGCAATTAATATCCGAGAAACAAATCGGCAATATTGAAAGCACCTGTTTATCGTCTGCTACCTCCGAGGACAACCGCAGGCTCTCCGTGCGTTTACTTTTTAACCGCGAATCCTCCACCGACAGATCGGCTTTCACCAGATGCCTCCCCTGCCAGGACGGTTTGACGAACAAGGCGCCCTCATACTGCTGGGGATTCTCCTCCCCGGAACTCTTGGAAAGCACGACAACCTGGATCTCGGGGATCTCCTTGACCGCCAGCCGGCTGTCCTGCTCGTTCAACCCGCTAAGCAGCACGATAAACCGCACATTGACGGCCTTCAATTTCTCCGCCGTCTTCTTCAACGATTCAAGCGGATCTTCCACCGTCAAGCCCGTGGCTTTCATGGACACCGATTGAGAAACAACCGAAGTAATACCGATCTTCACTCCGCCCACATCCTTGATAACGAATTCTTTTAAGAACGGCGCCTTGATATTGGAGGAAACCGCCGGAAGCCCGAGCGTTTTTATGTTCTCCTCCAGGAAGGCGACGCCGAAGTTGAATTCATCCTGGCCTACGGCGAGCGCGTCGTAACCGGCCAGCTGCAGTCCGCGCAGATTCACCAAAGTCCTGCGCTTATCGACCTCGCTGTTCTGGCTGTAGGTATCCGCCGGCCCCCCGGCGAAGGAACTTCCCGAATCCACCAGTAAGAAATTCTTATTGCGGCCGCGCAGCGTCCTGACCATGGCGGCGCGCCTGGCTATACCTCCATCGGGTTCACGCGGACAATTACAAGGATAGATCATAGCATGGGTGTCACCTGTGCAAGTCAGGCTTATTTCAACGGCGGCAAGCGCGGTTGACGGAAGCAAGAAACATACAGAACAAAGACCGATTCCGGATATAACCGCTCTCAGGGAAGCTGCAACGGTTTTCATATTTTTATCACCTTGGTATAAAGGACATTCTCTATTTTCCTGACTTTCTCCAGAATTTCCGGCGTAAGCCGGCTGTCGACGTTCAACACGGAGATAGCAGTGCCGCCGGCGATCTGTCTGCCGAAACTCATAGCGGCGATATTTATATTGTATTGCCCCATCAACGACCCCAGGCCGCCGATTATGCCCGGCACATCCCGGTTGCGGATGAAAAGCATTTCTCCTATCGGTGAACATTCCACGTAATAATCGTCTATCTTGACTATGCGCGGCTGTTTATTGGCCGCCAAGGTGCCGGCTATCCTGCGCGACTCTTTGTCAGTCCTTATCTCAAGCTGAATGAGCGTGACGAACTCCTCCTCTTTTGGGGATTTGGTCTCGGTGATGTTAATGCCGCGTTCCTTGGCCAGCGAAGTGGCGTTGATGAAATTGACGGTTTCCTTAAGTATCGGGGAAAGCAGGCCTTTGGCGAGCGCCATGGTCAACGGTGTCAGATTATACTTGATGATGTCCCCGACATAGGTGATCTTTATCTCCTGGAACCGGCCCTCGACGAGTTGCCCGGCGAAGATCCCCATCCGTTCCGCGAGCACCGTGTATGGCTCCAGCACCTTGTAAACTTCGCTCTCCAACGACGGATAATTGGCGGCGTTACGGATACCGCGCCCCAGCAGGGCGTCGCGCACTATCTCCGCGACTTCGATGGAAACATTAACCTGCGCTTCTTCCGTGGAAGCGCCCAGGTGCGGAGTGACAATGACATTATCCAGTTTCAGCAGCTCGCTGTCCGGGGCGACCGGTTCTTTCTCGAACACATCCAGAGCCGCTCCGGCGACTTTGCCTTCTTTCACCGCCGCCGCCAGGGCCGTTTCATCTATGATCCCGCCGCGGGCGCAATTCACCAGGCGCACGCCTTTCTTCATAAGCGCGAACTGTTCAGTGGAAATAAGATGTTTCGTGTCCGCGGTCAACGGGGTATGGATCGTGATAAAATCAGACCTCTTAAAAAGTTCCTTAAGCTCGACGATCTCGATACCCAGCGCTTCCGCCACTTCACGGGAAAGGAACGGGTCGAACGCCAGAACTCTCATACCGAATGAGAACGCGCGTTTGGACACCTCGGTGCCGATCCTGCCCAGCCCGACGATCCCCAGGGTCTTGCCGTAAAGTTCGACGCCCATGAACTTGGAACGCTTCCATTCGCCTTTCTTGACCGACGCGCTGGCCTGCGGGATACTCCTGGCCAAGGAAAGTATCATGCTCACGGTATGCTCAGCCGTGGACATAGTGTTGCCCGCAGGGGTATTCATCACGATGATCCCTTTTTGCGTGGCGGCCTCAAGGTCTACATTGTCAAGCCCGACGCCGGCCCTGCCGATGACCTTCAACCTGCCGGCGGCGGAGATCACTTCCTTCGTCACCTTGGTGGCGCTGCGCACTATCAAAGCGTCATAATCGCCGATGACCTCTTTAAGCTGCGCCGGGGTCAGGTCCGTCCTGACGTCCGCCTGCAATCCGCCGCAGTCCTGCAATATTTTAAGCCCCTCTTCGGAAAGGGGATCACTTACCAGTATTTTAACCATCATTCACCTCCGCGTTCAACCCGAATTACCGATGTAAGTTCCGGACTCAATCCTGCAAAAATGCTTCCTGCGCGGCTCTTACTCCGCTGCCCAAAGAAAACTTATATCCCATTTTGCTCAACACTTTCTCAAGACAGGATATCCCGACTATTATATCGAATTCCTCTATATACCCCATATGCGCTATCCTGATAAGCTTGCCTTTCATCTCGTCCTGGCCGCCGGCGATGGTAACGCCGTAAGTATCTCGCATCATCCTGACTAATTTTTCCCCGTCCACTCCGGCCGGGACATTAACGGAAGTGACCACGTCGGAAGCCGCGGAAGGGGCAAAAAGGGCCAGCCCCAGGGCCTTCATCGCCGCGCGCACCGCCTCCGCCATCCTGTGATGCCGGGCAAAGATATTTTCCAGCCCGTCCTGCTTCATTATTTTCAAACTTTCATTCAGGGCTATTACCAGGGTGATAGCCGGAGTAAAAGCGGTATCAGTCTTATCTATAGCCTTCTTAGCTTGCCTCAGATCCCAGTAATAACGCGGGGACTTCGACGTCTCCACCAACTTCCAGGCCTTGGCGCTCACGGAAATGAACCCAAGTCCCGGGGGAAGCATCAGCCCTTTTTGCGAACCGGAAACGCAGACATCCACTCCCCAGGCATCGGTTTTAAGTTCTATCGCTCCCAACCCGCTGATGGCGTCCACAACCAGGACAGCCGCGGAATCACGGACGGCCTCCCCAAGCCCGCGGATATCGAAAGTCACGCCGGTGGAAGTCTCGCAGAGAGTGGCGAAAACCGCCTTGATGGACGGATTTGCCTTCAAGGCCGCGTTCACGTCCTTCGGATCGGCCGCTTTCCCCCACGCCACTTCCATCACCTCCACCGAGATCCCGTATGCCCTGCAGATCTCGCTCCATCTCTGGCCGAATTTTCCGCCCTCCACTACCAGCGCCGTGTCCCCGGGGGACAATAAATTGACCACCGCGGTCTCCATCGCCCCGGTGCCGGAAGAAGAGATCATGAAAACATCCCTCTCCGTCTGGAAAATATACTTCAGCCCGGAGAATGCCTCTTTAAGTTCCGCCTGGAACTGCGGCGTGCGATGATGAATGATCGGCCTCGCCTGCGCCAAAGATACTTCCGGCGGTAAAGGGGTCGGCCCCGGAGTCAACAGATAATTCTTCCTCATTTTTAGAACCTCCCGATGCTAAAACGTTATTTCTTGCTGACGATCACTTCGTCCACTAATCCGTATTCTTTAGCCTCTTCGGCCGACATAAAGAAATCCCGGTCGCTGTCCCTCTGTATTCTTTCCAGGCTTTGCCCGGTATGCTTAACGAGTATATCATTGATCTTATCGCGCAATTTAAGTATCTCCCGGGCATGGATAGAGATATCTTCCGCCACCCCCTGCACGCCTCCCCAGGGCTGATGGATCATAATCCGCGAATGCGGAAGGACAAACCTCTTGCCTTTACTGCCGGCGCCGATAAGAATGGCGCCCATGCTCGCGGCCTGCCCGATGCAATAAGTGGCCACGTCACACTTCATAAATTGCATAGTATCGTATATCGCCAGGCCGGCGGTCACCACGCCTCCGGGGGAATTTATATAAATATTTATGTCTTTCTTGGCATCTTCCATCTGCAGAAAAAGCATCTGGGCGATGACCAGGTTGGCGATATTATCGTCTATCGGCGTACCGATGAAAATGATCCTGTCCTTCAGCAGCCTGGAGTATATATCATACGCCCTTTCATAGCCGCGCGAAGTCTGTTCTATGACCATCGGAACAAGCGTCTGCATTTTCTCAGTCATCAACGCACCTCCTTAAAGAATCCCGGCCGCGCTAAACGCGCGGCCCCGGAATAACTACTTTACGCACTAATCCTTTATTTTCCATTCCGCGTTCTTCATCAGGAATTCGATGACCTTGCGGGGCAGGTGTTCATCTTCTTCTATCTTTTCTTTCCTGGCCACCTCCGACAACACAAGATACATTTTTACCTGTGCCTTGGCTTCCGGCTCCAGCTTCTTCCTTAACTCCGCTTCCTCGGATTCCAACTTATCCGCAGGCACTCCCTTCATCGCCAGGTCCATTTTCGTCTGACGCAGCATATCGTTAAGCTGGCGGTCGATTAAAGGCTGTGGCAATTTGAAATCCAGCTTACCCGACAACCCTTCAAGTAAAGCGCCCTCCACCGACTGGCGCTGCTGGTTCTCCTTGCGCAGGGCGATCTGGCGTTCCAGCGCTTTCTTCAATTCCTCCATATCCGGATACCCGAGGCTGCGCGCCAGTCCGTCATCGGCCGCTTCAGCCTTGCGTGATTCCTTGATGGTTTCCAGGTTGCGGTTTATTTCATCGGCGTCGACGCTTATCCTCTTGTAATCCAGTTTTATCCCCTTATATTCGCCCAGCTTTATCTCAGGGCTGACGTCCACTTTCGCCTTGAACGAAAGCGCGGACTGGTCAAGTTTGACGTCCGAGAACTCCGGCAGCGCGACAACATCGAGTTTCTCCTGCTCCACCGCCTTATTATAAACTTCCGGCAGCAGCTCCTTCATGACGATTTCATGGGCGGCCGCGTAAAACTTTCTCTCCAGGATCTCGCGCGGCACGTGTCCGGGACGGAACCCCGGGTATTTAGCCTGCGTGCCTATCTGTTTAAAGGCGCTGTCGAATTTATTCTTCACGATATCGCCGGATACTTCCACCGTTATTTCCCTTATCGTGCTATCCATTTTCTTTATTTCTGTTTTCATTATACTTGCCTTTCTTGGGTCTGTAAGTTGATACTATATGCCCTGACTTCCTTTGCCGCTCCCGCGGCGGTGCTACCCGTGCCTGTTACATACTGAATTTCTCTCCCAGGTATATCTCCCTGGCCTTGGAATTATTTATCAGGTCGGCGGCGGTGCCCGAAATAAGGATATTGCCGTCCGCGATAAGATAAGCCCTATCGGTTATGGAAAGGGTCTCCCGCACGTTATGATCGGTAAGCAATATTCCCAATCCGCGGTCACGCAGGTCCTTGATGATCTCCTGCGCTTCGCTGACCGCGATAGGATCGATGCCCGAGAAAGGCTCATCCAGCAGGATAAAAGACGGGTTAGTGACCAGCGCGCGCGTGATCTCCAGCCGCCGTCTTTCCCCCCCGGAAAGAGTGAACGCCTTGCTCTTGGCGAGATGCGCGATGTTCAATTCTTTCAAGAGGCTTTGCAAACGTTTCTCGCGTTCCGTGCGGTTGATCGGGAGTGTTTCCAGTATCGCCATAATGTTCTCTTCCACCGTCAGCTTCCTGAACACCGAAGCCTCCTGGGCAAGATAACCGATACCGAACCGTGCCCTTTCATGAATGCTTAAGCCGGTTATATCCTGATTATCAAAAATGATCTCCCCCCGGTTGGGCGGGATAATGCCGACGATCATATAGAAAGTGGTGGTCTTGCCGGCCCCGTTGGGCCCAAGCAGCCCCACGATCTCGCCCCGTTTAACCAGGACATTGACCCCTTTGACGACTTCCCTGCCGTCATAACTCTTGCAAAGGTCCTTAGTTTCCAGAAGGTGCATTCATATTCCCCGTGGAATTAATGATCAGTTTCGGTTTACCGGACAATACGATGCGTCCGTCGGAAGCGTTATACACGGCCTCTTCGCTGTAAGAAATATTTTCCCCACGGACGACTTTAACATTGCCCCTGGCGACTATTTTCTCCAGGCTGCCGTTGATATCCTTGCCGCTTTTGGCCGCGCCTGCCCTACGGGAGAAATACACCGTCATCTCATCGCTGTATATCTGGGCGTCGGGCCTGTCTATTTTGACGTTATTCTTGAAAACCGCCACATTCTTAGCGTAATCTATGTCCAGCGGGCCGTCACAGGTAACAACAACCTTTACCTTATCTTCCGCCGCCGCGCCCGGGTTATCCGGGGTTATTTCCGCCTTGACGTTCTTCTTCAAGGTGACCTGGCTCAACTCCGGCCTGCCGCTGGCCCCCAGTGCGTTGGCGATCATATTCTCCCTCTCGATATTCACTTCGTCGGGAGTGGCGACCTGCTGATTCTTCCTATCCCAATCAAGCGAATCGGTGGTAAGAGTGACCCCTGAAGTCGTGGTGATGAAAACATTATCTTCCAAATGCACCACCCCCGCTTCCCTGTGGAATACCCCCTTGTCGGCGGTCAGGCTGACATTATCGTCTTCACCGTAAAGATTACCTTTTACTTCCTTCAGGTTGACCTTATCGTCAAGGATGTCGGCGCTTTTCCCGGAGACATCCCAGGATTTCCTGCCTTTTTCTCCGTAACCGGATATGGAAAAATCGTTTATCTGCTGCGGGACATCCTGTTGTTTAGCTTCCGGAGTGTCCTGCGCATCGGCTGCGGCCAGCAATGCCAACAATAAGAACACGGCCAGGACGCCTTTATACGTCATAATACTTCCCGATGAGCTCTTCCCATTGACCGCGGGTTTTCAGTATCAATTCCGCTATCTCACGCACCGCTCCCCTTCCTCCGGAACGGGCCGTCACATATACGGCGGCGCGTTTTATGTCCTCGCAGGCGTTGGCCACGGCAATAGGCACCCCGACTCTTTTCATCATACAAAGATCCACAAGGTCGTCGCCCACGAAACACGCCTCTTCTGCGTTCCTGCCGTATTTAACAAGGATCTTCTCCAACACGGAACTTTTAGGGGAAACGTTCTCGTAGACCGCGTCCACCCGCATATCCCTGGCGCGCGGTTTGATCGCCCTGGACCCTTTGGCGGTTATCAAAACGGTAGGGATACCGGCCCTCTTCAACAGGTAGACTCCCAGGCCGTCGTGCACGTCAAAGAATTTGGAATCGCGGCCCCGGGAATCGTAAATGATCCTTCCGTCCGTGAGCACGCCGTCCACGTCCAGCAGCAACAGCCCGACTTTGCTTACTTTATCTTTCAATCCGGCTGCGATAACAGGAATCGCGGCACCGTTCGCCATTATATTAACCCGGCTTTCAGCAGGTCCTGGACATCAAGCAGCCCCACGGGCCTGGATTTATCGTCGACCACCGGAAGTTCATCTATCTTTTTCTCCTGCAGCAGGCGGATCGCTTCCGCTGCCAGCATCTGCGGTTTTACGCGCACCGGATCGGCCGTCATCACTTCCCTGACCGGCAATTCGGTGATCTGTATCCCTGATTCCAGATTGCGGCGCAGGTCTCCGTCTGTGAATATACCGCTTAGGCGGCCCTTGGCGTCCACTACCGAAGCGCTGCCGGCGCGCGCGTGCGTGATCTTCAGCAGCACCGCGGAAACCCTGGTATTTTCCGTGACCACCGGATTGGCTCCGCCCTTACGCATAATATCCTCGACCTTAAGCAACAGCCTTTTCCCCAACGCCCCGCCAGGATGATAAAAAGCGAAATCCTGCTCCTTGAAATTACGCAGGTCCACCAGGCAGACGGCCAGCGCGTCGCACATCGCCAGCATAGCGGTTGTGGAAGAAGTAGGAGCCAGCCCCAAAGGGCAGGCCTCTTTATGCACGTATGTGTTCAGCACGGCATCGCTGTATTTCGCCAGGGATGAAGATACGTTCCCGGTCACGGCGATGACGTTCGTCCCCATTTTCTTAAGCAAAGGAAGCAGCTTACGGACCTCGTCGGTCTCGCCGCTGTTGGAAAGGATGACCACAACGTCCTCCCTGGTGACCCTGCCCAGATCTCCGTGTATAGCTTCCGCGGAATGCAGAAAAAGGCTCGGGGTCCCGGTGGACGCGAGGGTAGCGGAAAGTTTCTGTCCTATGATACCGGCCTTTCCCATACCGGTGACCACCACCCTGCCTTTACAGGACCTGATTATCCCGACCGCGCGGCGAAAATCACCGTTGAGGGTATCTTTCATCCCCAGCACGGCTTTCGCTTCTATATCGAAAACTTGTTTGGCACGCTTCAATAAATCCATTTATGCACCCTCTTTCAGGCTATCGTGGATCGCCCGCACCTGGCAAAGCAGACCATCAAGCATATCAAATCCGATCATATTCGGCCCGTCGCATGGGGCGCTGTCCGGATCCGGATGCACTTCCAGGAAGAGCCCGTCGCAGCCGAAAGCGACGGCGGCGCGCGCCAGCCCTTCCACGAATTCCCTTTGGCCGGAAGAAGAAGCTCCTTTGCCTCCAGGCAGCTGCACGCTATGCGTCGCGTCGTAAATGACCGGATAACCGGTGCGCCGCATTATAGCCAGACTGCGCAGGTCACTGACCAGATTATTATAACCGAAAGAAAAACCCCTGTCCGTAAGCAATATCCTCTTGTTGCCGCAGGCCTCGGCTTTAGCGACGATCGGAGCGATATCCCAGGGAGCAAGAAACTGCCCTTTCTTGATATTTACCGCCCTGCCGCTGCGCGCGGCTTCCTCGACAAGATCGGTCTGCCTGCAGAGGAACGCCGGGATCTGCAGGACATCCAAGACCCTGGCGGCGGCCGCGACCTCCCCGCAACAATGCACGTCGCTTAACAGCGGAACGCCGAGCGTCTTCTTGACCCCGGCGAGGATCTTCAGCCCCGCTTTGATACCGGGCCCCCGGAAAGAATCCCCGGAAAGCCGGTTGGCTTTATCATAACTGGCTTTGAATATATACTGAATACCGTGCGCCGCCGCGATATCCTTTATCTTACGGCCGACGAGAAGACAGTGCTTTTCGGACTCGATCACGCACGGCCCGGCAATAAGCACCGGCCCGCAGGCCCCTCCGGCTTTCACTTTCCCGCCTACCGATATTTCTTTCGTGAGCGCTTTCATTTCTCCGCCGCCTCCATAGCCGCCTTTACCCGTTCCAGGTCCTCCGCGGTATCCACGCTGACCGTTTCATAACGCGTCTCTATCACCTTGATACGGTAACCTGATTCCAGCACCCGGAGCTGTTCCAATTTCTCGATCTTCTCCAATGAAGAAGGCGGCATATTCTTATATGTGAAAAGAAAATCCTTCGTGTATCCGTACATCCCGATATGTTTATAATATGCCGGCGAAGCCACTTCGGAGTTGGCCGCGCGGTGGGGGATGGCGGCCCGCGAGAAATATATCGCCTGGCTATTCCTGTCAAGGACAACCTTGACCACGTTGGGATCGTTTATCTCCGATTCTTTCTCTATCCTTTTTGCCAGCGTGGCCATTACCGCCGAATCGCCGGTAAGCAATGCCTGCGCCAACTGGTCGATCATCACCGGATGCAAAAGCGGTTCATCCGCCTGTATATTGACCACGGCTTTGACGTCCAGCGGATAAACGACTTCCGCTATCCTGTCGGTGCCGCAGGTATGCGCCTTGGCTGTCATCACCGCTTTGCCGCCGAATCTCTTTACAGCCTCGGCGACCCTTTCATCGTCGCAGGCGACCAGCAGATCATCAAGCAATTTTGCCCTGTGCGCCCGCTCCCAGACATGCTGGATCATCGGCTTGCCGAGGATATCCGCCAGCACCTTGCCTTCCAGCCTGCTTGAAGCGTAACGGGCCGGGATAACCCCTATCACGTCCATCAACGCACCTCCCGCGACGAACACTCTTTGATCTTGCGCAAAAGTTCTTCCCTGCCGGTAACGGCAGTGCCCAGTTTACTGACCACTATCCCGGCGGCGAAATTGGCGATATGCGCGGCCTCCGCTTTTTTCGCGCCGCAGGCCAAAGCCAGGGTGAAAGCAGCGATCACCGTATCCCCGGCGCCGGATACATCGAACACTTCCTGCGCCACCGTCGGAATACTGATACTCCCGCCGTCTTTCTCGAAAAGGGCCATGCCCTGTTCTCCCATAGTCACCAGGATGGACTCCAGTTCCAGGTAACGCATAACCTGCTCGGCCGCCGCCGTCACCTCTTTAAGGGTGAATATCTTATCGCTATGGATCTTGAATTTATTAGTTGTATCGGTCAGCTTCAAATTCCTCACCGCGTTCTCCAGTTCCCTGCGGTTGGGAGTTATGGATGTGACTTTTCTATACAACTGAAAATGCTCTTCTTTAGGGTCGACGTTCACTATCTTGCCTTTTTCCCCGGCAAGGGAAAGCACTCCGGAAAGCAACTGGCTGTTGACGACGCCTTTACCGTAATCCTCTATGATCACCGCCGAGAAACCGTCAATGTTGGCGGCGACGAAATCGAGTATCTTTTTATTCATCTGCGCGGAAAGCGGATGAGTATGCTCCCAATCCACCCTCACTACCTGTTGGTGCCCGGCGATAATGCGGGTTTTCACGGTAGTATGCCTGCGCGGGTCGCGGACAATGCCGGAAACATCCACGCCTCTTTCTTTCAAGGCGGACGATAATGCCGCCGCGTTCTTGTCCGCGCCGACCACTCCCGCCAAACAGACCTCGGCATCCAGAGCGCTGATATTATACGCCACGTTCGCCGCTCCTCCGGGCACAAAGCTGTGTTTCTCCGCCCAGATCACGGGCACCGGAGCCTCCGGGGATATCCGGTCGACTTTACCCTGTATATACTCGTCCAAAATAAGGTCGCCGATCACCAGGATACGCGCTTTACCGTACGCGGAGATTATTTTCTCATATCCCGATATCTTCATATCTTTTCCATTACCGCCTGCGCGAAAAGCGGCAGCATTATTTCATGATGTCCTATAATATAATACCCCTTGCCGCCGGACAGCACCGGGCGGCAGACGATGTTCTGCGCCGGCCTGTAATGCTGTATCATATCGAAGTTGGCGGTCGTGAAATCCTTCACTTCCGCTCCCAGGTTGCGGGCCAGATTCAAAGCCTTCAGGAACACCTCCGGCATTATCACCGCCGAGCCGAAATTCAACAGCACTCCGCCCTTGTTCAACCCGCGTATTTCCCCGACCAACTCCAGAAAATCGGCGTAACTCGCCTGTCCCGTTGCCGCGGGATCGAAAGACGGATGCTGGTGTATAATATCGGTGCCGATAGCCACATGCACGCAGACCGGGACGCCGTAAGCGCAGGCGGCGTTCAGCACGCTTAAACGCCTGTGAGGAAATCCACCGCCGCGGATGCGCGAGCCGACGGCATAGCCGAACCCCTGACCGGAAGCAGCGCCATCTTTAACGGCGGTATTGATGAAATCCGCCGTCTCCCTGCCCATGCCGAAATGGCCGCCGGCGAGCCCCGCCGCAACATCTTCGGAAGTCTTGCCCTGCAGGGCTATTTCAAAATCATGGATCACCCCGGCTCCGTTCACACAGACGCAGGTAATGATCTTTCTTTTTATTAACTCGATTATTACCGGACCGAGACCGCATTTTATGACGTGCGCTCCGGCCATAAATATCACCGCTTTGTTCCCGCGCCTTGCCCTCACCGCGGCGTCCACTATCGAACGAAGATCGGCGGCCCGCAGGATATCGGGCAAAGAAGAGAAAAAAGAAACGAATCCCGCCCTCTTTCTGGGAGGCCGGGCAAAATCACCGGAGGAAACTTTGCTTTTCCGGGTTTTGACGGAATATGTCCTAACCTTACTGAGATCAACCACTCTTGTCTCTCCGATATATCCGAGGAACATAAATAACCGTCTTCCCCTGAATTCGCAATAGGTTTCGGCCTTACGTGGCACATTAACAGCGCAATACTCAGTTCAAAAGGATGAAACACAAGGGAAGGATAACACCCCGGCCAAATAGGAAAGGGCGGATGTTCACTTGTGTGAAGATGAAGAACGGAAAAAACAATGAGTTATAAGGTTGTACTTATCGTCCTTATTCGTTCTCTCATCTTCCTTCGGTTCATTATACAGGAAGTAATAACTTTAGCACAAAACAAACGGCCAGTCAACCCTCAGATTGCCGCGATCCAATGGGGGAAATACTATCCCGGCATTCCGTTCACGCGCCGGTTTCTAAGACGGTCTCCGCTCTATTCAGCCTTCTGTTCCTGCTCTTCGTCTTCCGTTTCACGGAAGAACGCGCGCCCGCGCCCTTTCGCCAGGTAGAAAATAACCCAGGAATTCCAAGAAATAGAGATCGCGATCAGTGCCACAAGAAGCCCGGGGAGTGACGATATTGTAAGCTGATGCGATTGTTCCAATTTCTGCAAAGTTTCCTGTTGATATTCGTCCTTGTACCGCTTGACCACTTCCTGTTTTTGCGCCTCATAATTCTTTTCCGTGTATTCCTTAAGCGAGACGAAAACATTGCGTCCGGAGAAAGGTATAAAACTTACCGCCACCAGCGCCAGGCTCAATAGGCAGACGGCGAGAATGAACTTCCTTCCCCATTCTTTCTGCCTAAACAGGTAGATACCCCCGACCAGGGAAAAGATCGGTATCAAAGAATCGGTGAACAGCCTTATATACGAATACGGAAAAGGGAAAGCCCCGATATTGTTCACATAAAAAGACCTGAGGTCCAATAACGACAACACTCCCAGAGCTCCGGAGATCACAAACCAGAACCCGATCAACTTGATTCCCAGAAAGACATTCTTGCGCATATCATTTTCTCCGTATTCTCACTGCCAGATCCCGGCCTGTTTCATAAAACAGGCGCCGGCGGTAGTCTTGATACCGTAAGCAGTAGCTTTTTTAACGGCATCGGGGGATTCCGAGCCGGGCTGCATCCATATCTCTTTTACTCCCATAGACCTGCATTCTTCGATTATTTTCAGCGTGACCTCCGGCGGCACAACGATAATCACCAGATCGGGGACCGTGTCCATTTCTCTTAAATTGCGTTTGATCTGTCTGCCGAGAATGGAACCGTTACGCGGATTGATCCCATGCACATTAAAACCGTGCTTTATCAGGTCTTTGAATATGCGGTAACCGGGCTTATATTCCTTCTCGGAAACGCCCACCACCGCTATCTCTTTGTTATGTATCAGGCGAAAATCGGCGTTACCGGCGTCTAAATGCCTGTGTTTATTCCTGTCATATAAAGGACACATGATCGTCTCCGGCGAAATAGATGTTACCCAACAACAGATTCTGGATCCGAAAAGAACGCGGTGTTTTTATTTTAACTTATGCAGACCCTTTTTCAAGAACTTTTACGCGGCCGGGACGCTCTTCAGCGCTGAACTCTATTGAGTATTTCCATGGCTTTAAGCAGGACTTGCTGCGGTTCTATATTTTTCATACAACGGTTATCAACGCAATCCGTCTCGTAGCAGGGTATTCTACAGCCGCATTCACCGCGGATGATCTCAGTCCTTCGCGCCGGCCTGGGCCCGGTGAGCAGCGGGTCGGTGGGCCCGAAAAGAGCTATTATGCGCCCCTTCCCTCCCGCGCAATTGGCGATATGCAGCGGCCCGGAATCCGCGGAAATAAACAAATCCAACTTGAGGCTGACAGCGGCGAATTGCCTTATACCGGAACGGCCGCAGGCTATGACCGGCGGAAGACCGGCGCGCACACCGGAAGCGATCTCCCGCGCCAGGGGAATATCCCGTTCTCCGCCGGTGATCACTATGCGGCATCCGGCCTCCCGGGCCAACATCCCCGCCAACAACTTCCAGTATTCAACCGGCCAGCGTTTAGGCATCCAATTGCCTCCGGGATTGATACCCACCATAAGTTCACCGGGTTTCACGCCGTTCTCTTCAAAAAACAAACCTGCCGCACGTTCTTCTTCCGGCAAAATAAATAATTCCGGGTCCCTGACTGAAACCGGAAAACCCGCCCCTTCCAATACACCCAGGTAATAATCTATGCGGTGGACTTTCAACGGGTCAAGGGCCTGAGGCGCGCAGGTCAACAAAAAACCCCGTTTGGCGGTATAATAGCCTATCCGCCTCGGGATACCGCTAAACCTGCAAAGCAGGGCGCGGCTGAACGAACGGTGCAGCAAGAAAACCGAGTCGAATCCCGCGGAGGAGAGTTCTTTCAAGAACCTCATTTTTCCGGCTATCCCGAACTGCGCGCCTTTCTCGTCAAAAGCGATAAGCCGCTCTACGTGCGGGTTACCTTGCAGGACGGGAAAACATCTCGGCGGGAGTATGCAGGAAATCCCGCTCTCCGGGAATATCCGGCTCAAATTGGCGATCACGGCGGTGGAAAACAAAACGTCCCCCAGCCAATTCACGTTGAAAAGCGCTATCTTCCCGGTCTTGCCTGGCCGCCGCCGATTATTCGCGTTCATCTTATCTATGCCTGTGTTCGCGTATAAAATCATAATAACCGCTTACCTGAAACCAAAACACGAAAGAACTGCCGGAATACTCCGAGATACGGATCCGTTTCAATGCCATCAGATCTTTGTTACCTGTCTTCTGCCGGGGATGCGTGGCGAAAGCGAACTCATAACCGGCCTTCATCACGGCGTCCTGAGACCTCTTATCGAAGAAACCGCAGGGATAAGCGAACATCTTCACCGGTTTGCCGAGCTTTTCCTCCAATATCCTGCGGGATCCGGCGAGCTCACCGGAGAGATCTTCGGCGGAAGCCACTTCCGGAAGTATGCAATGCCGCAAGGTGTGGCTGCCGAAGCTGATCAGGCCGGAAGACTGCATCGACTTGATCTCATCCCAGGAAAGACGGTCGTTCCTGCCGACCTCGCCGATAATAATGAATATTGTCGCCGGCAGGCCGTATCTCTCCAACACCGGAAAAGCCTCCGTATAATTATCCTTATATCCGTCGTCGAAAGTGATCGCCACGGTATGCGGCGGCATTTTCCGGTTCTCTTTTATATTGCGGGCGAAATCTTCCGCCGGGATCACGTTAAAACCGCGCGTCTTCAAAAAACGCATCTGTTTATCGAAGGTTTCCGGAGAAACCGCCAGGCGGTTGGACGCGCCGGCGCCCGAAGCCACCGAATGATACATCAATATAGCCGGGGCATAATTGAACCGCAGGACGACGACCAGCAGGATCAATGCCGCGGCGATGATCCCGAGGAGTGCCAGAACAACGCGTTTTATCCAAACAAACATTCTTTATATACCTCCTCCGTCCCGGCGGCCATACCTTCCAGGGAAAATCCGGATCGTATATACTCCCTGGCGCGCGCGCCCATAACAGACATCATCTGTTCATCAGCCAGTAATGTTTTTACGGCCGCGGCCAGCGCCGGTGGATCAGCCGGCTTCACCAGTAACCCGTTATCGCCGTGCCTTATCAATGTTCTTATCCCGCCCACATCCGAACCCACTGCCGGCAACGCGCAGGACATCGCTTCCATCAGGCTCAAGCCCAACCCCTCCGACAAGGACGGCATAACGAACACATCCATGGCCCAAAGGGCCTGCCGGGTATCGGACACCGAATCCCTTAAATAAAGCTTGTTTAACACGCCCCGTTCCCGCGCTCTGGCAACTATCGCTTCTTTCATCCGGCCTTCGCCGACGATCAAAAAAGCGGCGCCCGGGAACGCCCGCGAAATATCAGGCATAGCTTCTATAAAATATAAATGCCCCTTTACGTCCGAAAGCCTGCCGATAGTGCCGATTATCCTGCCTTCGGGTAGGCCGAGGCTTTGCCTGAGATCGCTGCGCGCGGACTTCTCCGAGCTGCGGCGTAATCCCGGCGAAAAGAAATCCGAGTCTATCCCGTTAGGCACCAGCCTGATCATTTCCGGCTTGATACACAGATCACGCACAAGATGCTCCTTTACCTGAACGCTGACCGCGATCACCCTGCTGCCGGAGAAAGGCAATACGCGGCGCAGGAACCTGGGTTTAAAAAACCCGTGGCAGGTGGAAAGATACGGCCTGCCGGTAATATTTTTCAGCCCGGCGGCAAGCGCCTGAGTTACCCTGGTGTTGGCATGCAATATATCTATCCGCCGTCTGCCGATCTCCGGGGCCAGCTTTGCCAGGCTTAAAAACACCCGCGGGCTGAGGGCGGATTTTGTCCTTATCGGGATCTCGATGTGAATTATCCCCGCCCGGGAGAACTTCGCGAAATTGGCCTGTTCTCCCTCACAAGCCGCCGGGGCGCAAGCCAGGAAAACCCGATGCCCTCTTTTTTTCAGGGCTGAGCCCAGAAAAAAACAGTAGTTGGCGATCCCCCCGACATTCATATGATTAGCCAATAAAAGAATATTCATACCATCATCCGGCATACCGATTCAAAAACCTCTTCAGGAGAGATCCCGCACATACAGGATCTCGTGCGGCAGTAATTCTTATAACAAGGAGAGCATTTCAGCTTCTTCACTATCACCGCGCATTTCTCCGCCGGAGGCATATGCCTGCGCGGATCGGTAGGCCCGAACAAGGCCACCAGGGGGACTTTGCGCGCGGCGGCGGCATGCAGGGCGGCGGAATCGCAGGAAACGTATACCCGGCATTTCCCGATAAGACAAGCCAGTTGGTTGATATCGGCGGTCATACCGCAGGCGTTGATCACCGACTTCGGGGACTTGACCATTCCGATGATCTTTTCCGCCCGCTTACGCTCGCTCTCCGTGCCGGTGAGCACCACGCGGATATCCCGGCCGCAAAGCAGGTTTATCAAACCGGCGATCTTCTCCTCCGGCCAATTCTTGCTTGTCCAGCGTTTACTAGCGCTGATGTTAATACCGACCAACGCCTGATTATCCGCTACCCATGCCTGAGAAAGCAATTCCTCCGCGGCGGCCTCGTCCGCGCTGTCCGGCCAGAGTTCCAGCGCTTCCGCGGAATAAGTCATACCCAGCGGGCTCAAAACGCGGAACTGATGCTCCACAGGGCCGCAACAGCCGGGCAGATCTTTAATCCCGCGGTTCAACAGACGCCCAAGTTTACCGTTACGGTATCCCAGGCGCTGAGGTGCGGCGCTCAGCCAGCTCAAAAGATGACTTTTGCGGTTATTTTGGAGATCTATGGCGATGTCGAAACCGCGCCGTCTTAAAACCGAACCCCATTTAAGTATCCCGCCGAACCCTTTATCCTTTGTCTTAAGGTCGCAGACGATCAGATCATCTATGTAAGGACAACGCAGCAACACCTCACGACATGGCTCTCCGGTCAAGACACTAAGGCGGAACCCGGCGCCTATCCTGCGTTTAACGGCTCCGATCGCCGCCGTGGACAAAACCGCGTCGCCTATGGAACTTAATTTTATGATCAAAGCCCTGCGTTCATTCAGACATTCATTATATACATCCAGGGTCCCTGCAGCCATATTCTCAACCGTATATTTACTCTTCACCTTCACATACGCGGCTTCTGAAAGGCGGCGGGCCAGCTTGGGGTCCCGGTAAATACGCGCCGCCGCCAGAGCGATCGCGGCCGGATCCGAAGGAGGAACAAGTAATCCG
>JBAZGW010000018.1:0-22778 GCA_041652635.1 Candidatus Omnitrophota bacterium | reverse complement strand
GTTGCCCCGGACGGACTGCCGCTATACAGCGACTCCAGGACACCGCCCGCCTTTTCGATGGATTTCATCACCAGCGTCGAAATAAGCACTTCCGTGACCAGGGCCACGGAGAGCAGGGCGAGCGTTAAAAAAAGGATATAACCGCCCAGCTTGCCGAAATAGGACACTACTAAACCCGAAAGCAGGAAACCGAAATAACCGGACGAGGAAAACGCGGCGTGGCGGTTGGCGGAAATGAATATTCCTGCTATCGAGCTCAGGGAAAGCAGAAGGAAGAGCATCCCCAGCACACGGGGCAGCCTCCAATCCGGTTTTCTCTGCTTGAAAAACAAGACGCCTCCGGAAAGGACAAACAGGGGTATCAGGTAACTTGAAATACCGAAAAAAAACAAAAGGACACCCGAGAAATAAGCCCCGAATGTCCTGATGAAATTTTTCGGCGGGATATTGGGATGAGTGGTGTAGAACGAAAGATCGAAAGGCGTGAAAGAGACCAGGCTGGCCAGAATTATAAGACCTACGGCGAGTAAAATAATCCCTTTGATCTCATTGATCCTGCGTTCTTTCACCTCAGCTCACAAATGAATAGTGGGGCCGTAGCGTAAATTACGCTTCCGTGCCCGGAAGAGCCTGTTTGCGGCTCAGGTTAATCCTGCCCAGTTCGTCTATTCCGGTGACTTTCACGTTAAACTGGTCCCCGACCTTGACTTCTTCTTCGATACTCTTGACGAAGTGATCGGAAAGCTCTGAGATATGAACAAGACCCTCTTTACCGGGAGCGATCTCGCAAAAAGCGCCGAAATTCATTATCCTCTTGACCCTGACGGAATAAACGCGCCCGACTTCCACGTCGTCGGTTATCGCCTTGATCATATTGATCGCTTCCTGCGATTTAGCGGCGTCGTTTGACGCTACCAGGACGCTTCCGTCGTCTTCGATATCTATACTGGCGCCGGTGGCCGCGATGATCTTCTTTATCGTCTTGCCTCCCGGGCCTATCAATTCGCCTATCTTTTCCGTGTTTATCTTCAGCACGTCGATACGCGGGGCGTAAGCCGATAACTCAGCCCTGGGCGCTTCCAACGCTTCCTTCATTTTTCCCAGGATGAACAGGCGCGCCTCTTTCGACTGCATCAGGCATTTCTCCAGCAGATCAAGGTCGATACCGGGGATCTTCAGATCGAGCTGCACGGCGGTCATCCCCTGTTTGGTCCCGGCGACCTTGAAATCCATATCGCCGAAATGATCTTCCAGGCCGCTGATATCGGTCAGTATCGCCGCTTTGCCGCCATCCTTGACCAGGCCCATCGCCACGCCGCTTACCGCGTCCTTAATGGGAACGCCGGCGTCCATCAACGAAAGTGTCCCTGCGCAAACGGTGGCCATACTGGACGACCCGTTGGATTCCAATATCTCGGAAACAAGCCTGACGGTATAAGGAAACTTATCTTTACCGGGCATTACAGCCAGCAAAGATTTCTCCGCCAGCGCCCCATGCCCGATCTCTCTCCTGCCCGGACCGCGGACAGGTTTGGTCTCGCCCACGCTGAACGGCGGAAAAGTGTAATGCAGCATAAAAGTTTTATATCTTTCCCCTTCCAGGGATTCGATCATTTGTTCATCGTCGCCGGTCCCCAGAGTGGTGACCGCCAGGCTCTGCGTCTGCCCGCGGGTGAAAATGCTGGAACCATGCGTGCGCGGCAGCACCGAAACACCGCAAGTTATCGGCCGGATCTCCTTGAAATCACGTCCGTCAATACGCTTATTCTCATTAAGAATAATGTTCCTGACCTGCTTCTTCTCCACCTCCACGAGCGCTTCCTTGATATCCGCGGCTTCGTAACCTTCAGCGGTCAGGGTAGCCTCTAATTCTTTGGCGAGTATGGCGATCGCTTCTTCCCGTTCCTCTTTTTTGGAAAGACGGTATACTTCCTTCAACCTCTCCACGGAGAGGGATTCCACTTTAGCGCAGAGCTCGGAGTTAAGCAGTTTATACGATACTTCGCGTTTCTGTTTGCCGAACTGTTTCGCGAATTCCTGCTGCAGCTTAATGATAGGCTGGGCCTGTTCAAGCCCCAGCCGCACGGCCTGCATATAAATTTCCTCGGAAACTTCCTTTCCGCGGGACTCAAGCATGACCACACCGTCGGTCTTGGCGGCAATGACCACCTCGAGCACGGATTCTTCGACTTGTTTGTAAGTGGGATTGACCACGAACTCATTATTCACGTAAGCTACACGGCAGCACCCCAACGGCCCGTTGAACGGAATATCGGACACGGTCAACGCGGCGGAAGCCCCGACTACAGCCAGAATATCCGGATCGTTCTCTCCGTCGCTGGAAAGGACCATCGCCATGATCTGGACATCGTTATTGATCCCTTTGGAGAACAACGGGCGCACCGGCCTGTCGATAAGGCGCGCGCCGAGTATCTCTCTTTCCGAAGGCTTGCCTTCTCTTTTAAAGAATCCCCCCGGGATCCTGCCAGCGGCGTAAGTCTTCTCCTGATATTCCACAGTAAGAGGGAAAAAATCGATGCCTTCCCTGGCCGTCTTGGACATACAGGCGGTCACCAGTACCACCGTGCCGCCATAATGAACGGTTACCGAGCCGCCGGCCTGTTTAGCCAACGAACCGGACTCAAGCACTAAATCATTATTGCCGATTTTTACCCTCATCGTGTTACACTGCATAATATCTGCCTTTCTAAAGTTTGGGGTTTATTTCCGCAAGTGAAGCTTATTCAATATCTCCTCATATTTCTTAATGTCAGTTTTCTTAAGAAAGATAAGGAGCCTTCTACGCTTGCCGACTAAGGAAAGCAGGCCGCGGCGGGAATGATGGTCCTTCTTGTGGACCTTGAAATGGTCGCCTAAACTGTTGATGCGTTCGGTAAGAAGAGCGATCTGCACATCAGCTGAACCGGTGTCCTTGGCATGTGTCTTATAGCTCTCTATAATTGTCGATTTTTTCTCTTTTACTAAAGTCAACTTAGTCACCTCCTCTTTTAAATGTTTTTTCATTATAAGCCACTTGTCCGCTAAAGTCAATACTTAATAGATAAAATTTTTTCGTAATGAAGAAACTTGGCAACGAGGCCGTTTCACGGCATTCTACACGGGAGCGGCTTGTGTCCGCCATATCCGCATTCCGGAAATTCACAAGGAATTTATTTCTTGTTCTTCCTTTCAGCATAACCAATAACCCAAAACCCAGAACCAGGTTTATTATTTTGCCTTGACAATTCAATGGGTTCAAGTATACTTATATTTCAGACATTTTCACATTACAATCCCGGGGCTTACGGACGTTGATCCGGGGGTAAATACGGAGTGGATATGCTTAAACAATGCGCGATTTGCGGTAAAAAGCCCTTAACCGGGAAAAAAGTAGTTCGTAAAGGTATGTCTAAGAAGCAAGGCGGAACCGGCAGTAAAATAAGCCGCTGGTCGAAACGGAAATTCAATCCCAACCTGCAAAAGATGCGTCTGTTGATCGAAGGCAAGATCACCCAGGCATTCGTCTGCACTAAATGCATTAAAAAGGGCGGATTGGCAAAAGTAGCCGATAGAAGCAAACCTAAGGGATAACGGCCGTTTTTAAAGTATACTAAAAGAGCGCGTATGAAAATACGCGCTCTTTTTATTGCTAAGCTTCCGGGATATTCCCATTCTGCCGCACTCTTACTACAAAACCGGCCGTTTTCTGTTCCTATCTCTCACTATTCGGAGGGTGTCCCTTTGGGGAACGCCCCTAAATAAGATACCTTATAAAACAGTTCTTTCAGAGGTTCTATGATCTTTTTGCGCCGTTTGCCCTCTCCCGGCCTGGCAGTCCGGCCTTCCCCGGAATTCTCGACATTATAATAATAACCCGCGTAATTCTCCGCCCCGGACCCGCTTTCTTCTTCGCCGGAATAGATCCAGTTCTCCCCATCTATCCCGTTGTCCGATGTTTTTCTGGTTTGCGCGGCAGCAACGACTTTCTCCGCTCCGCCGGCCTGATAAGCAATACGCAAACGGTCCCGCAGATACGACGCGTCGTCCTGCCCGTTCAACCACGGCTTATCTTCGCCTTGCGGCTGGGAAGATCCCTGCTCCTGGATAAAATCAACCTCTGCTTTTCCCACAACATAACCTTCGATAATCTCCTCCGAAGTCTTTACCCCGGACGCGGAATTGAGCACGGATCCGCTATCGCCTTCTCCGGACAACTGATCTTCTATAGCGGAATTGCGCACCGCAACGCCCCCGTCAGCCTCATCCTCGACAAGATTTACCCCTGCTTCCGAGGAGACCGCCTCCTCCGGTTGCTGCTCAAGATCGGGATTCTCCAATACAAGGGTATTATCCAAACCGGACTGCTGCGCAGCCGATTTCGTCATATCGTTAACCTGCGGATTGGAATTATTCACTCCGGTGGTAACAATGTAATCTTCTCCGGTCAACACCGAAACTTCGGGAACGGACTGGATATTTATCTGCGGAGAGGTGATGATAGTGGTCGTGGTGGTTCCGGCGGAAGTAATGGTCGTCGTGGTAGTCGTCTGGCTCCCATCGCGCTTGCCGCCCTTGCCGAGATAAACCGGTATAAGAAAGAAACCGTTGCTAGAATCACTCCCAGGGATAACCGTGCCGGAAGAATTATTATTGGAAAAAGGCACCAGATTGTCTGCCTTGCAGGTAGGCTGAAGAGTCAAAAAGAAAGCTGCCGTGGCTAAAATCACATTTATAGCTTTCATATTATTAAGTATATCCCGAAAGCATCGGCGTTACGAAGACTAAAACCGGATTTTGTTTCGGTTAACGGAAAATGATATCTTTTATATGCAGGATAACGCTGTCGTCGCCGTACCATTCGTCTATTTCCGGCCTGCAGATCAGGTCGAAACTATCGCAATTCTCCAGGCTGGCGAGAAGAAAACCCATACCGAAACCTATCGCCGGCAGAGTGACCGAACCGTCGGTGGCCCAGAACTTAAGAGTGTCTTTCTTGAGCAGTCTGGGAGACCCCTTCAAAGACAGCCCGCGGACCAGGAACAAAGGTTCCGGGTTGCCGGCGCCGAAAGGTTCCAGCGCGCGCAGTTCATTGACCAGCCGCGCGGTCACGGCGGATAACGACAGCTGCATATCCACGTCCAACGCCGGCAAAAGGTCTTCCACGCTCAGCGCGCTGCGGGCAAAATCATTTATTTTATCGCGAAAATTAAGAATATTCTCCCGGGAAATGACCAGCCCGGCGGCATGACTATGCCCGCCGAAATCATCCAGGAAATCACCGCATTCACAAAGGGCGTTAAAAAGGTGAAAACTACGGATAGACCTGCCGGAGCCTTTACAGAATTTATCGCCCATAGAAATGAGAATGGTAGGCCTGTGGAAACGGTCGGTCAGTTTTGCCGCCACGATCCCGAGCACCCCGTGATGCCAGCCTTCCTTGGCGACCACGATCACGTTTTGCTCCTTAAAATTCACTTCGGAATTTATCAACGCCTGGGCCTCTTCCATAATGCCGCTCTCCACGCGCTGCCTGTTGCGGTTGAAAGATTCTATCTCCCGCGCCAGGGAATCGGCCTGCGTCTCATCATCGCAAGAAAGAAGCGAAAGCGAAATATCGGCGCTGGCCATCCTTCCGCTGGCGTTTATCCTGGGGCCGAGAATGAACCCCACCGAGTGCGAACTAAGCTTTTTACCGGACAGGCCGCTGATTTTCATCAACGCTTTCAGGCCGGCCCTCTTTGTCTCGCCCAGGCGCTTCAGGCCGTGCCTGACCATGATCCTGTTCTCCCCGTTTAAAGGGACCACGTCGGCGATCGTCCCCAGGCACACCAGATCAAGCTCATTCTCAAGCCTGTCCTGCGCCAGGGCCTGGCAGAATTTATAAGCCACGCCCACGCCGGCCAGCTCGCGAAAAGGATAACCACAGTCTTTTACTTTCGGGTTCAAAAGGGCAGAAGCGCAGGAAACCGGATCTTCCCCCGGTTCATGATGGTCGGTAACCACCACCTCTATGCCTTTCTTTCTCAACTCGCCGACTTCCTTAACGCTGTTGATCCCGCAATCCGCGGTGATGAACAATCCGACTTTCCTCTCCAGCGCTTCTTTGACGGCGTTAGTGTTGAGGCCGTACCCCTGCTTGATACGATGCGGCAGGGATGAATAAACCTCCATTCCCATAGCGGAAAGCCGCTCTTTTAAAAGGCTCACGGCCGTGACCCCGTCCACGTCGTAATCGCCGAAGATCATCACTTTGCGTTTCTCGGCCGCCGACTGCCTGACCAAAGCGACCGCCCTGCCCATATCCGGGAGAAGGAACGGGTCGCAGAGTTTATCCAGGCCGGCGTCAAGAAAGACAGCCGCGTCCGCGGGAGTCCTGATGCCCCTGTTCATCAACAATCTCGCTATTATTTCATTTATCGGTAATTCTTTAAGGAGGGAACGCAGTAATTGTTCATCCTGCCGCAGCACATTAAGTATTTTGCTTTTAGCCGGCATCCTACATTTTCTCCGGGTGGGCGATACCCAGCAATTCCAGGCCGAGCGCAAGCACCGTCCCGGCGGCCTGTAACAGACAGAGCCTGGCGGAAAGAAGTTTGAACTCCTGTCCCAGCACGCGCTGCCGGTCATAAAAACGATGGAACGCTTCCGCTGTTTCCTGCAAATAAACCGTTAAAAGATACGGGTCCCGGTTCAAGGCGCAGATTTCAAGCACGGAATTCAGCTGGCATAACTTCTTGACCAGGTCCAATTCCTCTTTTTCGCGCAATAACCCCAAATGTCCGGTATCCAGGGAAACCCCTGCGCCGGCCTGTTTGAGGATGCCGCAAATACGCGCGTACGCGTATTGAATATAATATACCGGGTTTTCCGATGTCTGCCTTTTAGCCACTTCCAGGTCGAAATCGAGATGGCTTGACGTCTTGCGCATAATGAAGAAAAACCGCGCGGCATCCGCGCCCACTTCGGTAAGCACTTCCCTGAGCGTGATATACTGCCCTTTGCGCGTCGACATCTGCACGGGCTGACCGTTGCGGAAGATAGTGGCCAGTTGAACGATCACCACGCACAATGATTCGGGGTCATAACCGGAAGCCGCCACCGACGCCTTGAGGCGGCTGATATAACCGTGATGATCCGGCCCCCAAAGATTGACCAAAAGATTATAACCCCTTTTGTATTTATCCTGGTGATAGGCGATATCCGGCGCCAGATAAGTATAAGCGCCGTCACTCTTGACCACTACCCGGTCTTTATCATCCCCGAAAGCGGTGGATTTGAACCAGGCCGCGCCTCCATCATCATAAATATAGCCGCGGGAACGCAGCTGCTGAAGGGCTTCCTTAATCCTGACCTCGTTACAATTATCCTTCTGGCTGTACCAACAATCAAACTTCACGCCGAAGTCATCCAGTTCCTTACGGATTATCGCCAGGATATGGTCGGCCCCGAATCTGCCGTAATCTTCGATATGCAGTTCTTTCTCTTTGATCTCCCTGGCGATATCGCAGATATACTCCCCTTGGTAATGATCGTCCGGAAAATCCACTTTTTCCCCGTTGATCTCCTTCAGCCGCAATTCTATGGACTTGCCCAGAATATTGATCTGGTTCCCCTCGTCGTTGAGATAATATTCCCGGCTGACGTCGTAGCCGAGCATCAAAAAGACATTCGCGAGGGCGTCGCCGACCGCGGCCTGGCGGGCGTGCGCCACGGACAAAGAACCGGTGGGATTAGCGCTGACGAATTCTATCAACACTCGTTTACCTGCGCCGCTCCGCGAACGAAAAACATCCCGTCCTGTCTCCAATATCGATCGCAACCTGCGCCGGAAATATTCTTCGCTAAGGTAAAAATTAAGGAAACCCGCGCCTTCGGCGCGGACATCGCCGATCAAGTTACCGGCTTCTAAAGCCGCCACGCGCCGCTTTATGCCTTCCGCCAGACGGCTGGCTATCTGCATCGGCGGTTTACGAAGCTTCTTGCTTAACTGCATAGCGGTATTCACGGCCAGGTCGCCGAAACGGCTGTCCTTGGGGAACTCAAAAACGATCTCGGGCGCTTCTAACCCCGGTTCAAGAGAAGTTATCTCTTCCAGGATCAATCCCTCAAGTGTTTTTTGAATATCGATATTTTCTGTCATTTTCACTGTTGATTATGTTATCTAAACTGTGGACTATGGACTGTTTTTATAGGAATCAGGAGAATAAACTCATTTGCCGGCCCGCGGTAATAATAACCACAGGCCGGCAAATAAAAACCCGTTTAACTGCCAGAGATGCTTATTACAAAAGGTATAAACCGCGGTTAAACAGCGACCGCGCGCTTCCTGGACGAAGCCCTTACTTTCTTGGCATCCGCCCAGAGGCGCTCCAACGCGTAGAATTCCCTGACCTGTTCATTGAAAATATGCACCACCACCCCGGAGTAATCGAGAACGATCCATCCGGATGCGTCCTGGGAAGGGAGATTGGAAAGCGGTCTGATCTTTTCTTTTTCCAGTTCAGTCCTTACGGATTCCGCGATGGCCCTTACGTGAGTATTGGAAGTCCCGTGCATTATCACGAAATAATCGCAAAACCCGCAGACCGCGCGCATATCCAGCAAAACCGGATGCAACGCCTTTTTATCCTTGGCGATACCGACTATTTTATTTGATAATTCTTTGTTGTTGATGTCGAACCAGCCTTCCCCGCAGCTATTTTTTCCCCAGTATTCTATACATACCGGTGCCGCAATCCGGGCATTTGCCTTTCACGGCGGAACGGCCGTTTTTCATGGTTACTTTCTGTTCATCCTTCATTTCATTGCTCTTCTTGCACTTGACACAATAACCTTTTTCTGCCATTGCTATCCTCCTTGTTAGGCGTAGTCGGATTTAACGAAATTCATTATACACCCGCGCTGGAACAGGTCAACTTCTTTTCTCTCTGTTGTGCATTAAAGGTTGTTCCTCTATTTCCCCCACTATTTCCTCCAACAAATCTTCAAGAGTGACCAGGCCGAGCGCCCTGCTTTTTTCATCGATGACTATGGCTATCTGTATCTTATCCGCCTGGAATTTCCTGAGCAACTCGTTGACCTTCATCCCGGGAGGCACGCAATAAGGCTTACGTATCAGATCCTGCACAACCACCAGCGGCCTGTCTCGCAATATATATAAAAGATCATGGGAATAAATTATACCAACGATATTTTCCCGCGTGCCCTGGTAAACCGGCAGACGCTGGTGCCCCTCTTCCACAAAAGTAGCCAAAAGTTCTTCCTGTCCGGACCCGGAACTGATAGCCACCATTTTGTCCTTAGGAACCATCACTTCGCTCAAACGCGTATCTCCGAACTCAAAGATCCGATGCAGCATCTTTCTTTCCTCATCCGTAAGCACCCCCTCTTCCTTGCCCATCTCGATCATCAAACGCAGTTCTTCTTCTGTTATAAGGGGCGAACGTTTGGCGGGGGGAACGCGCATCAGTTTCAGCACGATGGCGCTGAAATTACCGAAGAAGGCGATCAACGGATTAAAGAAACGGATATAAACGCCCATCAACGGCGCGGAGAACATGGCGATCTTTTCAGTATGCTTGATCGCCAGGGTCTTGGGGATGATCTCGCAGAAAACAAGCACGAAGAACGTGGCGGACAAGGTAGAGACCAACACGCCGTATTGATCGCCGAATATCTTCACCGTGGCGACTGTGAGTATCGCGGATATGGAGATATTGACGAAGTTGTTGCCGAGCAGGATGGCGACGATAAACTTATCCAGTTTTACGACCAGGTCCTGGATATATTGCGCTTTCTTCGGCTCCTTGGAAAGCATATGCCGCAGGCGGATCTTGCTCAGTCCGATCACCGAAGTTTCCGAAGCGCTGAAAAAAGCGGAAAGCAAAGCCAAACAGAATAATACCAGGCCAGTGCCTAAAAGATAGAAGAACCGATCCATGGTCTTTTAATCCAATCCCGGCCAGAGCCGCGAAAACTGCCGCTCGTTGTCCACCGCGGCCCCGATAGCGGCAAAACGCAGTTTATCCCGGAAAAAGATCTCGCGCGCCGCGGCCTTTATCTCGCTCGAAGACACTTTCGAGACATCCCCGGCAATTTCCTCATACGTGCGGATACCTTCGCCAAGAGTCACCGCTTCTCCGGCAAAAAGCATTTGCTCCATAGAATCCTCCAGAGCCAGCATCAGCTGTCCGAGAAAATAATCTTTCGCCCGTTTTAATTCCTTCTTCTCCACGGGACGTTCTTTTATCCTGCGCAATTCCGCGACCACTATCTCCAGTGCTTTGGATACTTTACCGTTATCTATACCCGCATGCACGATGAAAGCGCCGGTATCGTGAAATCTCTTTAATTGCGTGCCGATCTCATAAGCCAGGCCTCTTTTTTCGCGCACTTCGTGAAATAAGCGGCTGGACATATTCGCGCCCAGGATAATATGCAATAACGCCGAGGCGTATTTCAACTTATGCTCTCTATGGAACGCACGGAAGCCCATAGCGATATGCGTTTGTTCAGTATCTTTGCGCAAAAGGTTAAAAGCCGGGCCTGGTCTGTCCGGGCCTTTAACGGGAAGATACCCGGCCGGTTCTTTCTTTCCCTTGCCGGCCCAGGAGAAAGCGCGTCCGGCCAAACGGCAGAATCCGGAATGGTCCAACCCTCCGGCGGCGCTGACCACTATGTTTGCCGGCACATAATGTTCATCCCGGTAATTACGCAGATCATCCCTGTCCAGGGAATCCAGGGAATCCTCGAAACCGATAATACCCATGCCTAAAGGATGCCCCGGCCAAAGCAAAGTATCCAGCAGTTCATGCACGTAACTTTGCGGAAGGTCTTTATACATCTTCAACTCTTCCAATATCACCGCTTTTTCCCTGGAAAAATCGCTCCGCGGCAAGGAAGGGCGCATCACCATATCGGAAAGAATATCCAAGCCCACGTTCATTTTGGCGGCCGGGACCTTCACCAAATAACAGGTAACTTCCTCGGAAGTGAACCCGTTCAAACTCCCTCCCTGCCCCTCTATGGATTCTTTTATTTCACGGCAGGAATATTTCGAACTGCCTTTAAAAAGCATATGTTCCAGGAAATGGCTGATGCCTTTATTGACGCGCGTTTCATGCCTGCCTCCGGCCTTTATCCAGATACCGAGCGACACGGAACGCCGTGAAGGCATCCCGCAGGTAACCACCGTCAAACCGTTCTTCAGCACGCTCTTTTTATACATGAGCCCCCTCTACTAAGGCGGAAACAAAACGGCCTATTTCCCGCGCGATATTATACCCTTTTTTTTCGCGGCATTTACTGACCTGCCTGACGATAGCGCTGCCGACTATGGCGCCGTCAGCCACGCGGCAGACACTGCGCACCTGCCCGGGAGTGGAGATACCGAACCCCATACACACCGGCTTGGAGGTGAACCCGCGCAAGAGACGGATCTGCCTGCCGGCGTCCTCCGGCAGCTCGGCACGCGCCCCGGTAACCCCGGTAACGGAAAGGTAATAAATAAACCCGCCGGAAAGCGCCGCGACCTTCTTCATCCGCTCCCGCGTGGTCGTGGGAGAAACAAAAAATATAGTGTGCACGCCGCGCTTGGCGCATTCACTTCTTAATCCTTCGGCTTCCTCGGGTGGGAGATCGGGCACGATGATACCGTCCACGCCGGCGGCTGAGGCCTCGACGGCAAAGCGTCGTTCTCCGTAACTCAAGACAGGATTATAGTAAGTCATCAGGCAAAGCGGGATCTCGGTGCGGCCGCGCAGTCTTTTCACCAGCGCGATGATCCGCTTAAGAGTAACGCCGTTACGCAGGGCCTGCTGTGAAGAACACTGGATCACCGGCCCGTCGGCCATCGGGTCTGAAAAAGGCACCCCTAATTCCACAATGTCGGCTCCCGCCGCGGCCATTGACATAACCAATTCTTCGGTAACTCGCAGCGAAGGATAACCCGCGGTGATAAAAGCGATAAAGGCCTTCTTGTTCTCTTTCTTTAATCGCCTGAACCGGGCATCTATCCTGTTAACTTTAACTCTCATAAGTTCAACCTCGGCGTTACTATCCCCAGGTCTTTATCCCCTCTGCCGGAAAGGCAAAGCACGCTAAGCGAATTCTTGCCCAGCCGTTTACGCATCTTCAACAGATAGGCCACCGCGTGAGAAGACTCCAAAGCGGGAATTATCCCCTCGATACGGGAAAGCAATTTGAAACCCGCCAGGGCTTCCTCATCGGTAACGGCAACATATTCGGCCCTGCCGCTGTCTTTATAAAACGCGTGCTCCGGACCGACACCGGGATAATCCAGCCCGGCGGCGATGGAGTGCGCGTTGAGCACCTGGCCGTCCGCGTCCTGAAGCAGGCTTGATTTACAGCCGTGTAAAACCCCTCTGCGGCCTTTGCTCAGGCTTGCCGCGTGCTTATTGCCGGACAATCCTTCTCCTGCCGCTTCCACGCCGATGAACCTGACTTTCTTATCGTTATAAAAAGGATGGAACAATCCTATGGCGTTGCTTCCGCCTCCCACGCAAGCCAGCAGGAAATCAGGGAGCCTGCCTTCTTTACGCAGCACCTGCTTCCTGGACTCGCGGCCGATCACCGACTGAAAGTCCCTGACCAGCAAAGGATACGGATGCGGCCCTGCGACGGTGCCGACCATATAATAAGTATCCCTGACATTGGTGACCCAGTCGCGCATCGCCTCGGTCATCGCGTCCTTCAATGTCATCGACCCCTGGCAGACCGGCACCACCTCCGCTCCCAGCAGTTTCATACGGAAAACATTCTGTTTCTGGCGCTCGACATCCTCTTTCCCCATATAGACGGCGCATTTCAGGCCGAACCTCGCCGCCACCGTGGCGGTGGCAACCCCGTGCTGGCCCGCGCCGGTCTCGGCTATCACGCGCGGCTTCTTCATCCGTAACGCCAGAAGCGCCTGCCCAATGGTATTATTGACCTTGTGCGCGCCGGTATGCAGGAGATCTTCCCGCTTCAAATAAACCTTGCCTATGCCCAGATAACTGCTCAAGCGGGAAGCCAGATAAAGCGGAGTCGGCCTGCCGGCATAGTCCTTAAGGTAATAATCGAGTTGCCTGCGGAATTCCGGGTCGCGCCCTGCGCGGAGATATTCTTTTTCCAGTTCCCGTAAAGCGAAAACCAGGGTCTCCGGCACGAAACTTCCGCCGAATTCCCCAAAATGGCCTGTTTTATCCGGATGTCTCTTCAACATGAAATATCTTCCCCAATAAACATAAATATGCTCTTCTATTACACTGTTAGATAAGTTTCTGATAATCGAAAATCTAAATCAGGTCGTCCGCCACTAAAGCGTTGGCGAGACTTAGTCCCCGCTGAAACTTTGGCGGATTCTGCGCGCTGTTTAAAGAACTTATTTAACAGCGCACTACGGCCTGACCGCAAGAGTCAACTTACTCTTACTATAGTATCCGCACATCGATCGTGATTACGCGCAGAAAATACGCGGGGAAATAACCCCAAGCTCTTACCTGGCAGGCTTTATTTTGTTAGTTTAACATATAATGGGAATTTACGGTAGAGAAATATCAGGGATGGATTTAACCGGCGAAAAAAACGGCGGAGATCAAGGGCATATTGAATTTCATCCACTCAGGCCGATAGATCAGCAATAATTAATATCGCAAAGATAGACTCTAAAACCGTACAAAATACAGCCGATAAAGCTTTATCACTGCCGGTGCGGCCCGGTTTATTCCGTCCACAGATTAGGCAGCATATAAGTATACTCGACGCCGCGTATCGATAACTTTGTCTCACTTTGATAAGCGGTGAATACGCCGGAGGGATTAAATACATAAGTTTGGCCGCAAGTCTGATCGTCGCTTAACACCCCGGCTATGAATTCTATCGCGCGAAGCGAAGCGGTATTCCCGGACCTCTTCATATCCCCATTCAACGAACTTTTCACCGCGGCAGAAGTATTGGAAGAATAATTCTGCAGCAAATTATTGTATGATGCTGCCGCCTCGCCGGAGTTTTCCCACCACGGTTTTAAGCCATTAGCGGTCGCGGAACTATAGATCGCCTGCCATTCGGTTTTCTGAGCGTCCGTCAGACTTTCGTATCCGCCGCTGATCTTTGCGTTCAGGCTGGCATTGGTCTCCGTATAGGCACGGGGACAACTCGACAGCCTAAATACCGAGTCCATTTCCTGCTCCGTCAACAGGGTCTTTTCATGATTCCCGATGCCTGCAAGCCCGTCGGAATATCCCGTCATATACCCCCAAACCCCGGTCCCGTCGCTCAACTCTACCCGCGCCGCGCGGGTATCGCTCGAACCCAAGGTTGTCTTTATTTTATCCGCGCTGATATCGGCGGTATTGATATAAAAAACGCTGCCGGCGGAGACAACGGCTGAAGTGTCCGGATCGACCCAATTATCGCTAAGCGTTACCTGCGCGTATGAGAACACCGGAAAACGATGGGAGACGCTATCGCCGGAGCCTGAGGTTAAAATGCCCGGATTGACAGCATTATCGCCAACCGTCACCCGCGTGTTCTGAAACACTCCGAAACTTACGCCGTCCACGGTATTGCCGTTATACGATATATCGCTAATCGTGAATATACTCTCAAAACCGGATTCCGCCGGCGTGCTGTAAGAGCCGCCACCGGAGGCAGACATAAAATTACTTGGGGAATCACCTCCCCACCCTTCACCCCACTGCGCCGCCATAGCTTCGGATGAATAAATAGTAATACCCGCCACAAGCAAACCGATGACGACAATAAGTTTCTCTGGTTGAAGTTTCATTATAGTTCTCCTTTCTTATCAACAAAAAACCACGGACAGACAAGCCGAAAGGCTTATCTTTGTCCGTGGTATTAAAAGTTTACCACATTCTTTATCTAAAATGCCAGATCATAAGCTTACTTTTGCTTCAACTTACACCCTGCACTTTTTCACCCGAGAGACAAAATCGACCATTTTTCGCGCGTCTTTTTTTCCCGGAGACAGTTCCAGACAGCTACATGCATCCACCCAATCAGGACTCAAGGTTCTTACGACAAGCGCCACATTACCGGAGTTCAACCCGCCGGAAATAATCATTTTACGCCTTGTCCTGACCCCGGAAAGCATCGTCCAATCAAAAGCCCTTCCGGTCCCCCCTTTAACGCGAGGCGCGTATGTATCGAAAAGGAACGCCCATACTTTGTATCTTTTTAATAGTTCCGGGTCCGGAGCCAATTTCACTCTGAACGCTTTTATCAATTTGATACCCTTCAGCGCAACGCAGTATTCAGGGGTCTCTTGGCCGTGCAGTTGCACGGCGTCAAGCCCGCAATTTTTCGCGGTCTTAGTCACAAATCCAAACGCGGCGTCCACGAATACCCCGATCTTCAATATCTTAGCAGGTAAAGAAGAGATTATGCGCGCCGCCTGAATCGGAGTTATATAACGCGGGCTTTTACGGTAAAAGATAAATCCCAAAGCGTCGCAGCCGGCGTCCACAGCGGAGAGCGCGTCCTGAAGGTTGGTTATGCCGCAGATCTTCACCAGCGGCCGCCTTGAAGCTACCACCCCATCACCTCCGGCACCTTCGCCTGGATATCGGCGCTTTCCATAAATACCGAACCGATAAGGACGGCGCTGACTCCCAGGACTTTAAGAAAGAGCACATCCGAACGGCTGCGTATACCGCTCTCCACAACCACGGTCCTGTCTTTCGGCACCAACGGGAAAAGCTTTTCCGTGGTGCGCATATCCACTTCCAGGGAATGAAGGTCGCGGTTATTCAATCCCAACAAGGGGAACTTCAATGATACCGCTTTCTTCAGTTCTTTCTCGTTATGGGATTCCACCAGGCAGTCCATGCCCAGCCCGGAGGCGATACCATGCAGTTCGCTCAATTTATCCTTGGAGAGCAGATCGGCGATCAAAAGCACGGCGTCCGCTCCCAACATACGGGATTCATAAACCTGGTAAGCCTCCAGTATAAAGTCCTTGCGCATCACCGGTATGCGCACGCGTTCCTTGACCTCCCGCAGGTAGCCAGGCGAACCGGAAAAAAAGTCCTCCTCGGTAAGCACGGAAAGGGCCTGCGTGCCTGCCTGTTCGTAAGCGGCGGCGATGTCGGCCGGAGAGAAATCCTCCCGGATCACTCCCGCGGAAGGGGAAGCTTTCTTGACCTCCGCGATCAGGCAGATCTCCCTCGGCTTGGCGATAGCCTGCCTGAACGGCAAAGCGGCCGGGACATCCTTCATTCTCGCTTTGACTTCCTCTACCGGCAATTTCAGTATTGTTTCCGCCAGCCGCTCTTTCTTGCGTTTGACTATCTCTTTCAAGGCATCTGTTTTCATTTGTTCCCCTGTTTAACGGTAAAATCACGCAGTAGATTGAATTTCTCCAAAGCCCTGCCGGAATCCAAAGCACTGACCGCTTTCTGCATAGCTTCTTCCAGGGAAGACGCGGAATCAGCGGCATAAATACCGGCGGCGGCATTCATCAATACAGTGTCCCGGTACGCCCCCGCTGCGCCTTTCAGAACATCAAGCATTATCAAAGAATTGGCCGCCGGGCCGTTACCGGCGATAGACGATAACTCCCTCCTGTGAAACCCCATACTCTCCGGGGTGATCTCGAATTCACGCAGCACTCCACGGTTGAATTCGCAAACGTGAGTGGCGCCGCTGATGGTGATCTCATCCAATCCGTCGCTGCCGTGAACAGCCAGGACATGCACCGATCCCAGATTAGCCAACACTTTACAAACGAATTCCGTCTTGGCGCGTTCATACACGCCTATAAGCTGATGTTTTGTCCCGGCGGGATTGGCCAACGGCCCAAGCAGATTAAAGATCGTCCTGCCCTCTATCTGCTTACGCGCCGGCATAGCATACCTGACCGAAGGATGAAAAGCCGGAGCGAACAGAAAAGCGATACCGGTTCTCAAAAGGCATTCTCTGGTCTGTTCCGGAGAAAGGACGATATTGATACCGCAGGCCTCAAGTATATCCGCGCTGCCGCAGTTACTGGAAACGGAACGGTTGCCGTGCTTGGCAACCGTGATCCCGCATCCGGCGGCCACGAAAGCCGCGGCCGTGGAAACATTAAAAGTCCCCTTTTTGTCCCCTCCCGTGCCGCAGGTATCCAGCACATCGGCCCTGCCGGTGTGTATCTTCAAACAATGCCTCCGCATAACTTCGGCGGCCGCAGTCACTTCTTCAACGGTCTCCCGGTTGGAGACCGCCCGCGCAAACCCTGCGATAGACTCCGTTTCTTCCCTGCCGGACATTATTTCTTCCATCGCCTCCGACATCTCCTCCGCGGAAAGATCGTTGCCCCGAAGCAGTATTTCCGTATATTTCTCTATCATATGGATAAAAAGTTCTTCAACAACCGCTTACCGCAGCCGGTGAGTATCGATTCAGGATGGAACTGGACTCCGTATACTTTGTATTTTTTGTGCGTCAACCCCATTATTTCCCCGTCTTTCGTCCTGGCGGATATTTCCAGGCATTGAGGAAGAGAAGACGCTTCCACCGCCAGAGAGTGATACCTGGTAGCCTCGAAAGGATTAGGCAAGCCTTTGAATACACCTTTGCCGCGATGATAGATCAGCGAGGTTTTACCGTGCATGATCGATTTCGCGCGCACAACTTTTCCTCCGAATACCTGCCCTATGCACTGATGGCCGAGGCAGATACCCAGAATAGGTATTTTACCGAAGAAATCCCTGACTAAATCGCAGGAAATACCGGCGTCTTGCGGGCCCCCGGGCCCCGGAGAGATCACCAGACGTTCCGGGGAAAGACGCCGCACTTCCTCAACGCCGATCTTATCGTTACGAAAGACCTTAACCCGGCAGCCGAGTTCGGCGAGATACTGCACAATATTATAGGTGAAAGAATCGTAATTATCTATCATCAGAACCATTTTACCGCTCCTTGAGAACTGCGTCCGTTAACCTAATAGCACGTAGCCATAACCAGGATTTTACTAATTCCGGGTTAAGTTCACTCTTTCTCGCGCCAGATCCTGGCCCCAAGGTTCCTGAACTTTTCTTCTATATTCTCGTAACCGCGCTCCAGATGATATATCCTGGAAATAGAAGCCTTACCTCCGGCCACCAGTCCGGCCAGCACCAGCGAAGCCGAAGCCCGCAGGTCGGAAGCCATTACCGGCGCTCCGGAAAGCTTCTTGACCCCCTCGACGATCGCGTAAGGGCCTTCCCTTTGTATCCGCGCTCCCATACGGTTAAGCTCGGCGACGTGCATAAACCTGTCGGGATAGATCTTCTCGGTGATCACGCTGATCCCCGGAGTGACGCACATCAGGCTCATCACCTGCGCCTGCATATCGGTCGGGAACCCCGGATAAGGCAAAGTGGTGATACTTACCGGCCGCAGGTCTTTCTTCAGTGAAGCGCGCACCATATGCTCATGCCGCTGCAGCGACGCCCCGGCCCGGCATAATTTATCGAATATCGCGCCCAGATGTTCCGGCATCACGTTCTTTACCTTGATATCTCCTTTGGTGATCAACGCCGCGAGGATGAACGTCCCGGCTTCGATCCTGTCGGGAATGATCCTGTGTTCGGCGCCATGCAGGGATTTAACTCCCTCGATCTCTATGATCGGAGTGCCGTGGCCCTTGATCTTAGCGCCCATCTTGATCAGGAACTCCGCCAGGTCCACCACTTCCGGCTCGCAGGCCGCCGATTCGATCACCGTCCTGCCCGGGGCCAGCACCGCCGCCATCATCACGTTATCCGTGGCCAGCACCGAAGAACCAAAAACCCCTCCCAGATAGACGTAGCCGCCTTTTAATTTGGCGGCTTCAGCCACGACATACCCGCCCTGAACATCTATATCAGCTCCCAGGGATTGCAGTCCTTTCACATGAAGATCCACCGGCCGCAAGCCGATAACGCATCCTCCCGGCAAAGACACCTTGGCTTTCCTCAGCTTACCCAATAAAGGGCCAAGCACGCAAAAAGAAGCCCTCATCGTGGAAACTAGTTTATAGTCGGCGCTGTAACCGCAATGTTTAGTCCCCAGCACGCGCACGGTGCCTTTATCGTATTCCACGTTCTTTCCTAAAGAACGCAGTATCTTGAGCATCGTCATAGTATCCCTCAAATTAGGGACCCTTCTGAGGACGCAAGGCCCGTCGGTAAGCAGGGTGGCCGCCAAGATCGGCAGTGCCGAATTCTTGGCGCCGGAGACGCTGACTTCGCCCTTCAGGCGGACTCCGCCTTCTATGATAAGCTTATCCATCTATGGCTACTCCTTTATTAAAAACCAGGTTCTGGATTCTTGCAGAACCGTAACCGGAATACGATCTAAATTCCGGTAACGGCTAAGGTAACGAAGCCCGTATCGATATTCGGTTACGGTAACGTCGAGAAACCGTAACCGTTAGACGATAGACGAAACGGGCATCGTAACCGTAACCGATATACGATCCAAGAACAATCTTAAGATCCGTTCCTAAGATTGCCTGCGAGCTACAATAACCCTTTCTATTCCCGCGTAATCACTGACCGTCTCTTCCACGCGCATCCCAGGCGTGGCGCTGATCATCGAACGCACATCCTCCGCCTGCCCATAACCGACCTCCATAATAAGCAATCCCGGATGAGAAAGGACGCCGCGGCACTCCGCGCAGATACGCCGGTAAAAATCCAGCCCGTCAGTGCCGCCGCAAAGCGCTCCCCGCGGTTCATATAATACCTCTCTCTGCAACGACTCTATCTGCCCTTCAGGGATATAGGGAGGATTGGAAACGATCATCCCGAACCCGCTTTCTCCCGGAGGGAATATATCGGCGTAAAAGAGATCCACCCCGCAGCCGTTTGCCGCGGCGTTCCCCGCCGCGACACGCAGCGCCGCCGCGGAAATATCCGTGGCGCAGATATTGCTCTGCGGCAGATAACGCGCCAGGCTGACCGCCACGCATCCGGAGCCGGTGCCGATATCCAGCACGCGGCGCGGCGCACCTTGCGGTATTTTAGCATACCTTAGCGCCGTCTCCACCAGAATTTCCGTTTCCGGCCTGGGGATCAAGACATCCGGCGTCACCCGGAAATCCATCCCCATGAATTCCGTCCTGCCGAGGATATACTGTAAAGGCTCGCCCAGGATACGCCTTTTCAAGACGCCGGCGATCAAAACGCATTTACCTTCCGGCATCCGCCGTTTTCCCCCGGTATACAAAGAGATCCTGCTGCACCCCAGTATATCCGTGAACAAAAGCTCCGCTTCATTCATAATAGCAGTAAACTATCACGCTTCCTTTTCTTTCAGTTTAGCTTCTTTCTCGGCTTTAAGCAAGGCCCCGGAAATATCGTCCAGCTCTCCTTCAAGCACCGCCTCCAGCCTGTGCACCGTGAAATTAATGCGGTGGTCCGTTACCCTGCGGTCGGGATAATTATATGTGCGGATCTTCTCGCTCCTGTCGCCGGAACCGATCTGCGAACGGCGTTCGGAAGTTATTTTCTTGAGATCGTCTTCCTGCCGCTTCTCCAGGATCTTGGCGCGCAGTATCCTCATCGCCTTATGCTTATTCTTCAGCTGTGAACGCTCATCCTGGCAAGAGACCACCACCCCTGTGGGGATATGCGTGATGCGCACGGCGGAATCGGTCTTCTGCATATGCTGTCCGCCGGGGCCGGAAGACCTGTAAGTATCGATCCTTAAGTCCTTGGGGTCAACTTCCATCTCGACGTCCTCGGGTTCCACCAGCACCGCCACCGTCGCCGTCGAAGTATGTATCCTTCCCTGCGATTCCGTCTCCGGCACGCGCTGGACCCGGTGCACTCCGCTCTCAAAACGCATACAGCGGTAAGCGCCTTTGCCGCTGATGCTGAAAACCACTTCTTTAATACCGCCCAGCTCGGTTTCGCTCGCGGACATCTGCTCCACGGCCCAGCCCTTGCCGTCGGCGTACCTGCTGTACATACGGTAAAGCACCGCCGCGAACAACGCGGCCTCCATACCGCCGGTCCCCTGGCGGATCTCGACGATGATATTCCTGTCCGCGTTCCCGTCCTCGCCTTCCAGCATAAGCTGCGCCTGTTCTTCAAGCGCGGAGATCTTCTCCTTCAGCACCGCTTCCTCCCTGTTGACCAGTTCGGCCATTTCTTTATCATCCTGGCCGTGCCGCATCTGTTTCAGTTCCTCCAATTCGGAGGAAAGCTTGCGGTGCCGGCGCAGCAAAACGACCGACTCCTGAAGTTCGGAGAGTTCCTTGGCGTATTTACTGCACTGCTCGCGGTCGGAAACCACAGCCTCGCTGGCCAGCAACTCCTCCAGCTGGCGGTAACGTTCCTCAAGTTTATTCAGATGTCTCAACATCGGGCGTTCAGGCCTTTTTGTTGCCGTATTTCTTCATAAACTTATCCACTCTGCCGGCGGAGTCGACGAATTTCTGCTTACCGGTGAAGAACGGATGGCATTTAGAGCATACTTCCACCCTGATATTCTGTTTGGTGGAACGGGTATGTATGGTATTACCGCAGGCGCAGACAACCACGCTTTCTTCGTATTTGGGATGGATCTTGTCTTTCATTTTCTTCTCCTTCTTAACTTACGGTTATTATTTCTGGTTCATACTATTGAGGAATTCCTCGTTGTTCTTGGTCTTTACCAGTTTCTCTATCAACAATTCCATAGCCTCCACATTGCTCAATTCATTGAGCACTTTACGCAGTATCCAGACCCGCTGCAGTATCTCCGGCTTCAACAGCAGTTCTTCATGCCTGGTATTGGACCGCTTTATATCTATGGCCGGGTATATCCTGCGCTGGAAGAGGTTCCTGTCCAGCTGCAGTTCCATATTACCGGTGCCTTTGAACTCTTCAAAGATGACATCATCCATACGGCTGCCGGTATCGACAAGCGCGGTGGCGATTATGGTCAAACTCCCGCCTTCTTCTATCGCCCTGGCCGCCCCGAAGAAACGCTTCGGCTTCTGCAGCGCGTTGGAATCGATACCTCCTGAAAGCACCTTACCGCTGTGCGGGACCACGGAGTTGTAAGCGCGCGCCAAACGGGTAATACTGTCCAAGAGGATCACCACGTCCTTTTTATGCTCCACCAGGCGTTTTGCTTTTTCCAGCACTATTTCCGACACCTGCACGTGCCTCTCCGGCGGCTCGTCGAACGTGGAAGAAATGACTTCCCCCTGCACGTTCCTCTGCATATCGGTAACCTCTTCCGGACGCTCATCTATCAACAGCACGATCAGCACCACGTCAGGATGATTGCTGGTAATGGAATTGGCCAGCCTTTGCAGAAGCACGGTCTTGCCGCTGTACGGCGGGGCCACGATAAGACTGCGCTGCCCTTTGCCCACCGGCGCCAGCAGATCTATGACGCGGGTGGAAACTTCTTCGGGCTTACGCTCGAGCATGAACCTTTCGTGCGGATAAACAGGGGTCAGGTTATCGAAGAAAACCTTGTCCTTGCACGTCTCCGGGTTCTCGAAATTAACCGCTTCCACTTTCAGAAGAGCGAAATATTTTTCTCCTTCTTTCGGCGGACGGATCTCTCCGCTTACCGTATCCCCGGTCTTCAGATCGAACTTCCTTATCTGCGACGGAGATATATAGATATCATCCGGACAGGGAAGATAATTATAATTGGGGGAACGCAGGAAACCGAAACCCTCCGGCAGTATTTCCAATATCCCCTCGCCGAACATCAACCCTTCTTTCTCGGCCTGCGCCTGCAGGACCTTGAATATCAGGTCCTGTTTCCTGATGCCGCTGAAACCGTTTATGTTCAGCTCTTTAGCCAGTTTG
>JBAZGW010000017.1:0-22795 GCA_041652635.1 Candidatus Omnitrophota bacterium | reverse complement strand
GCCAGCATGTCGCCGGCTCCGGACTCTTGCCCGTCCTTGACCAGGATATGGGCACCGACGCTGATAGGATATATACCCAGGACTTCCCCGGTACCGCTGGTGATCACTATCTGCGGGTGGAATTCCTGCTTGTGCTCCACGACTATGCGTTCGGTCAACTTCGTGACCGGATTAAGCTCTTCCTGAATGGTCTGGCCTTCTTTTAGGTCCTCGTACTTGACCTTACCGCCGACTTCCGTAAGGATCGGGATGGTGTACGGATCCCAACGGACGAAAGCGATAGCTTTGTTGATCTCCGCTCCGTCGGCCACGCTGATGAACGCGCCCTGAGGGACCGTATAACGTTCAAGTTCGCGCCCCTGCCCGTCATTAATACTGATGGAACCGTTCCTGTTGAGTACCACGAACTCCTTGTTCTTCTCCGTAACCCTCAGGCTGTGATATTTGACCACACCTTTGTTCTTGGATTTGAACAAAGACTGTTCTACGGTCCTGGACGCGGTACCGCCGATATGGAACGTTCTCATGGTCAGCTGAGTGCCGGGCTCTCCGATACTCTGCGCGGCCACGATACCCACGGCATCGCCGATCTCCACCAGCCTGCCGCTGGCGAGGTTGCGGCCGTAGCATTTCGCGCAGACCCCCCTGCCGGACTCGCAGGTGAGAACGCTGCGTATACGTATACGTTCAATGCCGAGCTTCTCGATCATCTCGGCCTTTTCTTCGGTGATCTCCGATCCCTGTTCTACTATGACCTCGTCGGTGATGATATCGACGACATTATCCAGCGCGACGCGGCCGGCGATGCGGTCTTTAAGACTGACGACCACCTCGTCGCCTTCGATGATCGCGGCGACCGTGATACCGTTAAGCGTGCCGCAGTCCTCTTCCTCAATGATCACTTCCTGTGAGACATCGACGAGCCTTCTAGTCAGGTAACCGGCGTCGGCGGTTTTAAGCGCCGTGTCGGCGAGACCTTTTCTGGCGCCGTGCGTGGAGATAAAATATTCCAGCACCGTCAGTCCCTCGCGGAAATTGGCGGTGATCGGGTTCTCGATGATCTCTCCGGAAGGTTTGGCCATCAGTCCGCGCATACCGGCCAACTGCCTCACCTGCAGTTTGGAACCGCGTGCGCCGGAATCGGCCATAATGAAGATCGGGTTGAACTTAGGCATCTCCTTAAAAAGCAGATCGGAGATCTTATCTGTAGTATGGGTCCAGATATCTATGACCTTACTCTTTCTTTCCCTGTCGGTAATGACACCGCGGCGGTACTGTTCTTCTACTTTGGCAACTTCCGCTCTGGATTCTTTAAGCACTTCCTGCTTCTCTTTCGGGATCAAAAGATCGTTTATCCCGATGGAGATACCGCCCAGAGTGGCAAAAGTGAACCCTACTTTTTTGCTCTCGTCAACGAGCTGTATGGTACGCAGGTGGCCGTAACGCTTATAACAGGAAGCGACTATATTCCCGACCAGCCCTTTGTTCAATTCCCTGTTGACAAAACCGAAATCAACCGGGAGAAGCTGGTTAAAGATCACCCTGCCCGGAGTAGTTTCTATAATTTGCCTGCCGTCGATCCTGTTCCCTTCGGCAAGATCCATTACCTGGTTTACGCGCAATCTTATTTGCGCGTGCAGATCGACTTCCTTGTCCTCATAAGCTATCATCACTTCCGACTGATCGGCAAAGATACGATTCTCGCCCTTCACGCCTTCCTTCATTTTAGTCAGGTAAGAAACCCCGAGGATAATATCCTGGGTGGGCGATATGATCGGTCTGCCGTCGGCCGGAGAAAATAAGTTGTTCACCGACATCATCAACACGCGCACTTCGATCTGGGCTTCCAGCGAGAGAGGCACGTGCACGGCCATCTGGTCTCCGTCGAAGTCGGCGTTGAACGCGGTACATACTAAAGGATGTATCTTTAAAGCCTTGCCCTCGATGAGCACCGGCTGAAACGCCTGAATACTCAGCCTATGCAGGGTCGGCGCGCGGTTCAACATTACCGGATGGTCCTTGATGACCTCATCCAGGATGTCCCAGACCTCGATCTTGCCGCGTTCCACCATGCGGCGGGCGCCCTTGATAGTATGCACAAAACCCTTTTCACGCAGTTTCTTGATAATGAACGGTTCAAAAAGTTCCAACGCCATCTGCTTCGGTAGACCGCACTCGTTAAGGTTCAATTCCGGGCCGACGACGATGACGGAACGGCCGGAATAATCCACGCGCTTACCGAGCAGGTTCTGACGGAAACGCCCTTGTTTGCCTTTCAGCATATCGGAAAGGGATTTCAAAGGACGGTTGTTGGCGGCGACCACGGCGCGGCCGTGCCTGCCGTTATCCAGCAGGGCGTCCACAGCTTCCTGGAGCATCCTCTTCTCGTTACGAATAATGATCTCGGGAGCGTTCAATTCTATAAGTTTCTTCAAACGATTATTGCGGTTGATCACCCTGCGGTAAAGATCGTTAAGGTCCGAACTGGCGAACCTGCCGCCGTCAAGCGGGACCAGCGGCCTCAGATCCGGGGGTATAACGGGAAGTATCTCCAGGATCATCCACTCCGCTTTATTGCCGGATTTGCGGAAATCCTCGAGTATCTTCAAAGTCTTGGTATTTCTTCTGCCGGTGGTCTGCTCTTTCTCAGTGGAGAGTTCGCTCCTGAGCTGCGCGGCATGTTTATCCAGATCAACTTCTCTTAGCAATTCGCTGACGGCTTCGGCCCCGATCATCGCCTTGAAACTCGCCCCGTATTTCACGACCGCTTCCTGGTACTGCTCCTCGCTCAAGAGTTCTTTCTTTTTTAACGGGGAATCTCCGGGGTCGACCACCACGTACTCTTCGTAATAGATCACCTTCTCCAAGTCGCGCAAACCTATATCGAGAATGGCGGAAAGACGCGAAGGAACGGCTTTGAAGAACCAAATATGCGTAACGGGAGCGGCAAGATCTATATGCCCCATTCTATCCCTGCGCACGGATGAATGATCAACGGTCACTCCGCAGCGATCGCAGGTGATCCCCTTGAACTTTATCCCCTTGTATTTCCCGCAATTACACTCCCAATCCCGGACCGGGCCGAATATCTTTTCACAGAATAATCCGTCTTTCTCCGGCTTCAGGGTGCGGTAATTTATGGTCTCGGCTTTTTTCACCTCGCCCTTGGACCACGTCCTGATCACTTGCGGTGAAGCGATTTTGATCGTAATACGGTCAAAGGAATTAATTTCTTCCATTTTCACTTTCCTTCTTCTCCGTGCGTATATCCAAGCACAGTCCTTGTAATTCCTTTATCAGGACGTTGAACGATTCCGGCGTCCCGTATGTAAGCCTCTGTTCGCCCTTTACTATAGCTTCGTATATACGCGTCCTGCCGGCCACGTCGTCACTTTTGACCGTAAGCATTTCCTGCAGGGTAAACGCCGCGCCGTAAGCCTCCAGGGCCCAGACTTCCATTTCACCCAGCCTCTGACCGCCGAATTGGGCTTTACCGCCGAGAGGCTGCTGGGTAACCAGGGAATACGGCCCTATGGAACGGGCGTGGATCTTTTCATCCACCAGATGGATGAGTTTCATTATATAGATGTAGCCTACGCAGACTTTCTGGTCGAACTGATCCCCGGTGAACCCGTCAAAAAGATGAAGTTTTCCCTCTTCCGGCAGATCCGCCTTGCGCAGCATCTCCTTGATCTCTTCTTCGCTGGCTCCGTCGAAGACCGGGGTATCCACGGAAAACCCGAGCGCTTTCGCAGCCCAGCCGAGATGCGTCTCCAGGATCTGGCCGACGTTCATGCGGGAAGGAACGCCCAGGGGATTCAACACCACTTCCACCGGCGTACCGTCCGGTAAGAACGGCATATCTTCCTCAGGCAGTATCCTGGCGACCACACCCTTGTTGCCGTGCCTGCCGGCGAGTTTATCACCCTCCGACAATTTACGCTTGGTGGCTATATAAACCACCACCCGCTTAAGCACGCCGGGAGGCAGTTCATCGCCGCGCTTTACCCTGTCTATCTCCTGTTCCTGTTCCGAAAGCAATTCCTGGAGCTGTTCGTCAAAGGAAGCCGCTATTATCCGTGCCTCCTCATGCTGGTCGATATCCATCCCGGGGACCTTCTTTTTATCCACACCCAGGAACTGGCTGAGCCTGCTGACCTTTTCATTCTCGACAAACTCTATTTCCTGCTTGTAATAAGCCTTTATTTCCTTCATTCTGCCGAGCTCGGTGGTCTTTTCATCTTTAGATTTCCTGCCGCGGTCTTTGCGCTGGAAGATGTGCACATCCACCACCACGCCTTCAACGCCGGGAGGGACGGTAAGAGAAGTGTCCCGGACATCGGAAGCCTTTTCGCCGAATATCGCGCGCAGCAGCCTTTCCTCAGGGGAAAGTTCCGACTCGGTCTTGGGCGTCACCTTACCGACGAGGATATCGCCGGCGCCCACCTCGGCCCCGATACAGACAACGCCGTCTTGATCGAGGCTCTTAAGCGATTCCTCGCTCACATTGGGGATATCCCTGGTTATTTCTTCGTTACCTAACCGCGTTTCTGTGGCTTCTATCTCGAACTCTTCTATATGTATCGAAGTAAAAAGGTCCTCGCGCACGACCTTCTCGTTAATGAGGATCGCGTCCTCAAAATTGTAACCTCTCCAAGGCATAAAAGCGCACAACAGATTACGGCCCAGGGCCAGCTCTCCGTTACGCGTGCTTGTTCCGTCGGCCAAGACCTGCCCCTTCTCGACATGTTCCCCGAGCTGGACGAAAGGCCTCTGGTTAAGACAGGTATCGGCGTTTGTCCTCTGGAATTTCTTGAGGTGGTATATCCTTTTACCGACCGTAATGCTGGAAGCATCCACGCTGGTGACCTTACCGGAGTCCTCCGAGATAACGACGACACCGGAATCCCTCGCCACTTTCCCCTCCATCTGGGTCCCTACCAGCGGCGCTTCCGGTACCAATAAAGGAACCGCCTGCCGCTGCATATTCGATCCCATCAAAGCGCGGTTCGCGTCATCATGCTCCAGAAAAGGGATCAACGACGCCGCCACAGAAACCAACTGCTTAGGGGAGACATCCATATACTCTACCTTCTTAGGCTCAACCTTGGGGAAATCGCCCCTAAAACGGCAGGAGACTTCCTTCTCAAGGAAATTTCCGTCACCGTCTATAGCGGCATTGGCCTGGGCGATGATCTTATCCTCTTCCAGGTCGGCGGTAAGATATTCGATCTTGCGGGTGACCCGGCCGCTCTCCACTTTACGATAGGGAGTTTCCAGCAGGCCGAGGCCATTAACCCTGGCATAACAGCTCAAAGACGAGATCAACCCGATATTCGGGCCTTCCGGAGTTTCTATAGGGCATATACGGCCGTAATGCGAAGGATGAATATCCCTCACCTCAAAACCGGCCCTTTCCCTGGACAAACCTCCGGGACCAAGAGCGCTCAGCCTTCTTTTATGGGTCATCTCAGCCAAAGGATTTATCTGGTCCATAAACTGCGATAACTGGCTCCTGGAGAAGAAATCCCTGATCTGATTGGACAACAACTTCGAATTCACAAGGTAATGCACATTGAGATTCTCCATCTCGGCCAGCAGGCTGATCCTTTCGACGATGGAACGTTCGACCCTGGAAAGGCCGATCCTGACCTGGTTCTGGACAAGCTCTCCGACGGTCTTGACGCGCCGGTTGCCCAAATGATCTATATCGTCGATCTTTCCTTCGCCGGTTTTAAGCCTGATCAAATACTCCATGACCTTGATGACCGTCGCGGAATCAAGCACCCGCTTATCCAGGGATATATCCATCCCCAGTTTGCGGTTCAGGATGAAACGTCCGGCCTTCTCAAGATCATATCTGGCGGGGTCAAAAAAGAGGCGGTAAAACAGGGCTTCAGCGGCTTCCTTGGTAACAGGTTCGCTGGGGCGCATCTTGCGGTAGAAATCTATATAAGCTTCCTCTTTATTATGTGTGGTGTCTTTCTTAAGCGTATTCTCTATCTCCGGATGCTGTTTCCCAAATGCCGCCAGGATATCCTTATCGAAAGAATATCCCAGTATCCTTAATATCTGCGTGGCGGGAAAATTACGCCGGCGGTCAACATACGCCAGGATGGTCTCGGAAAGATCATATTTGAACTCCAGCCAGGCACCCCTGTAGGGAATGATCCGTCCGTAAAAGATCTTTTTTCCGGTCGGATGGTCTTCTTCTTCAAAAGAAACGCCGGGCGAACGCTGCAACTGGCTCACAACCACGCGCTCATCGCCGTTAATTATGAAAGTGCCGGTGTCGGTCATCAAAGGGATCTCCCCGAAATACGCTTCCTGCTCCTTGACTTCCTTGGCGGTAGTCAGGCGGAAACGCACTTTCAGCGGCGCGCCGAAAGTAACGGAACGCCTCTTGGACTCCGGTAGATCGTATTTAGGTTTACCGAGCGAATAACTCAGATACTCGAGTTTCACGGAACGATCCTGGTTCTCGATGGGAAAAATCTCCTCGAAAACTTCCTGCAATCCCTGCCTCTTGCGTTCAGCGGCGGGCACGTCGATCTGCAGGAAATCCTTATAAGAACCAATCTGCATATCCAGCAGATTGGGCAGATCGTACAATTCCCTCAACTTACCGAAACTTTTCCTTTTGACCATAGTTTTTCCTGACCTTCTCTATCGCTACGAAAAACTTTTATTTCAATTCGACGGTCGCTCCGGCGGCCTCGAGTTTTTTCTTCATCTCCTCGGCTTCTTCTTTGTTGACGCCTTCTTTGATCGTCTTGGGCGCGCCGTCAACCATATCCTTGGCTTCTTTCAAGCCCAGATTGGTAATAGTCCTGACTTCCTTGATCACTGCGATCTTGTTCGCCCCGGCTCCGGTGAGCACGACGTTAAAAGACGTCTTCTCCTCTACGGGAGCTGCGGCTGCCGCTCCGCCTGCCGCGGGCGCCATCATCATCGGCATATTCGCCTGAACGCCAAACTTCTCTTCAAGGGCCTTGACCAATTCGGAAAGTTCCAGGACCGTCAATCCCTCTATCGTCTTTATCATTTCTTCCATTTTCTCGCTTGCCATTTCAATTCCTCCTTGTTTTTCGCTAATCGGCAGCCGGCCGCCAACTAAGCGGCGGCAGACTTTTTCTGCTTTATTTGTTCAATACAATAGACGAATTTCTTCAATGTCTGATTAAGCACCATCACAAAACCGGTGATCGGCGACTTTATCGTCATCACTACCTTCGCCCGCATCATATCTTTCGAAGGCAGGCTGGACAACTCCTGGATCTCCGCGGCGTTGAGAGGCTTTCCGGAAAGATAACCCGCTTCTACTTTCAGCGGCGCATGGTCCTTCGCGAAACCGCAAAGCGCCTTCGATACTGCCGCGGCATCTTCACTGGTGAACACGAAACCACAGGGCCCTTCCACCGAAAGAAGCAACGCGTCCTGGCCGGCGTCTTTCAACACGCGCCTGGCAACGCTGTTCTTGACCACTTGCAGCCTCGCCCCCGAATCACGCAGGGACTGCCGCAGCGAAGACATATCAGGCGAAGATAGTCCGGAATACTTGACTATGAAAAAACTGGCGTCCGCGGCCATTATGTTTTCCTTGATGATGCCGCCGGACGTCTCCTTAATTATCTGACTGATCTTCTTCATATGGAAACCCTCATCCCCGGGTTCATCGTGGAAGCAACCGAGAAAGCCTTCACGAATTTCCCTCTTACTGAACCGGGTTTAGCCTCATTTATCGCGTCTATGATACAATTGGCGTTCTCCAGCAACTGTTCCTCGGTGAACGACAATTTTCCCGCGGACAGATGCATACCGCCCTGTTTGTCGACGCGGAATTCCACCTTCCCCTTACGAACGTCCTGAATGGCTTTGCCCACATCCACGGTGACTGTCCCCGTCTTCGGGCTGGGCATCAGTCCTTTGGGGCCGAGTATTTTACCCAGTTTGCTCAATTCTTTCATCATATCCGGGGTCGCGATAACGCAATCAAAATCCAGGAAACCCGCGGCCACTTTTTCCATCAATTCGTTCGAACCGACATAATCGGCCTTGGCGTCCCTCGCATCCCGTTCCTGCTCGCCTTTACAGAACACCGCTATCTTTATCTTTTTGCCGGTGCCGTGCGGCAGGACCACCGTGCCGCGGATCATCTGATCGGATTTCTTGGTATCCACATTAAGATTAAAATGCAGATCCAGGGACCCGGAGAATTTCGGCTGAACCATGGACTTAAGAATAGAGATGGATTCCTTAAGTGTGTAGACCTTTTCCTTATCTACCAACTTTTCCGTGACCTGATACCTCTTACTGTGTTTTTTCATATTATTGCTCGACTTCTATGCCCATGCTTCTGGCGGTGCCGGCGATGGTTTTTCTTGCCGCATCCATACTTTTCGTATTCAGATCGGGCATCTTCTGTTTGGCGATTTCCTCAACTTGTTTTTGATCGATCTTCCCTATGATCTCTTTTCCGGCTGTCGCGGAAGCCTTTGCCAGGTTGGCGGCTCTTTTAATAAGCACCGACGAAGGCGGGCTCTTGATAATAAAGGTAAAGCTTTTGTCCTCGTAAACGCTGATCACGACCGGCAGGATCAGGCCGTCCCGTCCTTTGGTCTGCTCGTTGAATTGTTTACAGAACTGCATGATATTAACGCCGTGCTGGCCCAACGCCGGGCCTACGGGAGGTGCCGGATTAGCGGCACCCGCGGGAACGTGCAATTTAATTTGAGCGGTAACTTTCTTTCCAGCCATGTCTAAACCTTCTCCACTTGCCAGTATTCCAACTCGACCGGCGTAGACCGCCCGAATATGGAGATGCTGACCTTGATTTTTCCTTTTTCCGGATGAATTTCCTCTATACTACCGTTAAAATTCACGAAAGGCCCTTCAGTGACCCTGACCTGTTCGCCTTTCTCGAAGATTATTTTCGGGCTGGGCTTGGTCTGCGTTTCCTCCGTGCGTTTCAGTATACTGTCCACTTCTTTCTGAGGCAGCGGCATAGGCCTCTTCCCTGAACCGATAAAACCGGTCACACCGGGAGTGGTCTTTATCAACAAATGCGTCTCGTCGGTAAGTTGCATTTCCACGAGAAGATAGCCGGGAAAGAACTTTCTCTGGGAGAGCCTTTTCTTGCCGGAACGTATCTCGGATATCTGCTCCGTGGGAATGACTATGCCGGTGATCTGCTCTTGCAACCCGCTAGACGTGACCCGCGTCTCAAGCAACGCTCTCACCTTTTCCTCGAACCCTGTCTGGGTGTGCACAACGTACCAATTTTTCATCTGAATATATAGCTGACGGAACGGGAGAGAAAGAAATCTATTAAGAAAATAAATGCCGCCATGATAGCGGTCAATCCGATCACCACGCCTGTGGCGCCAATGAGCTCTTGCCTGTTCGACCAGGACACTTTGCTCAACTCGGCTTTCACTTCCCCCAAGAACCTTAACGGTTTATTGAATAAATTCATTTTGTTTCTTTGTTTTTCTCCTGCCGCCTGATCAACAGGGGCGGAGGGACTTGAACCCCCAGGACAGGATTTGGAGTCCCGCCGTTTAGCCAATTAACGGACGCCCCTATTTGGTCTCCTTGTGCGGCGAGTGCTTCCTGCACGCCCTGCAGAACTTCTTCAGTTCCAACTTATCCTGATGCTTTTTTTTATTTTTGGTGGTGGTGTAATTCTTATTCTTACAGACCGTACACTCCACTGTGATTATTTCGCGCATAACGTTACCACCTGGTTTCTTGCTGGTTAAACCCTAAGGATTTCTAAGCTGGAGACGGGAATTGAACCCGTGACCCCGTCCTTACCAAGGACGTGCTCTACCAACTGAGCTACTCCAGCGACGGGACATCACCGATTCATCGCCAACTTCCGGGAAACAAAAAAACACACCCTTTAAGAATTCTTTCAGGATTCTTAAAACTGGAAAGCCTGCATTGGTTGTATCCGTTTTTCCTACAGGCAGTACCCTATGGGGCGATGTAGATAGTAAAATATATAGTAAAAACAGATCCTTGTCAATATTTTTTTTAAGAAAATTTGATCAACGGGCGGTTTTAGTTTTATGGCTGTCTGCTAAACTTAACCAATTCCACGAAATCATCGGGAGAAAGCACTTCCCCCCTGGCGCAAAAAGGGATATCCCGTTCCTCCAGAAAAGCGGCGAGGGCTTCTCCTTCAATCAGTCCTTTAAGCGTGTTTTTCAGCATTTTCCTTCTTTGGCCGAATGCTGCGGCTACCAAACGAAAAAACTTTTTTTCTTCTTCTCCCCGCAGCGGCAGGACAGCCCTGGGAATAAGCCTGACGAAACAGGAATCGACTTTCGGCACCGGATAAAAACAGGAATTTCTGATCCTAAAAAGCATTTCCGGAATACTGTAGTACTGCGCAAAAAGGCTTAACGGGCCATATTCCTCGCTGCCGGCAGAAGCACACAACCTCTGGCCGTATTCCAGCTGCACTGTCAGATAAACCCCCGCGATCATCCCTCCGGCGCCAAGCAAGAGTTTCTCCAGGATAGGAGAAGCGATATAATAAGGAATATTACCTATCGCTTTCAATCCTTTCCCTCGTTCACCGGCTGCCGCGTCCAGGGAACCATAGAGCGAAGGTATATTCAGTTTCAGGATATCGGCATTGAGAATACGGACGTTTTCCCTTCCGGACACGGAAAGTCCGAGCTGCGGCAACAGGTCGCAGTCGATCTCCACCGCCGCTATCGCCGCGGCTTTCTCAGCCAGCAGCGGCGTCAATTCCCCTCTCCCGGCGCCGATCTCCAGCACGCGGTCCGAGCCGTCGAGTTCGCAGGCCGCGGCGATACGCCGCAGGACGTTCCCGTCAACCAGGAAATTCTGCCCTAATCTCTTTTTAGGTTTAATGTGCATTTTATTGCCAGGCGCAAAGCGCTTATCAATGAAGCCGGATCCGCCGACTTCGGTTTGCCGGCGATATCGAAAGCCGTTCCGTGCAAAGGCGAAGTGCGCACGTACGGAAGCCCGGCCGTCAGGTTGACCCCGGAACCGCCTCCGGTAAGCTTCAACGGGATCATCGCCTGATCATGATACATAGCGACCACGCAATCATACCCGCCGGAAAACGCGCGCGCGATCGCGACATCCGCGGATAACGGCCCGTCGATACTACCGAACTTGAGACGCAAACGTTCGACTTCCGGGGATAACAATCTGCGTTCTTCGTCGCCGATAACCCCGTTGTCCCCGGCGTGAGGATTAATACCGCAGACCGCCAGTCGCGGGACACGGATACGCAACATATTCTTAAGGCAATTATGGGCGGCGGTTACCGCAACGGAAAGCCTTCCAGGCTTTATAGCCCGCGCCGCGTCGCGTAACGGCAAGTGCCGGGTAAGAGTCACAAAACGCAGTTTATCGTTAAGCAGGATCATCTCCGGGTTCCCGGCCCCGGCTTTCCAGGCGAGATATTCGGTGTGCCCCGGCCATCTAAAACCGGCGGCATTGATCGCTTCCTTGGAAATAGGACAAGTTACCAGACAGTCGTATTCACCGCCGGACAATCCGGCGCAGGCGGCATCCAGATATTCCATACAGGCGCGGCCGTATACCGGGCTGAGTTTCCCGAAAGAAAACCCGCGAACGGGAACGTTATCCACATCCAGAAGTCTGACGCCTTCAGGCAATCCGTAACCTTTGGGGAGCAACGATAACACGCGCGCGCTGCCGATCACGGTAAAATCAGCCGTCCCGAGGCACTCCCGCAGCGCCCTGCCGGTAATTGCCGGACCGACCCCGGAAGGATCGCCCATCGTCAGGCATACTTTTACTCTTCTTGCCATATTCCAGTCCCGCTTCTACCGCGTTAATTCAAAACATTCACCTTTATATAAGCCTTCGACTTTAACTTCTCCAGCCACGACGCGAGTTCTTCCTGGAATTTACGCGTAAAAAGTATATCCCGTATCTCGTCACTTACTTCATCGAGCTGCTGCCTGCGCGGGTCCACGATCCCGGTGACCCGAAAAACATAATACTCGTTCTCCGCCTTCAACGGGTAAGAGAACTCCCCGGTCTTAAGGTTGAACACCACGTCCTCAATATTCTTTTTGAACTTACCGTTCCTGAGCATCTGCAGCGTACCGGCGGTAACGCCGACCGATTGCGCGGCTTCTTTTAAACTCTTTCCGTCCTTCAACGCGGAATAAACCCTGCCCGCCTTCTCCTCTTCCGAAGTAATAACATACTCCAGTCTGCGCTCTTCCGGGAGTTCGAATAAATTCTTGTCCTCCTCGAAATAAGCGGTTATCTCCTGCGGGTCCACGTTCACCTTGCCCTTGACCTGTTTATTGATCACCTCATACATAAGCAGCTGCTCACGCAGTTTTTCTTCAAGATCGGACTGCACCAATCCCTGCTCCCGTAAAGTCTGCTGAAAAACGGCCTCGGAAGAATATTTACTCTTAATATCTTCAACCCTGGCCTTGATGCGCGGCTCATCCGCTTTCAATCCGCTTCTCTTGGCTTCCTGAAGTATCAAACGGTCTTCTATCAACTTATTCAACAATTCCCGCCTGCTCTTGGCCGACGGAGCGCCGTCCTGCACACCGACGAACCCGGCATAATCACTCAGTTCCTTGAGAGTGATTATTTCTTTATTCACGATCGCCGCGATGCTGTCCTGGGCCAGACAAACCGCGCAAGAAACAAAAAAGAACGAACACATCAAAACCGAGCTTAATAATTTATTGTTGGTCATTTTCTCCCACCCCCGCTTTCTTGTAAACCGCTACCGCTTCCCGCAGAAGCCTGCAGTAAAGATCAAATCCCACCGCCGCGATAAAACCGTGCTGCTCCAGGCCAAGCACATTCCCGGCCCCCCTTATTTCCAGGTCCTCCATAGCGATATTAAAACCGGCGCCAAGCTGAGAATGCTTCTCTATGGCGCCGACTCTTTTTGCCCCTTCTCCGCCGGCAGCCGCCCCGGAACGCGGGAGGAGTAGATAAGCGTAAGCCTGCCTATCAAACCTGCCCACGCGGCCGCGCAGCTGGTGCAGATCGGAAAGCCCGAATGTATGCGCGTTATTAATGATGATAGTATTGGCCCTGGGGATATCGATGCCCGTTTCGATGATCATCGTGCAAAACAAGACGTCGAATTTGCCTCCGAAGAAACCGGACATCACCGTTTCCAGTTCCGCCGCCGGCATCCGGCCGTGCCCCACAGCGCACTTAACGGAGACCGGCAGACTTCCGACAACCTTGTCTTTCAGTTTCTCCAGGTCCTTGATGCGGTTATGCACGAAGAACACCTGGCCGCCCCTGCGCAATTCTCCGGCTATAGCCTCCCTGACCAGGTCTTCGTCATATTTTACCACAACGGTCTTAACAGGCAACCTGTTTTGGGGCGGAGTATTTATGACCGACATCTCTTTGACGCTCATCAGGCTCATATACAGCGTGCGCGGGATAGGGGTGGCCGTGAGCGTAAGCACATCGGTGACCACCCTGTACATTTTTAGTTTTTCTTTGGCCTTAACGCCGAACCGCTGCTCCTCGTCAATGATCAACAAACCCAGATTCTTGAACTTGACGTCTTCCGAAAGCAAACGGTGCGTGCCGATAACGATGTCCGCCGCCCCGGACTCTATTTCGGAAACTATCTTCTGCTGTTCTGAACGCGAACGGAAACGCGAAAGCATACGCACGTTGAAAGGAAACTCTTCAAGACGGGAAATAAAATTACGGTAATGCTGTTCGGCCAGGATCGTGGTCGGCACCAGATAAGCCACCTGCCTGCCGTCCATCACCGCTTTAAAAGCGGCGCGCATAGCGACCTCCGTCTTACCGTAACCCACGTCCCCGCAAAGCAGCCTGTCCATCGGCCTGCCGGACTCCATATCCGCTTTTACCTGGGCCAGGGCACTGGCCTGGTCGGGCGTCTCGCGGTAAGGAAAAGATTGTTCGAATCTACGCTGCCACTCCCCGTCAGGGGAATAGGAGAACCCTTTAACGCTGCGGCGCATAGCTTCCAGGGAGATCAATTCCATAGCGAGCTTTTGCACCGCCTTGCGGGCGCACTCTTTGACTTTCAGCCACTGCCTGCCTCCCAGGCGGTGAAGCTTCGGTCTCCTGGACTGAAAAGCGATATACTTCTGCACCAGGTGCATCTGCGCCACCGGGACGTAGAGCTTCTCGCGGCGGTCGTATTCAATGACCAAATGGTCGCTTAAGACGCCCCTGGCTTCGATCTTTTTTATCCCCAGGAACCTGCCTATGCCGTGCCGATTATGCACGACATGGTCACCGGCTTTAAGATCCAGAAAATTAAAAAGCGGCGAATCTTCCCCGAAGGACTGTGGAGGAAGCCGGGAATGGCGGACGAACGGCAGGATGATCGCCATCTGATGCCCCCAGGTCCTTTCCCCGGAAGCGAGATTGAACGTATGCAGGCCGGCGAGCCTGTCTAAATCGAAAGTCAAACGCAGAGGCAGTTCAAAGGTAACTGGAAAAACATCTATTATTTCCCCCCTGCGGGAGAAGTCCCCTTCTTCCGCTACCGCCTCCTGCCTTTTATAGCCGAGCCGGGCCAAAGCGGAACACAAGGCATCCTGACCTGTCTCCTGACCGGCATAAAGCTTTAAAAGATTAAAAGTTGAATCGTTATCCCTGCCAGAATGATCTACCGCGGACATTTAGAAAAGAATTTGGTTTACCGCGCAGGCCGGCCCCTGACGGCGGGCATACTAAGGCATACCCGGCTCCCAACGCGGAGCCGGGACGCGCCTTGAATGAACTCTGATTATTTCTTTTTTGCCGGGCCGGACCAGGCCAGCACCAGCGGCGAAGCTATATATACCGTGGAATAAATCCCGGAAATAAAACCGACGATCAACGCGAAAGCGAAATTACTCAACACCTCTCCGCCGAAGAAATAAATAGCCACTACCGTCAACAGGGTAATACCGGAAGTCAGTATCGTCCTGCCCAGTGTCTGGTTAACACTGAGGTTGATCAACTCATAAAGGCTCTTATTCCGGTAAAGATGGCTGTTCTCCCTGACCCTGTCATAAATGACTATGGTGTCGTTTATGGAATACCCGGCGATGGTCAGGAGCGCGGTCACTGTCAGGAGGTCCATCTGCCGTCCGGTGAGCGCCATTACGCCGCAGGTAACCAGCACGTCGTGAAAAATGGCCAGTACGCCTGCCGCGGCGAAATTCAGGTGTTTGAAACGGATCCCCACATAAACCAGGATGCCCGCCAGAGACCAAAGCAGGGCCTTGACGGCTTTATCCTTCAGATGTTTGCCGGCAACCGGGCCGACCTTCTCCAGACGCATCAACTCGATCTTTTCGCCCGGGAATCTCTTCTTCAATTGGGCAGTGAGTCGGTCGTTCTTGTCCACACCGGTCTTGATCAGCAGCTGGCGCGGGTTTTCCTTGAACTGTTGAATGGAAGCGTCGGCCAGATCGACTTCTTTTAAAGCCTCCCTTACCGCCTCGATCTTCACCGGTTTCTCGAAAAGATATTCCTGTAGCTGTCCTCCGGCGAAATCAATACCATAGGCACGCTGGCCTTTGCCGAGAAAAGAGAACAAACCTAAACCTATCACCAGCAGGGAAACGGTGTAAAAAACATACCGCTTGCCGATAAAATCGAATTTGGTCTCGCCTATCATCCTGAACATCGGCAGGGACTTTATCCAGCCGGCATTGATCAGGAGCTCGAAAATCGTCCTGGTCATCACTACCGCGGTAAAAAGGCTGGCGCACAAACCGATAGTCAGGGTCACGGCGAAGCCGCGGATAGGGCCGGTGCCGAATTGAAAAAGCATGAACGCCGCGATCAACGTTGTGATATTAGAATCGAAAATAGCGGTGAATGCCTTACCGTAGCCTGTCTCCACCGCGGCCCTCAAGGGACGGCCCTGGGAGAGCTCCTCGCGTATACGCTCGTTGATAAGCACGTTGGCGTCCACCGCCATACCCAGGGAAAGCACCAGCCCGGCTATACCCGGCAGGGTCAAAGTCGCCGAGACCCCGGGGAAAAGATACGGGAGCAGCCCCAAACAGCCTAATGTGATCAGCAGGTTACAGAAAAGCGCGATGTCGGCGATCACACCCGAAAGAAGATAGTAGAACGCCATAAACGCGAAAACCAGCGCTATTCCCACTAAACTCGCCTTGACCCCGGAATTGATGGAATCCTGGCCGAGCAGCGGCCCGATGCTCCGCTCTTCTTCTATATACATCGGAGCCGGCAAGGCGCCGACTTTGAGTATTACCGCCAGATCCTGGGCTTCAGCGGCGTCGAAATGCCCCTGTATAACGGCCTGGCCGGAAGGGATCGCTTCCCTGATCACGGGAGCGGACTGGACTTTGCCGTCCAGAACGATAGCCAGCCTCTTGCCGACGTTCGCCCCGGTGACCTCCGCGAATTTCTTCGCCCCTTCGGCGTTGAATTCCAAAGAGACCAGCGGCTCATTGAAAGAACTCTGGTTAAAACGCACCGTGGCATCTTTGATGGAATCGCCGGTCATCGCCGCTTTCTTTTCCAACAGTAAAGGTTCCTTCTCTTCCCCGGAGTATTTCAGTTCATACCCCTCCGGCACATTCCCTGCCAACGCGGCCTGCAGCTTATCGGCTTCCGAAGAAACCACCTTAAACTCCAGCATCGCGGTCTTGCCGATAATATCGACCGCCCGCTGCCTGTCGGAAATACCGGGAAGTTGCACGACTATTTCATCTTCTCCCTGGCGCTGTATGGAAGTCTCCCTGACGCCGAACTCATCTATTCTGTTGCGGATCACCTCGATCGCCCTGTCGGCGGCCTCGCTTCTCTGCGCCGCGGGGATCGCCGAAGTATCCACTTTAAGCAGCAGATGTGTGCCGCCTTTAAGGTCAAGGCCGAGATTTATCCTTTTTCCCAGAGGAAAGGCGAAATATACGCACACCCCCAGGACCGCCAGTATTCCCAACGTTTTGTAGAGAAGATTTTTATGCATATCCCGTTTCCCCTTTACTTACTGGTTTTTCTGCTGTTCTTTTTTAGCCACGACGGAAATACAGTTTTTTTCAAACTCCATCTTGACGTTCTCATCCACCCGCAGAACAACGCTGGTCTCCTTGACGTTCACTACCGTCCCGTGTATGCCGCCGGAGGTAACGACCTCGTCGTTCTTGGAAAGAGAAGCCAGCATTTTCTGATGTTCCTTATCGCGCATCCGCTGCGGCCTGATCAGCATAAAATAAAAAACCACGAAGATCATTGCCAGCGGTAAAAGGTTCAATATCGGATTCACCGTCTGTGTCCCCATTTTTACCCCCCTTTAAATGGCCCCCCCTGTTTTCTTGCGAAAGCAAGAAGGGGGGCGAATTTAATCCCGAAGCTTCGGGATCAGAATTTTATCGCTTCTACTTTTAAGAATGACCTCGAAGCCCGGATATCAGGCCTTCTTGGACTTCTTATATAGGCTCTTTACCGTCGCGGAAGGCTGCCCGCCTTTAGAAACCCAGTAATCATACCTCTCTAACTTAATAGTCGAGGTCGCCTTGAACGGATCATAAGAACCGATTTCTTCGATACTCCTGCCGTCCCTGCTCCTGGTCTCATCCAGGACAACGATACGATAATAAGCCCTTCCTTTTACGTTCTTCCCTATCCTCTTTAAGCGAATACGTACAGCCATTTGATGAATCCTCCTTTAAGATTAGTTTTAACGGCTTTGTGTTATGGCCTCAATCAGTGCCCCGGCCTTATTGGCGGTCTCGGCGTATTCTTTAGCCGGGACCGAATCCGCGACGATCCCGGCGCCTGCCTGGATATAAGCGGTATTATCTTTGACGAAAACGGTGCGTATGGTAATACAAGTATCCATATTCCCGGAGAAACTGAAATACCCCACACAGCCGGCGTACGGGCCGCGCCGCGTCCGCTCCAGTTCCTCGATGATCTGCATAGCCCTGATCTTCGGGCTGCCGCTCACGGTGCCGGCGGGAAAACAGGACGCCAGGACGTCATAAGCGTCATATCCTTTTTTGAGCGCCCCGGTGACTTCACTGACCAGATGCATCACGTGCGAATATTTCTCCACTTTCATAAACTCACTGACCCGCACGCTGCCTTCCCGGCTGACCCTGCCGAGGTCGTTCCTGCCCAGGTCAACCAGCATCACGTGCTCCGCCCGCTCCTTCTCGTCAGCCAGAAGATCGCGCTCATTTAAAGCGTCCTCTCTCTCATTCCTGCCGCGCGGCCGGGTACCGGCGATCGGCCGGGTGCGCACCACCCCATCCTCGCAACGCACCAGTATTTCCGGAGACGCCCCTACCAGGCTGATATCGCCCAGTTCCAAGAAGAACATATAAGGGGAAGGATTAATACTGCGCAACCTGCGGTAAACAACGAACGGATCCCCGGAAAGTCCTGCCTGCATCCTGCGGGAAAGCACCACCTGTATGATCTCCCCATCCCTTATATATTTCTTGGCCTTTTCCACCATCCGGCAGAATTCCGCGCGCGAAGCCCCGCCTGACGGTAAAAGCGTCCGGCCGGGCCTGGACGGCCTTTTCTTCAGCGCCGGCAAACTGCGCGAGAGCCTCGCGTTGAGCGCCGAGATACGCCGCAGGGCCTGCAGATAAAGACGCTTCATTTCCTTTAAACCGTGCGCGGGATCCTTCCCGGGCAATAACACGTTGGAAACGATCATGATCGTGTGCCGGAAATGATCGAATATAAGCATATCGTCCGCCAGCAGAAAAAAACAATCCGGGAAACCGGCGTCTTCTCTTTTGAGATCCGGCAAATCTTCGAAGAACCTTACCGTATCGTAACCGGCGTAACCCACCAGCCCGCCGCAGAACCGCGGCAGTCTCGGCACGCTTACCGGACGGAAATCCTTCATCAACTTCTTTAATTCATCCACGGGCCCCCTGGGCCCGCCGGCCTTGAAACGCCTGCCGCGTTCTCCGCCGCTGCCTCTGCGCCGGGTGATCGCGGCATTCCCGCCTTTACTGCTGAATATCAGCCTGGGGTCGGTGCCCAGAAAAGAATACCTGGCGATCTTCTCCTGGCCTTCCACGGATTCCAGCAGAAAAGAATACCGCCCCTGTTTGATCTTCAGAAAAGCGGAAACCGGAGTATCCAGGTCGGCGTTCACTTCGGCGTAAACCGGCACGACATTCCCCCGCAGGGAAAGTTTCCTGAACTCTTCAAAGGAAACCGGATGGAACGAAAGCTTGTTATCCATTCTTTTTAACTTTTATTTTACGGTAAAAACAACTTCTCTTGCCGGTATGGCAGGCAATATCCCCTGCCTGCCTGACTTTTATCAGTAAAGCGTCCACGTCACAGTCATAGGCTATCGATTTCACGAATTGAAAATGGCCGGAAGTCTCCCCCTTAACCCAGAACTCCTGACGGGAACGGGACCAGAAGCAGGTCTTGCCGGACTTTATCGTCCTGCGCAAAGATTCGGGATTCATATAGCCGAGCATCAATACGGCCCCGTCTTTATAATCCTGTATAATAGCGGGGACCAATCCTTTTTCATCAAGTTTCAGCTGGCTGAACTTAAAAACGGAATCCGCTTTCTTGACTGCTTTCTTCACTTTCCTGACCTCCTGTAGAAACCACGCTCCTCAATAACGCGGCGAAGATTGTTAAAGGCGGACCGGGATCCCCCTGCCCGCGAGATACTCTTTCACCTCTTTTATAGAACACTTACGGTAATGGAAAATGGAAGCCGCCAAACAGGCGTCCGCCTTACCGGCCGTAAACCCGTCATAGAAATGCTGCGGGCTTCCGGCGCCGCCGGAAGCGATCACCGGCACCTGAACTACCGAGGAGATCGCGGCGGTCAACTCCAGATCATAGCCGTTTTCCGTTCCGTCAAAATCCATACTGGTCAGCAGTATTTCTCCGGAACCCCTTTCCACCGCTTCCTTGGCCCAGGCAACGGCATCCTTTCCGGCCGGGGTCCTGCCGCCATGGATCGTCACTTCCCAGGAACCGGCTGAGCGCCTGGCGTCTATCGCCGTCACTATGCACTGTGCCCCGAATTTGCGGGAAGCCCTGCCGATCAATCCCGGATCGAGCACCGCCGCGGTATTCAAAGAAACCTTATCCGCACCCGCGTCCAGGAGCGCGCTGATGTCCTCCAGAGTGCCGATCCCGCCGCCCACCGTAAAAGGCATATAGATCACTTCCGCGATCCTCTCAACCAAGCCGCGGAGAGTCTTTCTTTTTTCGTAGCTGGCCGTGATATCCAGAAAAACCAGTTCGTCGGCGCCCTGTCCGTCATAAATACGCGCGACTTCCACGGGATCGCCGGCGTCTTTCAACTCCAGGAAACGGACACCTTTGACTACCCGCCCGTCTTTTATATCCAGGCAGGGAATGATCCTTTTAGTAAGCATTTAAAACAATCCGCTTTCTTATTCCGGGATGACGCGAACCGGGAATATTTCACGGCGGCCTTTCATTAATACCTGCGCGGCGGCTTTCCGGTTAAAGGAACTTGCGCAGCAACTTCCAGGTCCTCTTGCCGACTTTACCGTCCGGCTTGAGATTATTGGCTCTCTGGAAATCCTTTATCGCTTCTTTGGTCTGCCTGCCGAACTTACCGTCTATGCTTCCGGGGTTATAACCGGCGTTCTTTAATGCCTTCTGGACCTGTTTGAAGGTCGGCCGGGACTTCACTTCCTTCTTCTCCGCGGCATTATTGGAATATTCATTGCCGGAAGAAATACTCTGTTCCTGCGTCCTGCTGAGTTCGTCTTTAAGCCCGGATATCTCCTCGTCTTTTGCCTGGACCTGCGCGTTCATCGCGGAAATCTGTGTATGAAGCCGCTGTATCTCCATATCCTTCTGCCTCAAGCCGGTGCTGGCGCAACCCGATAAAAACAAAGCCGTGACCCCGATAACCGATATCATCATTCGCCGCATCGCATCCTCCTTTTTGCACTCTGATTGACAGTATCCCACGGACCTTCCTTAAACAATAAAATCTAATACCCGGTTTTACTGCCTACCGCCGTGATCGCCTGCCGCAAAGTGAACTTCTTCTCGTAAAGGGCTTTACCGGTAATGATCCCGCTTAAACCGCGGTTCTCAAGCCGGCACAGATCTTTAATATCTTCCAGGCTGGATACCCCGCCGGAAGCAATGACGCGCAATCCGCTTCCTTTCAGTAGTTTCTTTACCGCGGGTATATTCGGCCCTTTCAACGTCCCGTCCCTGAGAGTATCCGTGTAGATCATCTCAGCAAAACCTATATCTTTAAGCGACCGCGCGAAATCCACGGCGTCCGGCCCGCCATGGCTCTCCAGCCACCCCTTGACCATGATCCTGCCGCCTGCGGCGTCCACGCTGACGATCACCCGTTTACCGAACCGGGCATAGGCCTTCTTTAAGAATACACCGTCTTCCACGGCCCTGGTGCCGAGGATCACCCTGTCGATCCCCGCGTCCAGCGCGCGCTTGATCGCCCGCAAAGTGCGTATCCCGCCGCCCAATTGCACGGGAATAGCGGTTGCCTCGGCTATTTTAGCGGCGACCGGCAGGTTTTTCTGCTCTCCGGTCCGGGCGCCGTCCAGATCCACTATATGAAGCATCGCCGCGCCCTGCCCCGCCCATTTCTTCGCCACGGCCACGGCGTCGCGCGAATATCGCGTGCTGCGGCCGAATTCGCCTTTTACGAGCCTTACCACGCAACCGTCCTGAAGATCTACCGCGGGCAGAATGTCTACCATCAGTTAAGAGCGATAAAATTCTTCAATATGCGCAATCCCGCGCCCTGGCTTTTCTCCGGGTGGAACTGAACGGCATAAACATTATTTTCCCAAGCCACGGACGTAAAATCCGGGCCGTATTCCGTGATCCCGGCGGAGACTAAAGGATCCCGCGGGGCGGCGTAATAAGAATGGCAGAAATACACATATTCCCCGTCTTCAATACCTTCCAAAAGCCGGCAATCGCGCCCGGAAGCGCCGAGTTTGATCCTATTCCATCCCATGTGCGGCACTTTCAGGCCGTTACGGAATTTCAAGACTTTCCCGTTCAACACGCCGAGCCCTTTATGCTGCGAAGCTTCCTCGCTCTCGGAAAAAAGCACCTGCATTCCCAGGCAGATCCCAAGGATGATCTTGCCGGAAGCCGCCTGTTTCCTGAGTATCGCCGCTCCGCCGCCGCGAACAAGATATTCCATCGCGTCGTCAAAAGCGCCCACTCCGGGAAGCACTATTTTCTCCGCGGCCGTCAATTCCTCTTCTTTACAGGTCACGACGGTCCGCGCGCCGAGCGTCTCCAGAGCCTTGCGCACGCTGTGAATGTTGCCGATCCCGTAATCGAATATCGCTATCATATCTTCCTATTCAAAAATCGTCAAACGGTTACGGTAACGAAGCCCGTTTCGTCATTCGGCCAAGGTTACGTCTTAAAAGCCGTAACCGAATGACGATCTACGATACGTCCGCCATTGATGCTTCGGCGAGACTAAAATAAGGGTATCGTAACCGTTACCGACAGACGATTAATCAATCACTCCCTTGCTGGAAGGAATACCCTTCCTGCGCGGGTCTATCTCCGTCGCCGAACGCAAGGCGATACCCAGCGCTTTGAACGCCGGTTCAAGTGTGCTGTGCAGGTCACTGCCTGAGCCGTTTATCTTCACATGCAGGTTCATTCCGAACTGTTTAGCGAATGCGTCAAAGAAATGTTCCGCGTCACCGAAACCGTACCCTTCGCCGCCTTCCGGTTTTCCGGCGCCGGCAAAAATAAATTTAAAATATCCCCTGCCGCAGATATCAGCGGTAAC
>JBAZGW010000016.1:0-22895 GCA_041652635.1 Candidatus Omnitrophota bacterium | reverse complement strand
GCACGGCGTCGGATATCTGGTCGCAGACTTTGTCAGGATGGCCTTCAGCAACTGATTCGGAGGTAAAATAATGCTTACGCGGACTCATTGTTCTCCCCTTTCTATTCCTTAAACGTTATGTTCTGTGATCTTTCTTCCCGGTTTGACTTCCGCCGCGCGAAAGTATGCATCGGCTTCTTTGTAAGAATCGTGATGCCCTATATCATACCAGTGCCCGCCGAAAACGGAACAGAATACATCTTCTTTCTTTCTCAACCACTCGATATAAAATCCGATAGCGTCCTTCTTGTTTCCCTGCCTGAGGTATTCATCGACCAATCTCAGTTTGCCGCCCGGCAGGTAATACAGGCACATCCCCACCAACGCGGACGCGGGATGTTCCGGTTTTTCCTGAAAGTCCGTCACTCTCCCGTAATCCAGGCTGACTACCCCGTATTTTCCGGCCTTATTTTTATCTTTTATGTCGTAAGCCCCAATGGTGGCCGCCGGTGCGTTCAGAGAAGCGAATTGCCTGAATTCTTCCAGTCCGGAATCGAAAAGATTATCCCCGCCGATAACCAAAAGATCATCCGAAAGATCCTTCTTGCCGATCACGAAATACAGGTCGCCGATCGCTCCCCTGCGCTGCTCCGGGGTAGAAGTCAAGTCGTCGATCACGGTTACGGGGACGCGCCCTTTTCTCCCCTTCGCCCATTTCTCGAATAAAGAGGCGAATTTGCTGTTGGTAACCACGATTATCTCATCCATGCCGGAAAGCGCTTCGACCTTTTCGGCGATATGATCTATGATCGGCTTACCGGCAACGGCCAGCAGCGGTTTAGGGTAATTTTTGGTTAACGGATACAGCCGTGTGGCGTAACCGGCGGCTAAAATAAGAGCTTTCATTTTCCCGGGCTATCCAGTTATTTCCCGCAATTTCTTTTGACCGAATTCTTCCACTTCCCTACCGGTGGAAAGGCTGAGCACTTTCTCCGCGAAATCCCTGGCTTCGCTCAAATTCAAAGAACGTATGATATATTTCACCTCCGGGATGCCGAGTGAAGGCATACTGAATTCATCAAGGCCCAGCCCGAGCAATAACGGGACAAATGCCGGGTCCCCCGCCATCTCCCCGCACATACCGACTTTTATGCCGCGTTCATGAGCGGCGGAGATCACGCCCTGGATCATCCTCAATACCGCGGGATGGCTGGGCTCATAAAGATAAGCCACTTTTTCATTGGTGCGGTCCACCGCCAGGGAATACTGTATCAGGTCGTTTGTGCCGATGCTGAAGAAATCGGCTTCCCTGGCCAGCAGGTCTGCGGTAATGGCCGCTGAAGGCACTTCTATCATCACGCCGACCTCAATATTATCGTTGAAAGGCGTGCCTTCCCGCCTTAATTCGTCTTTGGCTTCCTGCAGTATCTTATTCGCCTGCCGGAGTTCATCCATACCGGAGATCATCGGATACATTAATCTTAAGTTACCATGGACGGAAGCCCGCAGTATCGCCCGCAGTTGGACTTTAAAGATATCCGTCCTGGCAAGACAGAACCTTATCGCCCTCCAGCCTAAGAACGGCTGCATCTCGCGCGGGATAGAGAACTGGGAAAGGAATTTGTCTCCGCCCAGATCCAGGGTGCGAATGGTAACGGCGTAAGGTTTCATCTCCTCCGCGACGTATTTATAAGCCTGGTAATGCTCCTCTTCAGAAGGCAGGCCTTTCCTGTTCATATAAAAGAATTCGGTCCTGTAAAGCCCTATCCCCTTGGCGCCGTGGGCCTTTACCGCCGGGATCTCTTCCGGGAGTTCGATATTGGCGTGGATCTCCACGCACTTGCCGTCCTGCGTGACCGCGTCGAGATCCTTGACCAGCAGGAACTTTTCTCCTATGCCCTTTAATTTACGGTATTCTTCCTGGTACTCGGTCAGCGTTGCCTGATCAGGCTCCACGATAACAATACCGGTACTGCCGTCGACGATAAGCATATCGCCGTTCTTTATCCGGATGGTCGCCACTTCCGCCCCTACGACCGCCGGGATCTCCAGGGATTTCGCCATAATGGCGGTGTGCGAAGTTTTGCCGCCGATATCCGTTATGAACGCGCTGACATTCTGTCTGTGCATAGCGGCCGTATCTGACGGGGAAAGGTCATGCGCCACCACTATGACTTTCTCAGTAAGGCCTTCCAGCCACTTGCCTTTCTTCCCCAGCAAATTACGCATCACCCTTTTGCTTACATCGTTTATATCGGAAATGCGTTCTTTGATATATTCGTCTTCGATACGGGAAAAAACCTCAACGTATTTCTTCATTACCTCGAAAAAAATGAACGCGACGTTAAAACGCTCTTTCTTCAAGCGGGAGATCACTTCTTCTATGAGCATACGGTCTTCGAGCACCAGAAGGTGCGCGTCGAAGATTTGCGCCTGTTCCTGCCCCAGATCGGAAGCGATGCGTTTCTGCAGCTCGATTATTTCCTTGCGGGTCTTGATCAGGGCTTCTTCGAAAAGTTGGATCTCGTAAGGGATATCCTGCTGGGATATTTCCTTTTTCGGGATATCAAACTCTTCCTTGCCTATTCTATAGGCCTTCCCCACCACTATCCCGGGAGCCGCCGCTATGCCTTGAAGCTTTAACATTTTCTATTCCTCAGTATTTACTATCTTTTCAAGCTCGGTAAGAGCGTTCTCCGCGTCATCCCCGTCCACTTCTATAATGATCTGCGTGCCGTTCTCCGCTCCCAGCATAAGGATACCCATGATCGATTTACCGTTCACCGTCTCCTGATCCCTGCGAACCGTTACATGGGAATTGAATTTATTGGCTACCTGGACAAATAAAGCCGCCGGACGGGCATGCAGCCCCTGTTTATTCTTTACGGTCAGCTTCTTTTTTAAATGAGTCATAACTTCTGTCCCTGTTATTTACTATCACATTGTCACATAAATCCTGACAATCGAAAATCAAATCGTCAGCCTACGGCAGACTCCGTGCGCTGTTTAAAGAACTTATTTAACAGCGCACTAATCTTCAATAGTATCTATGATCAACTTGGCGAGCCTCGATGTGTCGTGCCTGATAAGGCTCTCCGCCAACGCGATCTCGTCTTCTATCACGCGGTAGCCCATTTTATGGACATTTTCCCTGTCGTTTATGACGGGGAAGGCGTTCATCTGGGTATACCTTTTCAGTATCTGCGCCGGTATCTCCCCGGTATTGACCACGCAATAATCCAGCACCCCGGGGTGACTGTGCCGCACAAGCGTCCTGACATGATCGGAAAGCCTGTAATTGTCCGTTTCACCCGGCTGCGTCATCACATTACAGACATATATCTTCACGGCTTCCGAGGCCGCGATCGCCGCGGTGATATCTTTTATCAAAAGATTGGGGATTATACTGGTATATAACGACCCCGGGCCCAGAATTATCAATTGAGCCTCTTCTATGGCCCGCAGCGCCTCCGGGGTGGCCTGCGGATTATCCGGCCTGAGTTTAACTTCCCTGATGGGCATACGGGCTTTAGGGATCTTCTCCTCTCCCACGATGATAGAACCATCATGGTATTGCGCCGACAAGACCACATTGGTCAGAGTTGAAGGTATTACCTGTCCTCGCAACGCCAGTACTTTGCTTGTTTCTTTTATCGCCTTCTCGAAATCCCCCGTGACCCTGGTCATCGCGGTGATGAACAGGTTGCCGAAGCTATGCCCGGACAATTCCGAAGACTTATCGAAACGGAATTGAAAAAGGTCGCGCATCAACGCAGGGGCGTCAGCCAGGGCTACAAGACAGTTCCTGATGTCCCCGGGAGGAAGGATATCGAATTGCTGCCTCAGCCTGCCCGAAGAGCCGCCGTCGTCAGCCACCGTTACTATGGCGGTGATATTGGAACTGTATTCCTTAAGGCCGCTCAACAACACTGATAGCCCGGTCCCGCCGCCCACGGCCACGATCTTCGGGCCCCTGGAAAGCTGCCGGCGCTGATAAAGAAGATCAACCAATTCCGCGTCCCTTGAAGACGGAACAAAAACACTTACCAAAGAACGGACCAAGCGTTTAACGCTGAGGATCAGGATAACAATGCCGGAAAAAACGGCTACCGCGTCAAGGGCCCTTATAAGCCAGTATTCCGCGCTGCGGAAACGCAATGCCCCGGCCATAAGCAGGCACACCGCAAAACTGGCCAGCCCTATCCATCGCTTGATCCCCATCCCGGGGTAAAACCATTTCAAGAAAGCGCCGGCTTTGGAATTGAGGTACCTTACTTCAAATCTTTTTTTCATCCTCTTGGCTGATTATGCGGATAATCGCTTTATCGTCGGCGCAAGCGCGCAGGCTATCGCGAAAGTATTTGTCTTTAAGCAGGCGGGAAATTCTTGCCAGGGCTTTAAGATGCGGCCCTGCGGAATCCTGCGGGGCAAGCAGCAGGAAAAATATGTATGCGGGTTCCCCGTCGAGAGAGTCAAAATCTATCCCTTTGCGCGACAAGGCGAAAGCGGCGACAAGATTCTCGACGCAATCGCATTTTGCGTGAGGAATGGCCACTCCCTGGCCGATGGCGGTGGAGCCCAAAGCTTCTCTGGCCATAAGGGCCTCGCATAGTTTGGCGCGGTGACGCTTATCCACTTCACCGGCGCCTACCAGCGCATCCACCATCTCCTTGATCACATCATCTTTTTTGACGGATTTTATATCGGTAAGTATCGCTTTCTGTGACAAGAACTCGAGTATCTTCATTCTTCCTTCTCCTTTAGGATTCAACCTTGGGCTCGCACCGTAGACGGTAATGCCAAGGTTATATACTAAGCAGAAAAACCGCGCCGCCTATGCGCGCCGGCGGATAAAAATGGAGCGGGAGACGGGATTTGAACCCGTGACATCAACCTTGGCAAGGTTGCGCTCTAGCCAGCTGAGCTACTCCCGCAAATCCCGAAACAGCTGAATATTACTCGTGAAGTATTCTGGGATTCTGTGTTCCGATTGTCAAACTGCCCCGGGACAAAATAACGCGTTCTCACGCGCATTGCTTATTTGACCCGCAAGCGCCACAGGTATTGCCGCGCCACCCGCTGAACGGAAAAATGGGCGGAAGAGGATTTGAACCTCCAAGGGTTGCCCCAGCAGCTCCTAAGGCTGCCGCGTCTGCCAATTTCGCCATCCGCCCGTAGTGCGCTATTAAATAAGCTCTTTAAACAGCGCACAGAGCAATCGAGAGTCGAGATCAGAAACTTATGTAACAATACCCTTAGTTTCTGCACGGGCCTTGAAAGACCAGCCCTCGTATTGAGTAACGTATATTGCGAACCCAGAACCTGATATTTGGTGAGCCACCCGCGACTCGAACGCGGCACACCCACCTTAAAAGGGTGGTGCTCTACCGGATGAGCTAGTGGCCCAGAAAACTGATCAAATTATATATTCCCGGTCTAAAAATGAAGAATCCCGCGTTTCGGTTAAGAACCGAAATCAGATCGCGATTAAGATTCCAATACTTCTTTTTCTTTTGCTTTAAGCAGTTCATCTATTTTGGCGATATATTTATCCACCGTTTTCTGCAATTCTTCAATGGCCCTGAACTTCTCGTCTTCGCTGAAGAGCTTGTCTTTCTCGCCCTTCTCCAACGCCTCTTTGGCGTCCCGCCTGACCGTGCGCAAAGAAACACGTCCTTCCTCGGACATTTTATGCACTACTTTAGCGAGTTCCTGTCTTCTGTCTTTTGAAAGCTGCGGAACCGACAACCTGACTACTTTACCGTCGTTGCAAGGCTGTATGCCTAAATTTGATTTAGCGATGGCCTTTTCAATCTCCGTTATCGCCGAAATATCCCAGGGCTGGATCATTATCATATGGGAATCCGGGACGGTTATGGACGCCAGTTGTTTCATCAATGTCGGCGTTCCGTAATAATCCACGTGCATTCCTTCGACCATGCCGGGACTGGCCCTGCCGGTCCTGATCTCCGTGAATTCCCTGCTGACCGACTCCAACGCTTTCTTAAGCTTTTCTTCCGCACCGTGTAATATCTCTTTTGTGGTCATCTCGCCCCCCCCATTCAGCACTCCGGACAGGTACCGGAATAACTTTGCCGCTTTCAGTCTACTATCGTCCCTATCCGTTCACCAAAAATAACCTTCTTGATATTCCCTTCCTTATTCATATTAAACACTACTATGGGAAGGTTATTATCCATACAAAGGCTGACCGCCGTATTATCCATCACTTTGAGCCCTTTTTTCAAGACATCCAGGTATTTAAGATGCGCGAATTTCCTGGCGTTCTTCACTTTTAAAGGGTCGGCGGAATAAACCCCGTCCACTTTAGTCGCCTTCAATATGGCTTCCGCGTGTATCTCCATAGCCCTTAATGCCGCGGCGGTATCAGTGGTAAAATACGGATTGCCGGTGCCGGCCACGAATATCACGATCCTGTTCTTTTCCAGGTGGCGGATCGCGCGCCGCCTGATGTAGGGCTCAGCGACACGCTGCATCTCGATCGCCGTCATTACCCTGGTCGGCATACCTGAATTTTCAAGGGCGTTCTGGAGCGCCAGACCATTGATCACGGTGGCCAGCATTCCCATATAATCCGCCACGGAACGGTCCATATCAAGGCCCCGTGAATGCGAATTCTCCTGCCCCCGAAAAATATTGCCGCCTCCCAAGACTATGGCTATCTGGATATCCAGCGCGCGCAGCTCTTTAAGCTGCGCGGCAAGAGAAACCAAAACCTTGCTGTCTATCCCATGGCTGCCGGCGCCCTGCAACGCTTCGCCGCTGAGTTTAAGCACTATTCTTTTATACACGGGACAGGGCGTTCTCATGCTCCGATCTTATAACGGGAGAACCTGCGTATCATTATATTCTCGCGGAATTTCGCCAGCAAAGTCGCCATATAATCATTAATGGTCATACCCTGGTCTTTTATAAAAGGCTGCTCCAGAAGGCAATGATTCTTATAATACAATGCCTTATCGTGCTCCTGGGAGATAACCTCTTCCGGAACATCTTCTTTCTTGATATACGCCGGATTACAGGCGGCTATCTGCATTGCCAGGTCTTTGGTGAATTGCGTGAACTCGGAGTTGCGCGCCACGAAATCGGTCTCGCAAACGACTTCCACCAACACGCCTATTTTATTTCCCGTATGTATATACGCTTCTATCCTGCCTTCCTTGGCCGCCCTGTCCTGCTTATTGGAAGCTATTTCCAAACCTCTCTTACGCAGCAGGGTAACAGCCTTGGTCAAATCGCCTTCCGCGTCTTCCAGCGCTTTCTTACAATCGGCCACGCTGGCAAATGTCATATTCCTTAGATCTTTGATCTGCTCCAGTGATATTTTCATTAAAGTTCACGCCTTTCTATTATTCTTTTCATCAACGGGCTTAACGCGGGATTTCTTCGCCGCTTTAGATTCCTCGCTTTCGGGAGTAGTGCTTTCCAGCAATTCCTCGATCTCCTTGATCTTCACTTCCTCTTCAGGTTTCACCACCGGTTCATCGATAATATCCTGAGCCGGAGGATTCTTCAATGCCTCCCGATCCGAAAGATAAGAAAGGAATTTCTGTCTTCCCTCTACGACCGCGTCTACCAACATTGTCACGATCACTTTGATGGATTTTGTCGCGTCGTCGTTACCGGGCACGGGATAAGCGATATTGGACGGATCGGAATTAGTATCCACCAGGCCGATGATCGGGATCGACAGTTTTAACGACTCCAGAACGGCGGTATCCTCCTTGTTCGTGTCCACTATAATGACCGCCGCCGGCATCTTTTCCATATTCACGATCCCGGAAAAGTTCTTCTTCAGTTTCAAACATTCTTTTTCCAGTCGGGAGACTTCTTTCTTCGTGAGTTTCTCGAATGTCCCGTCACTCCTCATTTTATCTATATCTTTGAGACGTTTAATGCTTTTCTTGACCGTGGCAAAATTAGTAAGCATCCCTCCCGGCCATCTTTCGGTAACAAAATACATCCCGCAACGCCCAGCTTCCTGAAAAACCACTTCCTGCGCCTGCTTTTTTGTCCCGACGAACAGGACATTCTCCCCTTTTGAAGCGGCTTCAAGGAGGAATTCCCTGGCTTTATCAAGGCATTCGCTTGTCTTTTCCAGGTCAATAATATATATCCCGCTGCGCTGCCCGAAAATGAATTTCTTCATTTTGGGGTTCCAACGGGAAGTTTTGTGCCCGAAATGCACCCCTGCTTCAAGTAACTGTTTAATGGTTTCCGTAGACAACTTTACTCCTCCTTCATTCCCCCGCCCTTACCCGCCCGAAGGCAGCCCGCTTTTTCAATAACGGGATGTAGGAAAGGCTTTGTTTGTGGATTTTATCCCTACATTGTCTTTGAAGCAATCCGCCGCGCCGGCGTCTTCGCCGCCGCAAGCTTGTGTTTTTTGTTCCAGACTAAATTCGACGATATAACGCGTTTTTCTGGCGCTATTCCCAAATTAAAGTGTTATTTTAACACAAAAACGAGTTTATGCAACAAAAAAATTCCGCTTCTGTGTGCTGAATTTTGGGTTCTCGCAAATACTTATAACAAGTTCTCTCAAAACCAGCTTTTTAGACTATAGATATTTTTTATCTTGTAGTTGCGGATCATGCTTCGTCCTTCATCCCTCGTGCTTCGTGTTTCGTCCATCGTCTCTCTCCATAACCTGTCTTTAATCAGTCCCGCAGTTCCTGCATACGGCAAAGCTTACTGTATAATCCGTTGTTCTTTACCAATTCTTCGTGCCTACCGCTTTCCACTATCCTGCCGCCTTCAAGCGCTATTATCCTGTTCGCGTTGCGTACTGTCGAAAGCCTGTGCGCGATAACCAAGACCGTGCGGCCGCTGATCAAACGGTCGATCGCCTGCTGAACCAGCCGTTCAGACTCCGCGTCCAATTGCGAAGTCGCTTCATCTAATATAAGTATCGGAGGATTCTTAAGCAATGCCCTGGCAATCGCCAGCCGCTGCCTTTCGCCTCCGGAGATCATCATCCCCCGGTCCCCGATGACCGTATCGTATCCTTGGGGAAAACGCATAATAAAATCGTGGGCGCAGGCCTGCGCGGCAGCGACCATCACCTCTTCCAGAGAAGCTTCCGGCCGGCCGTAAGCGATATTCGCCTTAATGGTATCGTTAAAAAGTATCGTTTCCTGGCTCACTATGCCGATATTATCCCGTAATGAAGCGACGCTTGATTCCCGGATATCTCTGCCGTCTATCAATATCACCCCTTCCTGCGGGTCGTAAAAACGCGGCAGCAAATCCAGCAACGTGGTCTTTCCTGCTCCGCTGGGGCCGACAATAGCGACTATTTCTCCTTTGCGGACCTTAAAACTCACGTCTTGGATAACGCTGCTCTTTTCGTAACGGAAATGCACGTTCCTGAATTCTATACCCTCATTCAGGCCTTTCATTTCCCCGGCTCCCGGCCTGTCCACCACTGAAGGCACCGAGTCAAGCACCTCATATATGCGCACGCCGGCGGCCACGGCCTGCTGATTCAAAGAATTCACCGCGCTGAGTTTCTTGAAAGGCCTGATCAATGAAAGTAACGAAGCGAGAAAAAGCCCCAGGATGCCGAAGGAAAGTTTACCCGCGATAACTTCCTTCCCCCCCCAGAAAAAAACGAAGACCCCGGCAAGACAACCCAGGAATTCCGTCGCCGGGCTTAAGATCAACGTCCTTTTGATGGATTTCATGGAGATCCGGAAATAATCCTGGTTGACGGCGGCAAAACGTTTCTTCTCGTATTCTTCCATATTAAAAGCTTTCACTATTCTTGCCCCGATAATAGTCTCATAAAGCAAAGAATTTATATCCGCCATCTTTTCCTGCCCCCTGCGAGAGAGTTTACGTAGGGCGCGCCCTACCTTTATTATGGGAAAACTGATGAGCGGACAGATCACGAGTATTATCAAAGCCAGCTTAGCGTATATAAAAAACGCCATTACCGCGAATATGATCACCTGTAAACTCTGATACACCAGGTCGGTGGAACCGTAAGAAACGGCATTTTCCACCAGCCGGACGTCGTTGGTTATCCTGGAGATCATCTCTCCGCCGCGTTTATGGGTAAAATAATCCAAAGAAAGCGAATGGAATTTGGCGTAAAGAATCGAACGGATATCCCGGATCACCCTCTGCCCCAGATCGGACATAAGATAACTCTGCAGGAAGGTAAAGATTTCTTTCAGGAAAAACAATATGATGATAGAAACTGCCAGGTAATTAAGCAGGGTCTGCTGAGGCATATTATTCAGGAACGCGATAAAATCCGACAAAAAACTGGGGACGGCACCGGGCAGGACGATCTGCTTGTTCGTCATCACTTTATCGGCGAGAGGCACCATCATGGCGAGAGAAACACCGTCAAAAAGAGCGGATACCGCCATACATAACACCGCCGCTAAAAACAGCGCCCAATAAGGTTTTACGAACCGAAAAAGCCTGAAATAATCTTTCATATCGACTTAAGATTGAGAACCGGTAAAAAGCTGCGGATTACCGCGTTATCCGGAAAAATGTTTTCTTTTAAAAACACGTCCGCGTAACACGGAGAGCAAACCGGGCATAGTCTATTTATTATGAGTTCCCTCTATACTCAGGACGGGTAAACCCGCATTCCGATCAATGTGGTTATATTAACACATTCCCGTTTGCCTGTCGAGGAATAATGCGCCCTTAATGTGCCCCTTAATGCGCCCTTAATGGCCCCTTAATGCGCTTCCCTAAAATGGGCTTCCAAAATACAGTTGCCAATAAAGCCGGCATTTGCTATTATGCAGATATAGTCCTCGAGAACTCACTGTCAGTAATCACGGCCGGGTACTGCCTGCGCACACTAAACAAAGAGAAATGAACAACAAGTCCCCCAGAATACTGATCGTTTCCGGCGAAGTATCCGGAGATATGTACGCGGCCGAACTCATCAAGGAGATCCGCAAACGGCTGCCTTCCGCGCATTTTTGCGGTCTGGGAGGGGAAAGATCCAGGCTTGCCGGAATGGAAATACTCGCGGATATGACATCCCTTTCAGTGGTGGGCTTTTCGGAAGTATTTAAAAACCTGCATAAATTCAAAGCCGTCTTCAATAAAGTAGTATCCTTTGCCTCTTCCTTCCGCCCCGACGCGGCCATTCTGGTGGACTATCCCGGCTTCAACTTAAGACTGGCGGCAAAATTAAGAAAGGCCGGGATCCCGGTCATTTATTATGTCAGCCCGCAGATATGGGCCTGGGGAGCGGGCAGGATAAAAGCTATACGCAGGGACGTGGAGCTGATGATAGTCCTGTTCCAGTTCGAAGAAAAACTCTATAAAAAAGAAAACGTCCCTGTCTTCTTTTCCGGACATCCGCTGATCGAAATGGTAAAACCCGATCCCATAAAAAAAGCCGCTCTACTGCAGAATAACCGCATCCGCGAAGGAATACCGGTGATCGCGCTTATGCCCGGTTCACGCCGAAAAGAAATAACGGCGCTGCTGAACCCGATGCTGGATACCTGCGCGATATTGAATGAAATGCTCGGCGGTAAAGTCCAGTTCCTCCTTTTGCACGCACCAGGCATACCATTCGACCTCTTGCAAGACCGCGTTTATGAATACGGGCTGGACATAAAGATCATTTCCGGATATAACTATGAAGCGCTGGAAGCAAGCGACTTCGCTTTGGTCGCTTCCGGGACAGCCACACTGGAAGCGGCGGTCATCGGCGTACCGATGGCGATAATGTATAGAGTTTCATTTCTTACCTGGGCGTTCCTAAAGATACTGCTGAAGACCAAGCACGCGGGGATCGTCAACATCATCTTCGGCAAAGAAATAGTGAAAGAATTCCTACAATACAACATGAAACCGGAGCGCATCGCGGGATACGCTTACAGCGTGATTTCCGACTCTGCCGCTGCCGCCGGCATAAAAAAAGGGCTGCGCCGCGTAAAAGATAGTATCGGGCAAGGGCAGTCCGTCGGCAGGGCCGCGGAGGCGATCGTTGAATTCGTAGAAAAAAGGCGAACGGCGGGATAGATCGATCACTGACTAACTCCCGGAACGTTCCTTAGTGTGCTAAAGAAAAACCCCTGAATGCGCATTCAGGGGTTTTTCGTCCGATCAAGCTTACCGATTATTCCTTATTTAACCTGCATCGCGAAAAAAGATATAAAGATGCCGTTTATTTATTATACCCGTCAACACTCGCTAAAATCGGACATATTAATTGCGGGAAACGAATAATTCAACGGTTGTAAGCGCCAATTAAGCCGGGACATTTCCTTTACGGATAGATCAAGCTTTATCAACCGGGATAACGTTAACAAAAGTACGCATTTTCCCGTGCGGGGTCTTCTTCCGGCTAAAGTTTATTTTACCTGAACAAAGAGACATAATAGTCCCCACGCCTTTTGTATTTGTTCCGGCTTTATAATGACTGAACCCGCGCACAAGTATCTGCCCGGTTTTTACCATCTGTCCGCCGGAAACTTTAGTGCCCCTATCCTTCTTTGGTGTTGCTTTTCCTCCAGCCATGATGCCTTCTCCTTTATCTTGCTTTAGACCAAAGGGCTCTGGCCAGCCCCATTAATTCAGCTTTTTCCAAACGCACTCCCGCACGGCACAACCCGTCTTCACGGTTCTTTAAAGACCAGACAACTTCAGCTCTGGCATAGAAAGGCTCTGCCTGTTCGGGGATTTGCAGCCATACCTCCAACCGGGAGTTTACCGGCAGCCTGTTACGGGAAGTCAGCCCCATTCCGTTGGCGCTGATGTCGAAAGTTTCGCCATTACTCTCTTCGCTAGCCGTAGCCTCCAGAAACTTAAGAGGGAACTTTGCCTGCATCCGTTCAAAAACCCTCCTGTCGTCCATAGAGTTTCCTTTCTCCGTGGCTTTGACCTAATTGTATCAACTTATTTAAGTTTAGCAAGTTTTATTTTTAAAAAAACCCGTGCAACGAATTGAGTTACAGAGAGTTACACCGGGATGCCCCCTTTTTTACTAACCAAGGGGCATTTCCCCCGCAACAGGCTGCATTGATGAAAACCGATGGCATCGGACTCCTTGCGAGGGCCGCTCCCGGAAATGAATACTCCACGGGCTAATCCTTCGGCGAAGTTTATCCTGAGCGGATTCGATTTTGCTCACCATTAAAACTTGTCGAAGGGCTCAGGACAGGCGCCCGTGGTTTCTTTTCTGAATTATTATCCGCCGTAAAATACCGGTAACGGCTATGGTAACGCAGCCCGTATCGGCATTTGGTCACGGTAACGTTTTAAAGCCGTAACCTTCCGTCACTGGAACTTTGCCGGACTTCGCTTGACTACTGACGAAACGTCCGCCATTAAAGCATTGGCGAGACTTTGCCCGCCACTGGTGCGTTGGCGAGGTTAATCCCGCCACAAAGATTGGCGAGGCTTAGCCCGCCGTAAAATAACGGCTACGGCTATGGTAACGAAACCCCATCAGTTTTCGGTTACGGTAACGTCAGAAAGCCGTAACCGATAGACGATATTAATACTCGGCATTCGGGAATTCTGCGCTCCGATTAAACTCCACAAACAAGTCATTCTACAGAACTTACCCGGCCTTGTGTATGTATATGAAAGGCCAGCCCTGCAATGCGGCTGGCCTTTTAATAACCGAACACCCACCAAAACAACCCCTGACGTTAGACTCCTATGCCGGCTTTCTGAGAAGTTGTTGCGTATACCTCCGCACTCTCCGTTAACTTGGAAGCGACGGACATATCCATGTCACCATTGAATTGGAACACGTCATCGATCTTCTTGACGTTGACCCAACTATGTTTCACCACGTCATCGTAACCTGCCTTATATGCCTGTTCCGTAATTACGCCGGCTTCGCGGATGGAAACGAAGAACTGCTTCCACACATCCATCAGCATACCGGGAAAGAGTTTCGCAACGGCATTGCCGATTACCACGCTTGACAAATAAGTATTAGCCGCCATCAGTTTCAGTTTTCCTTCCCGCGCAGCCTCATGCAGACGGGCATCCGCGGTCTCGCCTTTGGCGAGAACAACCATTGCGTCTTTATATGAACCGACGCTTTTAAGGAATTCCTCCTTATTTTCGACGGCATCGACTTTATTGCCTAAAATGGCCTTGATAGTCTCAGCGCCGGGTCCAAAAACCACAAGATTGACTCTTTTACCAAGATGCCTCTTGACCAATGCCAGCGGGGTCATATACCCCTGCTGATATTTGTTAAAAAGCGTTGACGAAACGGCTATTGTCTGCGTCGCCACTGTCTTGCCGTCCTTCTCAGCCGCGTCAAGTTCAGCCGCGGCTGAAGCCAAGAAAGCATCAAATTCTGCTCCGGCTAATTCCCGCTGGAAAACAATCGAATCCTGCTTTCTCAAATTGTTGGCGGCGCTGACGATTTTCCCGGTTTCCTGCTCGTCCAATCCTTTTTTCCGCGCCAACAACATTAAAGAAGCCGAATCCACGTCTGCCCCGGTGATTCCGGCAAAATCAGAAGTGCTGAAAATATCGAATGCGGCTTTCCGAAAAGAAATAGCCGCCCGCTGCGCTTCTGGAGTCAACACGGAACCGGTATCAAAATTAAACATCCCCTGGCCATTCCTGGATGTAACCTGTTTGCCGGCCCCTGGAACATTATTCCAATATTCAGCCCATTGATTCCTTAACAATTCCGGGAATGCTTCGGATATGGCACTTCCCAGGACTGCCCAGGAAAACGGTGTGTTTGCGGAAAACAGCCTTATCTCCCAATCACTGCTATCGGAGGCACGGGCCGCTTCCAGCAGGTCGCGATTAGGAACTTCACCATCAGCTAATACCATAGAAGCACCATGATATGCCCCATCGTCTTTTACCTTGTTGGAAAAAAGCGATTTATTAACCCAAGAATCGATAACCGCCGGTTTATCAGCGAACAACCTGTTTACTATTTTATTCCCTCTGCCCACTGCCACTATATTGAAACGATTTCCCAAATATTTCCCCACCAATGCGATACCGGCCAAATACCCAGGCTGTGAACTGGCAGTGAACAAGTCGGTCGAAACGATAAGGGGCTGCGTCCGAATAGTGTTCCCCTGCTGCTCGGCCGTATCAAGAACCTGCTTCGCTTTCTTCAGGAAAGTCTCCAAAGAAGAACCGCCCGTAGCCATAAAATAAGCCTCATCCTGTTTAAGCAGTTCATTCACGTCATTACTGACCTGTGCTTCATCCGCATTACTCCCGATCGCTTTAGCGATCTGCGGATAATAGTCCTTCCCTGCAGTGTCGAACAAAACCGACCCGCCGTCATTGGATCCGGGACTATTTTCTCGGGATGCCTGCAAGTCGTCTTTTATTTCCTCTCCGCTGACAGAAGCGGCGGATTCCTTCCTCAAATGATCTTTGTCAGCCACACCCGCGGACGCGGTAACCGCGACCAAGCAATTGAATACGAAAACCATAATCAATGCCGGCACGAAAAACAATGTAACCCTGTCTTGCTTTACCATTTTCATTTCTTCCTCCCTTGTGTCTTTTATCCGGTTAAAGGTTCCCAAGAAGAACATATATTCCCCTTAAAGTTTCCCCCGTTGATCGCCAACGCCTTCTATATTCAGACTCCTCAATCCTTTTCCGCCTTGCCTTGACTTTTAAGTATCGAGAAGTAAGTATTTGACCCGGTATTCTTGGTAATGACAGGCGCGACTACAACATAGCCATACCCTCTATCGCGCAATCGCTGCGTAAGGCCGGGAGTATGAAAGCCTCCGGCAATAACCACTGCCACCCCGGACCTGGCCTCTTTTATCATTATGTCTATATTCCGTATGAACACATCCTCTCTGTCTATCCCCAAACTGTAAAATTCATCAACCTGCCTCAAATTATCTTTCACGGCACTCTCCTGCCGGGGCGGGGCGGGCAAGGCGTATTTGCGGCTTTGTTCCGCTAAAAAGGCCGTCCACGAAGAGACATCGAACTTATCGGGATGTGCCTTAAAATATTTATAATCTTCCGGAAAAAGCTCCAGATTCCAGAGATTGATCATGATCTTGTTCGCCGCGTCGATATCGCTCAATCGTTTCTGTCCCTCGCCTGACAGGAACGAACTATGGATCCCTTCTTCCACGGACTTTATCTCTTTCAGCAGTCGCGAAGGGGCCACCCCGCGGCTCGCAGACAGATATTTCAAGTATCTTGACAACTCCGGATATTTAGCCGAAATGTCCAGTTTACCGGACGCTTTACTTTCCAGGAAAACATAATATTCGGACGGGGCGCATTTCCCTTCCTTAAAAGACTTGCTTTTATCCACAAGTTCCTGAACACCCGGCTCATCCAGAAGTCCCGCCAGTTCCCTGACAAAAGCGTTCCTTTCCGTTCCGGCTTTCTTCAGATCCAAATTCTTTTCCAGGCCGCAGATCGTCAAGAACAAAGTCAAATTAGGATAACCATCCAATTCCAGCTTCTTTTTTTCTACAGTATCGCGCAGATACAAACAGTATTCTACCAAGGACAAACGCTTATCTTGATACGCTTCCTGCTTACCTTCAAAAGTCATTAATTCATCACTATAAATAACCGGCTTAAGCTTATTGATGACCACCGACAAACTCCGCAGATAACTCACGCCTTGTTGCCTTATGGAATCTATTTTAAGGAAAGCGGACAGGTTTTTTTCGTATAGTTCATCATCGTCTATCCCGTAAAGATCGATATCATAGTCGGAGATGATATCCAGGTATTCCTCACCGGAAAGTTTACCTTCCGTAAGATACTTATCGGCGACCTCTTGCCGCGCCTTTTTGTCGGAGTAGCCGCGCAAGAATGAAATATTGACGTCACCCGATCCACCTTCCACCATTATAAGATGAAGCTTATAGCTTTCTACCAATTGCGCCAAAAGCTGCGCCATATTCTTTTGCGCTTCATAATTACAATGAGCATCCTGAATGTGAATTATAACAGGACGGCCTTGAGCCAGGCCTGAAGGAGCGTCGTAAACTTCTTTGACGATCCCGTATTGTGCCGGAATATTAATATTCTTAGCCGGGATAGTTTCGCCGTTTACCGTAGACCAAAATAACAATATAGAATTCACAACGGCCGACACAACTATTAATCTCTTCATAATATTATCTCATTCATATAAATCCCCGCCTATATCCAAAAATGAAACTCCCCGGGCTAATCCCTCTACATAGTCTATCTTGAGTGGGTTCGACTTTGCTTACCATTAAAATTTATCGAAAGACTCAGGACAAACGCCCGGCGTTTCTCTACTACTTGAGCGAAATTCCTCCGAAGCCCCCACTCTTTGTACGGCGATACATTCCCATTCGCCCTGCGCATTCAACCCCTGGCTTAAGCCTGGGATTTTCTGCGTAGGAAAATAAAAAAACCACATTTTCTTTCTATCTTAATCATAGAAAAAACCGTGGCTTTTATTGACATTTAAAAACATTTTATTAACGACTTAATTATATCTACTGTAATAATATACATAAAAATACTTTGCCTGTCAAGAAAAATTATGACCTCAACCAATATGGATCAGTCGACCTATCTGATCCTGGATCAGATACCCCCTCCCCTACAGACAGATGTCAACGTATGCATCACAGCCACAATAAGTTACCGCAAGGCCGTCGCTTATCAGCTCTAATTCCCCCAAAAGAAGATCCATACCTGCCTGATCATAATTATGCCGTCCTCCGGATTTCTCAACGCCTTTTCCCTTTTCAACAGGCCGCCAGCCGCCTGACGAATACATCACCGGCTCAAGAAATGAAACTCCCCTGTCCGGGCTCGACTGCGCGATTATTCCCACTTCCATTTCACGCCCCCCTCCATCTGCCATTCGCGCGCCGCAAGCGGCTGTCTCCTTTTCTACGGAATAAACGCTTATGTTCCTTTCGTGATCGGAATAAATTACTAAATCGGCGTTGGCGATGGACGGAAGGATATTTTTATACAAATCAGGAACGTTACCTTCTATCCAATGTTTCTCCATTTCCATAATGGTGCGGGGCCGTGGTTTTTGCGTCTCCTGCTCAAAACGCCACTGCCGGATGGCGTCATATGGGGCGTGCATATATACCGCCAGATCGATCTTCTTTATGAAATTGCCGAGCCTTTCTTCGCCGTTTATCGCATATAACCCTTCGAATACGATCACGTCGGTATTCTTAAGATCGATGCGCTCCTGCTTAAGACGCGCCTTGTCCGACCTGTCGTATTTACGTATATACACCTCCGTCTCCCCGCCCTTTACCTGTGAAAGAAAGCTCCCCGCCTCCTCCAACCGGATGTGCCTTTCATCCCATTCCGTGCCTATCGCTTTCCTCTCTTCCGGCGTCCTGATGAATTCATCTACGCCGACTGACAAAACGTTCAACCCCCTGCTTTCCAGCGCCGATCTCAGCCTCCCGGCAAAAGTGGTTTTCCCCACCCCGGACCCGCCGCCGATACCGACGATAAAAGGGACAAGATTATATCTTTTAACAAAACCCGCTGCTATAAGAGATGCTACCGGCTCCAAGACAGCAATTCGCCCCTCTCCGGACATTCCACCGCCGGCCGCAAAACCGGGGTATCCGCCATCGCGCCCGCCGTCTTTCCCAGAGCGCCACATAATATGCTTGAACCTCCAGCCATCAGCATACCAGATGACCGGATCGTGTTCAACATCCCCGGATTCCGAGACAACAGCAAGATATCCTTCGCGTATGGACAAAAAGCGGCCACCCCCCAAGTCGGCCTTTCCCCGCCGTATTTCATATTCCCGGTCGAGCCTTCGCGCTCCAATGAGCTCATTTCCCCGCACTCTCGCTTTTACGGCATTCTTCGTAGGCAAACCGTAATCAAAAAAGACGTCATAATCCCTGTTTAAAGTATCGGCGCTCCTTATCTGGACATTCAACGACAGCCTGCCGTCAAAAATCAATGCGTCCGGCAGTATTTTTCTCACGATTTTTACATTCCATTGGTTCCTAATATCAGAAAGCGTGAAGCCGTAATTATTCACTCTGGAAAAGCCGATAAACCAGGACAATACGCCGGTACCTATACCCGATCCTCTAAAACCAGAAGATCCTCTTCCAACCAGGATGTTTTTCACTTTTACGCTGTCCCCGGGCCCGACACGGTAACTCACGAAACCGGCGTCCTGCCCGGCCGTGTCGTCGCGAATAACTGCAACGTTGTTTCCGTAGAATTTAAGATAATCCTCGCCTGCCGGGAGCAAAGAGATTTTCCTCCCCGCAGAAGGGACACTTACACCGACGATATCCCTGCCACCCTGCAAAAAGCGGGCTCCGGGGATAAATAAATCCCCCCCATCATATCTGCGCACGCCGTCCTTGCTGCGCAGGTTCCTGATCAAGTCGTCATTGGTCATGAATGAAAAAAGGGATTCCTCTCTCTGCGAACTGTAATAACATTTGCTCAAAGACGGATAAAAAGACATGGTCGGCCCGGTGTCCGGGCTGCGCGGGAACAAAAGCATCGGATTGTTGAAACCGCTGCGTTTCAGGCTCTCCACCACACTACCCCTATTAGCCCATAAACTCAGGTTGGTTCCCGGGTCCCAACGGGAGAGCAAAGACCCTCCGCCCACGATCACTTTCACCTCTGCGCCGACCATTCTCTCCTTAGCCGTACGCACCGCCTCTGAAACAGCGGTCATATCCGTGAAGTCTGAGTGCGCCGCCAAGGTTGTCTTGCTTTCACTGTCGTGGACTATAAGAAAAATACACGGTTTACAATACAAATGAAACGGCGTCCCGTCTTCTATAACCACAGAAGAGCCTATTTGAATTTTTCTTCCCGGGAGGAGAGACACCACCGCTTCAGACGGAGTCTCTTCCCCAAAACAAAACACGCCGCCGTCCTTATCCTTTTCGCCGCTCCCAGCGGAATACTCTCCGGCAAGGACCGCTTTCATCCATTCCGGATGGGTCAGAAAGAACGCGACTTCCTCTTCATGCCCGTATCCGCAGATAAAATGGACCTGCCGGACAAGCGGACCGGCAGTCCCGCGTTCGCACGCGTTTATCAAACGCGGCATCGGATCCATCACCAGAGGAAGAAGTAAAGTCCCCCCGCCGTTCGTCTTCACCGCATTCTCCTCGGAAGGATCCAGATAATAAGTAAGTATTCTCAACTGTTCCGCCATCTTCGCAGAGCGCATAATATTAACCCGCGTCAAAAGCTTTACACCGGCGGGAAGATATTCCGTTATTGTCCAAGCCAGCGGCATAGGCAATAATAACTTTCGCGTCATACCCCTTAGTTCCTTAATCTCTTCAGGACAAGAAGCGCGCGCCTCCAGATCACGCATTGCTTTACTAATTTCACCAAAAGAAGCGGCCGGGAACATAATCCCTAATATTCCACGCAGAGAACGAGGCAGGGCCGCGATCACCCCTACGGCCGCTTTTGATAACCAGCCCCTTTTGTCTTCACAATTATATCCCCTGAAATACGCCTTAATCTCAGCCTCACTCACGGCACTGTCTTCCAAAAGGCCGGCGATTGCCTTTATGGCAAGCCATTCACCATCTCCGGACCAGGATTCTAATCCTTCTTCGCAATACACCAATTCGCCGTCCGCCTTAAGCGCCCGGACATAATCTCCGGCAAGGCGCTTTAAATCCTCATTCCTTTCTGAATGGTTCAAGCCATGAATAAAATACGTAAACCCGTCCTTATCCACCCTGGTATACGGCAAACCCCCTTCCCATCCGGATATAATAAATTGATACGGAGTAACGCCGGCAACCTTTTCCCAGAGAGCACGCGTAAAAGAAATGAAACCTGCCTTTTTCATTTCTCCTTCTAAAGAGGGGACGCCCGACAGCCCTAATCGAAGCAAATTCCGCGTTAATTCTTCCAAAGAAACGGAATCCCGCAAAACTCCCCCGATGGAACCTACGGAAATGTTCTTTTCAGCCGCTTCTTTTAACAATTCATCTGCCTGACGGCAATAATAGTCTCGCGCCTGCCCGCCATCTCTGTCGGACTTCATTCTTACCTTTAAATCCCAGCCATAATGGTCAAACAAACCGGGCCCGTTATCGTTACTCCTTAATTTAATGATAGCTTCACGCACTCCCGGATCCAGGAGAATAGACCGTTCCACCAGTTCGATCGGAAAAACCTGTTTCCTCTCAGGTCCATCGCAGAAACGATACGCGTAATCATCCGTGATAAGAAATCCGCCCGGACGCACTAAATCAGCCGCATCCCGAATATAGCTTTTGCTGCCTTCGGCATACTGCAAAGGCAATAGTTCAGCCGCGCGTTGATAATAGATATCGCACGGCTGTTCGCGTAAAACATCCCGGCAGTTTAGCGCGTCGAAATCAATAAAACACACCGATCTGGGCTGCGGCGTTTGCCCGTAATATGCCCATTCATAATTTATCCTGGGATATCCGGATATGTTCCTATCAACCGTGACCAACTGCCTGTTGACGCCCCTGCTTTTAAGTTCAGTGGCCAGTCCGATCAGTATATTTTCCGGAGTATCCAAAGAACCGGACCAGGCGTATCCATTTTTATATTTGAACTCTTTGTAATTAAAACTGCGTTGGCGATTACTATAATCAAGATTTATGTCCAACTCCGGAAGCCGCAGGAGATTCTCGACGCTCATCCCGCCATAATAATTAGAGACACAATACAGTGACCGGCAATCGGTACTTAGGAAAACGTCCGCCAATCCCACGCCGGCCGCGTTGGAGAACACCGTCAACGGCCGGCTCTCCTCATTTACGGTTCGCTTGATCCCCATAGCGTGCGCCACATAAAACGGATGAAACAATCCGGCTTCGCTGGAACGAGTATCTATTTTTATTCCCAGTCCATCGAGAAAAGCCATTGCCCGGGCATACTCTCTTGCCGCGTTCAGCCTTTCTTCGAAAGAATTGCCGCCATCGCTTCCGCCATTTCTAACAGCCCACTTCCAACGGATAGACTCCTTCAACCCTTCTCTTAAAGTGACAAATTCAGGACATACCGCCTGTTGCAGACGGCCGGTGTCCATATAATAAAAACGCGTTTTTTCCATTCTTTCCGGGGATAAGTCGATTTCCATAATCGTTTTCAGTTCTTTTCCGCTGATTTCCTCTATTAATTCACGGATAAGCCCGGCAAGTTCTACGCTATCAATCAATTCCGAGTTAGCGACATTCAGGACTCCGCACATCTTATCTTTCATAAGCAACTCGATTATACGGATACAATCATCAACGTATAAATACTGCCTCGCCTTATCCGGCCAAAGAGCTTTTTCACCGGTAAAATCTTCACCGCCAAGCATCGTATCAATGAAGATATTAGCTTTATGATTAAACATATCGCCGGGGCCGTAGATAACGCAGGCCCTGAGGATAAGAACATCCAATGGATTCATAATCTCACCGATAAGCCGTTCAGCCAAATATTTGGATAATCCATACATCTGGCCGTTGAATCCTTCCGGTACAGGATGCTCGTTAAGATATTCCGTTACGAAATCTCTGGCAAAAACAGCGGAAAGCTGCTCACAACATTCCCTACTATATCCATTGAATTCCCGCGTTGTTTCTGCAATCCAGGCGCCTATGTCCCCCTGCTCGAACGCAGGCAAAACGGAGGTCTCAAATAACGGAAACACACCATCTGTTTTCGAAGACATCCCACTAATCCCGGACTCATATACGGCCTGGCTAGATATAAAAACAAGGTTTTTTGTCTTTTCCGATCGCGCAATCAACCGGGCAAGTATAGCCGACGATATGGTATTCACCAGTAGCGCGTCAACCGGACATAAAGCACAAGCTTTATATCCGACCACTCCTGCAGTATGGATAACGCTGCTGCACTTATCAACGAACGAGGAAAGTTTCTCCACTTCAAGCATACTCGCCACGGTTACGTCCATTCCCAAG
>JBAZGW010000015.1:0-23418 GCA_041652635.1 Candidatus Omnitrophota bacterium | reverse complement strand
GAAGGCGCTAAGGATTATTTGGAATGCCGGGGGTTAAGCCGGCACGGATTAGGGTTTGCGTAAAGAAATGATGATTGTTCCACGCGGAACAGGAAAAGCTATGGGAAGAATAATCGCTGTCTGTAACCAAAAAGGCGGAACAGGAAAAACCACCACCGCCATTAATATAGCGACTTATTTAGCTTTATCCGGGAAGCCCGTGCTTCTATTGGACCTCGATCCACAAGGGAATGCCACCAGCGGATTAGGAATAAATAAGCACGATATAAAAAAAAGCACTTATCATATTTTGCTGGAAGAAGCCGGGTTGTCAGATGTAGTTATGCCCACTATGGTGGAAAATTTATCCATTGCTCCGGCAAATGTAGATTTAACGGGGGCTGAAGTAGAATTAGTGGGAGCATTGGGCAGGGAATACCGTTTGAAGAATATTCTCGCCCAGGAAAAAGAGAAATACGAGTTTATGATCATTGATTCTCCGCCGTCGTTGGGATTATTGACTATTAATGGATTATGCGCGGCAAAGTCGGTTTTAATTCCAGTGCAGTGCGAATATTACGCACTGGAGGGATTAACACAATTGGTTAATACCATAACCTTGGTGCGCAAGCATCTTAATCCTGACCTTGAAATAGAGGGTGTGTTAATGACTATGGCCGATTTTCGCACAAATCTTACAAAAGAGGTTATAGAAGAAGCCAGGAAGTTTTTTAAAGATAAAGTATTTAATGCGGTAATCCCCCGAAATATCCGGCTTACAGAAGCTCCGAGTTATGGTAAGCCGATAGCTATTTATGATAAAGATTCCATCGGGGCGGCTAAATATGAAGAATTAACGCAGGAAATACTACAAGGGGCCATAGCAAAGCCTGTTGCTGAAACCGTTAAAGATCAATCAGGGGAGGCTTAATGGAAAAGAAGGCTTTGGGTAAAGGGATCGGAGCTTTAATTCCATCTGCGCCGGCTATTCTTTCCAGTAGCAACGCGGCGCTTACAGAGGTTGCAACTATTACGGGCAACAACGTTACTTATCTACCAGTTGCGTTGATAAAGCCCAATCCTTTACAGCCTAGGGATGATTTTAATCCGCAGAGCCTGGAAGAGTTAACGCAATCAATAAAGGAGAAAGGGATCCTTCAGCCGATATTGGTGCGTAAACAGGGTGAAGCGTATGAGTTAATTGCTGGAGAACGTCGTTATCGTGCTGCTAACCTATTGAATTTAAAAGAGATACCGGTTATAGTGCGTAATGTGGACGACAGAGATTCTTTGGAATTAGCCTTGATCGAGAATATCCAGCGCGAAAATCTTAATGTGATCGAAGAAGCAAGGGCCTATAAATATCTGGTAGATAAATTTTCCGTAACCCAGGAAGAATTAAGCGATGTCTTGGGCAAGGCCAGGGCCACTGTCGCTAACATATTGAGATTGTTGAAGTTACCGCAAGAAATACAGGAAGAGATCAAAAAAGGACGTATTTCTTACGCGCACGGAAGGGCATTACTGGAGGTTCAGGACGTTAATCAACAACGTAAGTTGGTGCAGGATATTATCAGTAAAGGTTTGTCGGTAAGAGAATTGGAAACCCTCTTGAAAAGCGGACGTTCTGCGTTAAGCCTGCCCAGGCGTCGTTTAAAACAGGATCCCGCCGCGGAAACAACAGTATCCGTTCTTGAGGAAGAATTACAGCATATACTCGCCACCAAGGTAAGAATAGTCAAAAAGAAAAAACGCGGTTCGATAATCATTGAATTTTATTCGGCGGAAGATATGAAACGCCTCAGCGATAAGATCAGACAGGCCTTTTCGTCTTAAATACCCCAGGAGGAGACAGCAATGGATAATCACCCGATCTTAATTCTCATTAAACCTGATGGATTGAAGAAATCCCTGACGGGGAACATTCTTACCCGGCTTTCGGAAACCAAGCTGGAGATCGTTGCCGCCAAGATGGTCAGGGTATCTCAGGAATTGGCGGCCGCGCACTATCAGCATTTAAAAGACAAGCCTTTCTTTCAGGAGTTGATCAGTTATTTGCAGGGCGAATTGCATAATCGCCGTAAAGTCATGGCATTAGTTTACTGGGGGCCGGACGCGATCAGCAAATGCAGGCAGCTTGCCGGCGCCACTAATCCGGAAGAGGCCGACCCGACAACAATCCGCGGTTCTTACGGCAGGATCACCACCAAGGGGCTTTATGAGAACGTGGTCCATGTTTCATCCAGCCCGGAAGAAGCCGAACGCGAAATAAAGCTTTGGTTCGTACCCGAGGAAATAATAGTCGATCTTTACCCTTCCCGGGAGATCGTCGAGAAAGAGAAGAAAGTGCATGCCTGGCTTTAATCCGCCCGCATACACCGAGAGGAGCGCATAGTTATGATCAGCAGTATGACAGGCTTTGCCAACAATGAATCCCTGCTTGAGCCCTGCGGTAAGATATCCGTCGAATTGCGCAGTATCAACCATAAATTCCGCGAAGTGGCCCTGCATCTGCCCGAAGGCTTTCTTTCTTTTGAAGAACGCATCAAGAAAGAGATCGAATCCAAGGTTAAACGCGGCCGCATCACTTGTGTGATCACCATTGTCGGAGGCGCGGCGAACAAGATTTACGTGAACCGGGAATTGGTTAAGAATTATGTGGGGGAATTGCATTGGATCAAGAATGAATTCGGCATCCGCGATGACATATGCCTGGGGGACTTGATCAATCTTCCCGGAGTTTTGTCTTTGGAAGAGAACGCGTTGTCGAAAAATAAGATATGGCCCAGTCTGAAACACGTCTTGTCTAAATCCGTGCAGGATCTGATAAAGGCGCGGCAGCGCGAAGGAAAAGCGACCTCCGGATTCTTAAAGGCCCGCGCGCGGCGGCTCGAGCGTGATCTGAAGAACGTGAAATCGCGCTTTTCAGAGAGCGTCAGGATTAAGCTGGCGCATTTGCGCAGCGACGAAGAAAGATCGTCTTTTTTAAAGGATGCCGATATAAGCGAAGAGATTGAGCGTTTATCTTTTCATATAAAAAACCTGACCCGTAAATTATCCGCCAGCGGAGCGGTGGGCAAAGAAGTCGACTTTATAGCCCAAGAAATGCAGAGAGAGACCAATACCATGGGCGCGAAGTCGAGCAACACTCGTATTTCGGCGCTGGTCGTGCAGATGAAAAGCCAAATAGAGAAGATCCGCGAACAGGCGCAAAACATAGAATAGCCGGTATACAGGTGAAAATGTCCGCAGGCAGGCGAAAACAGGGCTTTATTTTTATTTTATCCGGCCCTTCAGGATCGGGAAAAACGACCCTTGCCCAGTTATTGCTTAGTCAACGCGGAACGTTTAAAGATAGGCTGGTGAAATCCGTATCTTTGACTACCCGCAGGCCGCGTTCCGCGGAAAGGCCGGGTAAAGACTATTTTTTTGTCGGCAAGGATGATTTCCTGAAGTTGCTTAGAGATAAAAAAATCCTTGAATGGACAAAATATTTGGAGTATTATTACGGCACGCCTAAAGAGTTCGTGGAGAGCTGTTTAGACAGCGGGAAATACCTGTTGATGTGCCTGGACCACAAAGGCGCGATGCGGGTGAAAAAAGCTTATCCGGGCCGCAGCGTGAGCATTTTTCTTAAACCGCCTTCTCTGCGAATACTCGAACAGAGGATCCGCGGCCGCTGCTCGCGCACTTGTGAGGAAGAAATAAAAAAGCGGTTGATGAAGGCAAAACGCGAACTGCGTCTTTGCGGTAAATATGATTATTGCATGGTGAACGGTGATTTGGGACATGCGATAAGAGATTTAAAAAAGATTATCAGGCAAAGCGTAACGCATAAAACGGGAAAGGTTCGATAATATGGAACATTTTGACGTTCAAGGCATGGTGGCAAAGACGGACAATTCAATATATAAACTTGTGGTGCTGGCGTCCAAGAGAGCGTTGGAGGTCGCGGAGGGACAGCCCAAACTGATAAAGATCAACTCCGCCCTGAAGCCTTCCATAATAGCCCTGGCCGAAATCTCCGCCGGTAAGGTTTATCTTGCGGTTAATAAACATGGCGGGTAAAAAAAACATAATCCTTGGAGTGACCGCCGGAGCGGCAATTTATAAAGCATGCGAGATCGTTCGCATGCTTAAAAAAGCCGGATTTAACGTTATCCCGGTGCTTACCGAAGAAGCCGCGGGGTTGATCAACCCGTTATTGTTCCAGGCATTAAGCGGCAACAAGGCTTATTATAAACTTTTTGACGTCGGTGAGAACTGGGAAATAGAGCATGTTTCACTGGCAGACAAAGCCGATTTGATACTTGTGGCGCCGGCGACGGCCAATTTATTGGGGAAAATAGCTTCGGGAATTTGCGACGACCTGTTGAGTTGCGTTATATCGGCCAGCAGGGCGCCGGTTTTTTTCTGCCCGGCGATGAACGAGAAGATGTATCTCAACAGGATCACGCAGAGGAATATCGTCAAGCTGAAAGAATGCGGCTATAAATTTATCGGACCCCAAAAAGGCATGCTTGCCTGCGGAAGGAAAGGGATAGGCTGCCTGGCGGACGTTGAGGCTATAGTCGAGAAAACGCGGGCCTGTTTTTAAACTGTTTTTTCATCCGGCGGAACGGCGCCCGGAAGAAATTACGGCGGTATAGCCAAGTGGTAAGGCAGTGGTCTGCAAAACCACTATTCAGCGGTTCGAATCCGCTTGCCGCCTCCAATTATAACGGCGGCTGTGCCGCAGGGACGTTTAAGTTAAGCCGGGGTGGCGGAATGGCAGACGCTCGGGACTTAAAATCCCGCGACCGCAAGGTCATAAGGGTTCAACTCCCTTCCTCGGCAGTAGTTCGCTGTGATCTTGTATTACAGCGAACAGAGCAATTGAAAATCGGGAAGCGAAAATAGATAGAAAAGAAACGTTTCGATCGCGGTCAAATCTCGATTTTCAAATACTAAGAGACTTTCGTAACAATGTATTAGCGCAGTGCCTATTTTCTATTGCGTTATTGTTCGGGACTTGAGTTGATAATGAAGCTGTAATGAACGGGACGACACTTTTCTCTTTCATGTTTCGTCCCTCAATGTATTTAGTCGGGCTCATAGCTCAGTTGGTTAGAGCGTCACGTTGACATCGTGAAGGTCAGGGGTTCGAGTCCCTTTGAGCCCACCATTAAAAACAAGTGCCGGCTATCGGCGTTGTTACCTCGAGGTAATGACGTTCCGGTCCCCCGGGAGAGAAAATATTATGGAAGATCAAGAATTGCCGGTCATAAGACATTCCTGCGCGCATATTATGGCTTATGCCGTGAAGGAACTCTGGCCGGACACGAAGCTCGGCATAGGCCCGGCGATAGAAGACGGCTTTTATTATGATTTCGACAGGAGCGAGCCGTTCAACGAGGAAGATCTGGCGCGGATCGAGGAAAAAATGCGCGAGATAATCTCCAGGAATGAGCCGTTCACTTCCGAAACGATCGGTAAAGCCGAAGCGGTTGTTTTGTTTTCCGGATTGAAGGAAGATTACAAACTGGATCTCCTTAAAGATATTCCTGACGGGGAAGCGACTATCTACAGGACGGGCGGCAAATTCGTCGATTTATGCCGCGGCCCGCACGTCCCCTCCGCCGGCAGTATCAAGGCCTTTAAACTCGTTTCCCTGGCCGGCGCGTATTGGCACGGGATAGAGACAAACCCGATGCTGCAGCGGATCTACGGCGTGTGTTTCTTCGGGGAGAAGGAACTGGAGGAACATTTACGCAATATCGAGGAAGCCAAGAAGCGGGACCACCGCAAGCTGGGGCCTCAACTGGGGCTGTTCGATATTTATCACGAGGAAGCCGGCGCAGGCCTGGTGTTTTATCATCCCAAGGGCGCGATCCTGCGCGGCATCATAGAAGATTACGAAAAGAAAGAACATCTCCGGCGCGGGTATCAGATGGTGATCACCCCGCATATTATGCAGGCCGGATTATGGCGGACTTCCGGGCATTACGATTATTATAAAGAGAATATGTATTCGTTCCTGATAGAGGGAAAAGAATATGTTCTCAAGCCGATGAACTGCCCGGGGCATATATTGATCTATAAATCCAAGATCCGCAGCTACCGGGAATTGCCCCTGAGGCTTTTTGAACTGGGCACGGTCTACCGGCATGAAAAAGCGGGGGTCATGCACGGGCTGTTGCGCGTGCGGGGGTTTACGCAGGATGACGCGCATATTTTCTGCCTGCCTGAACAGCTGAAAAGCGAGATACAAGGCATTATTGATTTTGTTTTCGATACTATGAAAGTTTTTGGTTTTGATTCTTTGGGTATAGAATTGAGCACCAGGCCGGAAAAATTCATCGGTTCGGAGCAGGACTGGGAATCGGCCACATCCGCTTTGGAAGGGGCGCTGAAAGAACGCGGCGTGAAGTATGAGGTCAACCACGGCGACGGCGCGTTCTATGGGCCCAAGATAGATATCAAGCTTAAAGACGCGTTGAAAAGGACGTGGCAGTGCGCCACGATCCAATGCGATTTTACCTTGCCGCAGCGTTTCGGGTTGGTTTACGCGGATGCCGACGGGGCGCAGAAACAGCCGGTTATGCTGCACCGGGTCATCCTCGGCAGCCTGGAAAGGTTTACCGGGGCCCTGGTCGAACATTACGGAGGCAGCCTCCCGTTATGGCTCTCTCCGGTTCAGGCGGTCCTGGTGCCGTTGAAAGAAGAACACGCCGCTTATGCCGCGGAAACCGCCAAGATCCTGGAGGCTTCCGGAATAAGGGTAAAAGTCGACGGCCGCAATGAAACTTTGAATAAACGTATTCGGGAAGCTGAAATGGAGAAGATCCCGTATATCGCCGTGATCGGGGCCCGCGAAGCAGCGAGCAACGCGGTCTCTTTGCGAAAAAGAGGCGCGGGGGACCTGGGGGCAATGCCCCGAGATAAATTTCTGGAATTGCTGGAACAGGAGATCAGGGAAAGAAAGTGAGCCTGCCGTAGGTGCGCAGGAGAAAAAGTTAACGTGGTTGTTTGGCGCGGCGTATAACCTGCCGGCGCGGTAGCAACTGCGAGAAGGAGGGAAGGCAAGATAAAAAAGTTTATCCGTATTAACGAAAAGATAAGGTCTTCACAGGTCCGTTTGATAGGCCCCGAGGGTAATCAAATGGGGATAGTATCAATACAGAAGGCGTTGGAACTCGCTGTTCAGAGCGAGTTGGATTTAGTGGAAGTCGCTTCCGGCGCGGTTCCTCCCGTTTGCCGCATCTTAGATTTTAGCAAATTTAAATACGACCAGGAAAAGAAGGAAAGGGAAGCGAAAAAACATCAGAAGCTAGTCCGGTTAAAGGAGATCCGTCTAAAGCCGAACATAGACCAGCATGATTATAAAACCAAGTTAAATCATGTGATTGACTTTTTGAAAGATAAGAATAAAGTCAGGATCAATCTCTTTTTCCGCGGCAGGCAGATGGAGCATATAGATATAGGCAGGAAACTGCTTGAAAAGTTCGTGGTGGATACGCAGAACGACGGAATAGTGGAAAAAGGCGCGACCATGGAAGGCAGGATCATTTCCCTGGTTATTGCTCCGAAATAAGTCCGGTGCGGTGAACGCCGGTAAGGACGAGAGGCCATATTCGGTCTTTTGTCTCGCGGCGTGCCGTCCGTTTACGGGCGCAGAATAGTAAGGAGAAAAATACGACATGCCAAAATTAAAAACCAAAAAAGGCGCGGCCAAAAGGTTCAAGATCACCGCTAAAGGCAAGGTAAAATACTCCCCCTGCAATAAAAGCCATCTTTTGACCCATAAAAAAAGGGCGAGAGTCAGAAAACTCAGCGAGTCGGACACCGTAGGCCGGGCAAAACACGAAAAGTACCTGAAGAGACTGATGCCTTACGCATAGCGGCGGCAAAGCATCGGTTTCCCGGAGCATAGACGCCGGGATCTTAGTGAAAAAGAGAGAGGTTAGTCATGGCAAAAGTTAAGCACAGTGTTGCTACCAGAAGAAGAAAGAAGAGAGTTCTAAAGCAGGCGGAAGGATATTGGGGAGATCGCAGCAAGCAATTCCAGCAGGCGCGCCGTGCCGTAATGCACGCGTTGGTATATCAATTCCGGGACAGGAAGAACCGCAAACGCGATTTTCGCAGGCTTTGGATCAGCAGGCTGAACGCGGCTTGCCGTTCCAACGGCATTAAGTACAGTATATTCATTAACGGCCTGAAAAAAGCGCAGGTGGGCTTGGACAGGAAAGTGCTTTCCGACCTGGCGATACGCGATCCTAAGGCTTTTGAAGAGCTGATAAAAATAGCCAAAGGCTGAAAAACAGTTTTTAGCTGAAACCCGGGATAGAAATGTACGTGATCATAGTTGGTTGCGGCAGGGTGGGTGCGGAATTAGCCAAACTCCTTTCTGGAGAAGGGCACAACGTTGTCATCATAGACAAGAAGAAATCGGCGTTTGCCAGGCTGGGGGATGCCTTTAACGGCTTGACTCTGGACGGCAACGGTTTTGACCAGGCGTTGCTTAAGCAAGCGGGAATAGAAAAAGCGGACGCTTTCTGCGCGGTCACCAACGGTGATAATACCAATCTTATTTCCGCGCAGGTGGCGAAACGCATTTTCAGCGTTCCTAAAGTCATCGCCAGGATCTACGATCCGCAGCGCGCGCATATATACGCCGCGCTGGGAATGGATATTATAAGCGGGACCGTGCTTTTCGCGGCCATGCTCAGGGACAAGATCATAGAAAGCCGTTTTACCAGTTATTTGATAGAAACGAAAGAACTCGGGGTGATCGAACTGGAAGCGAAGAACGGGCTTGCCGGCAAGATGATAAAGGAAATAAACATCCCCGGTGAATTCATGGTTGTGGCCCTCCGGAATATAGATGGGGTCGTGATCCCGGAGCCTTCCATGGTGCTTAACGAAAAGGACACCCTTACCGGAGTCGTCAAGGTTTCCAGCCTTAAGAGCATCAAGGAAAAATTCGGGCTTTAGTTTCTTGAGTGGGAGAACGGTATGTATATTCTTATAGTCGGGGCCGGTAAGGTAGGGTATTTTCTCGCCAAAAGGCTTTCCGAGGGCAAGCACACGGTTTCCATAGTGGACAGCGACCGGGAAGTCTGCGAAGAGATCGCCCGGAGGCTGGAAGTCCTGGCGATCAACGGAGACGGCTGCGATCAGGAGATCCTTTCGGAAGCGGGAATATCGCGCGCCGACGTAGTGGCCGCGGTCACCGGAGACGACGAAGATAATCTGATCATCTGCCAGCTGGCAAAAGAACGTTTCGGCGTTCACCGTACCGTCGGGCGGGTAAATAACCCGGACAACGAATCCACTTTCTCCAAACTGGGGGTCGATGTCCCGGTAGACGCGACAAAGATCATCGCAAAGATCATCGAAGAGGAGGTCTCCTTCTCCGACTTCGTGAATTTAATGAGTTTCAAACGCGGCAAGCTCGCTCTTGTGCGCGTTGACCTGCCGGGAGATTCCCCGGTGATCAATAAACAGGTCAGCCAATTGCAACTTCCCGCCGATTCCGTTCTGGTTTCCATATTGAGGAAAGAAGAAGTCATTGTCCCCAAAGGGACCACCGTCCTGCAGCCGGGAGATGACGTTATTGCCATTACCGCGATAGGGAATGAACCCCAGTTATTACGGCTCCTTGCCGGTAAGCTTTAAAGCGGAAGGGATTTGATCCCATGAAAGAAAAAAGCAAACTGTTAAACGGTATTTTGGGCATTGCCTGGGAAATCTCCTATGCCGCCGCGTTGATGCTGGCGGCCGCCGCCGTCTGCGTCGTAATCCTGCTGATAAAACTATGATCCTGCGCCCGAGAACTGAAGATATCGCGGTTATCGGTTATCACCTCTCCAAGATAATACTCGGCATCGGGCTGACTATGCTGCTGCCGCTGGGTTGCGCTGTTTTGTCCGGTGAACGCGGGCCGTTCCTTGATTTTCTGGTGACGATGGAAATAGTATTCATCTCCGGTTTGCTGATGAAGGAAGTATGCCGGGGGGCTTATGAGTCCGGCAAGAAAAGGGCGCCGGCGTATGAACAAAAGATCTCCGCGCTGGATCCGAATTGGATGCACGGGATGATAACGGTCGCGCTTTCCTGGCTGGCGGCGATGTTATTCGGAGCCATACCGTTATGGCTGAGCGGGCACTGGATTTCTTTTCTCGACGCCTGCTTCGAGAGCATGTCCGGTTTCGCGACCACGGGATTGTCTCTGGTGCGGGACCTGGACCATCTTTCCCTGACGCATAATTTATGGAGGCATCTGACAATGTTCATCGGAGGGCAGGGGATAGTGGTCGTCGCCTTGTCTTTCTTCGTGAAAGGGTTTTCCGGGGCTTTCCGTATGTACGTGGGGGAGGCGCGCGACGAGAGGGTCTTGCCCAATGTCATTAACACCGCGCGTTTTATCTGGGGCGTCAGTCTTACTTATCTGGCGCTCGGAACTATCAGCCTGGGTATAACGGCGTTCCTTGGAGGGATGGGGCCGATGCGCGCTTTTTTTCACGGCGCGTGCCTGTTTATGGCGGCGTTCGATACCGGCGGATTCGCCCTGCAGTCCCAGAATATGCTGTATTACCATAATTACGGGATCGAGATCGTCACTATCGTATTTATGGTGCTGGGCGCGATGAATTTCAGGCTGCACTATCATTTGTGGACCGGCAACCGCGGGGAATTATTCCGCAACATAGAAATGCGGGTGTTGTTCGTTTGTGTGCTTTTGACTTTTGTCGTTACCGCGATCGGTTTGAAGCACGGCGGCTCACCGTATTCTTCCGACATCGCGATGTTGTTCAGAAAAGGTTTTTACCAGCTGATATCCGGTCATACCGGGACCGGTTTTATGACCGTTTACGCCGAGCAGATTGGTAAAGAATGGAGCGATCTGGCGCTGGTCGGCATGATCTGCGCCATGGCCTTGGGCGGCGCCGTATCGTCCACCACCGGCGGCATCAAGATGCTGCGCATAGGCATAATAGCGCAAGCGTTCGTCCAGGATATCAAAAAAGTGATCTTTCCGGCGAGGGCGATGGTCGAACAGCGGTTCCATCATATAAAAGAGGTTTTCCTGGAAGACAGGACCGTGCGCGCGGCCTTAATGGTCACGCTGGCGTATATAATACTTTATGGGATGGGGGCGATCGTGGGTATGTTGTGCGGTTTCGGATTCTTGCCTTCTTTGTTCGAGTCCACGTCCGCCTCCGCCAACGTCGGGCTTTCCTGCGGGATCACCTCTTCCGGTATGCCGGCGGCTTTAAAAGTGGTTTATATGTTTCAGATGTGGGCGGGCAGGCTGGAGTTCATATCCGTGTTCACGCTGGCGGGATTTTTCCTGGCCGTGATAAAGGGGAAGCGATAATGGGATTTTTCGGAAGAAACATAATGGCCGCTGTTTTTGTGTCCGCGGCGCTTTTTGGATGCGCGGCGGCGTCTTCCGCGGAACAGGCGAAAGTATCTTCGGGGATGCTGTTGGCCGATCCCGGTTTATACGACGGCCGCACAATATCGTTTGAAGGAGAAATTATCGGTGATATAATGAAACAAGGCCGGTACGCGTGGATCAACCTTAACGACGGCCGCGCCGCCATCGGCGTTTTTACCGCGGCGGACAACGTCAAGGGATTATCCGCCGGCGGATATAAAAGACGAGGCGACATTGTCAGGGTTTCCGGTGAATTCCACAAGGCCTGCCCGCAGCACGGCGGAGATCTGGACATCCACGCCGACAGCGTAACCGTAATAATCAAAAGCGCCGTAAAAGAAGAGGTAATTTGTCCGGTCGAAAAAAGGCTGGCTGTTTTGTTAGCGGGGGTATTATGTCTGTTATCGATATTGATGCTGTGCAAAAAACTGCGGAAGAAGAGATAGCCGGGGCTGATTCATCCGCGTCCCTGGAAGATCTGCAGAACAAGTATTTGGGAAGAAAAGGGATTCTCTCCGGGCTTACCGGGGTCATCCCCACTTTGCCGGTTGAAGAGCGCGCCGCTTTCGGCAAAAAGGTCAATGCCCTGAAGAATATCCTGCTCGCCGCTTTTGAACAAAAGAAAGCCGCGGGGGCAGGCCCCGGGGCGCGAATATCCGTCGGACAGTCTGGAATGGATATCAGCCTTCCGGGGATAAGCCAGCCGGCCGGCAGCGTTCACCTGATCACTCAGGTAGCGGAAGAAATTACCGGGTTGTTCGCGAAAATGGGTTTTTCCGTTGAAGAAGGCCCGGAGATCGAGAGCGAATTCAATAACTTCAGCGGATTGAATATTCCCCTGGAACACCCCTCGCGCGATACCTTCGACACCTTTTATTTAAAGGCTCCGGGAGGAGGGACGCTGGAATCCGGAGACGGTAAACTCCTCTTGAGAAGCCACACGTCACCCATGCAGATAAGAGTGATGCGCGCTAAAAAACCGCCGCTGGCGGTGGTCGTTCCGGGCAGAGTCTATCGCCCGGACGCGGTGGACGCCAGCCATTCCTTTATGTTCAATCAGCTGGAAGGGTTCTTGGTCGATAAAAACGTGAGTTTTTCCCATCTAAAAGGTGTCCTGGAGGCCTTTGCCCGCGGCATCTTCGGCGAAGATATCCGGTTACGTTTCCGGCCGCACTTTTTTCCTTTCACGGAACCCTCGGTGGAGATGGACGTTTCCTGTATTATCTGCAAAAGCAAAGGCTGTCCTCTCTGCGGCAGAAAAGGCTGGCTGGAGATACTGGGAGCCGGTATGATACATCCTAATGTGTTCAGGAATGTGGGGTATGATCCGGGGAAATACAGCGGCTTCGCCTTCGGCATGGGAGTGGACAGGATCGCGTTGCTTAAATACGGTATAGACGACATAAGATTGTTATTCCAAAACGACATCAGGTTCTTGAGGCAGTTCTGAGGTAAAAATCATGAAATTCAGTTATAATTGGCTGAAAGATTTTGTGGATATAAAGGCGGATGCCGAGGCCCTGGCGCAGAAACTTACCATGGCCGGTCATGAGGTCGGGTCGGTTGAGCCGCTGGACGGCGATTTCATCCTCGAAGCCGAGATCACCTCCAACCGGGCAGATTGTTTCTGCATGTCCGGCATGGCCAGGGAAGCCGCGGCGGTGCTGGGCGGAAAGTTCAAGGCCCCTGCCGGTTTCTTTAAAGATATGCCTAAGATAAGCAAAGTGTCCGCGGGCTTCTCGGTTTCTTTGGACAGCGCCGTCGACTGTCCGCTTTATACCGCCACTCTTATAAAAGGCGTGAAGGTCGGCCCTTCTCCCGAATGGCTGCGCAGGCGGCTGGAGAGCATCGGCTGCAGAAGCATCAATAACCTGGTAGATATCACCAATTACGCTTTGTTCGAATGGGGAGCTCCGTTGCACGCGTTTGATCTCGATAAGCTTTCCGGCGGGCGGGTAAACGTGCGCAGGGCGCGGCAGGGAGAAACGCTGGTCACTATCGATGGTAAGAAAAATATTCTGACACCGGAGATCCTCGTTATCGCCGACGCTGGCCGGCCTGTGGCCGCGGCCGGTATCATGGGCGGCGCGGAAAGCGAAGTATCCGGCAGCACCGTGAACGTTCTTTTGGAAGGCGCGATCTTTGATCCAGTGCTGGTGAGAAAAGGCCGTCAGCTTATGGCCGCGCAGACGGAAGCGTCTTATCGTTTTGAACGGGGGGTGGACGCGGAAAGAGTCCGGGCTTCGGTTGAACGGGCGCTTATGCTTATTTTGTCTATTTGCGGGGGCAGCGCGGAGGTCCGCGTTCAAAAAGGCGCGAAGATACCGCGGCGTAAACAGGTCCGTTTTTCGCTTTCCAGGGCGGAAACGCTTTTGAATATCAAGCTGCCGAGGAAATTAGCTTCGAAGATCCTCTCCGGCCTGGGATTCACGGTCGGTAAATCCGCGTCTGATCCGGATATCCTTACAGTGGAAGTGCCTCTTTACCGTAAAGACGTGCAGCAGCAGGCGGACCTGGAAGAAGAGATCGCGCGTATATACGGTTATGACAGGATACCTTCCGTTCAGCCTCCCGTGGTCTCCGGCCTGTCCGGATTGACCGCCTGGCAATGCGTCTTAGAAATTAAAAACCTTCTCTCCGGCCAGGGATTTAATGAAACGGTAACTTACAGCCTGGTGGACAGGAGATCGCTGGAGTTCCCGGCGGAAAAGCCCGGAGAAGCCATAGAGATATTGAATCCTTTAAGCCGGGAGCAGGAGGTCCTGCGCACTTCCGTTATGCCGGGGTTATTGCGCTGCCTGGCCTATAATCTTAACCAGAAGCAGGAAGAACTTCGGCTTTTCGAGATCGCGGATATTTATTACCGCACAGCGTCGGCGGCCCGGAACGAAGAGCGCGTTCTGGCGTTGGCGGTTTGCGGGACCCGCAGGTATTTTAACGGAGAAACATTCCGCGAAGATTCTCTCGGCCCGCTGCATATCAAGGGTGTTCTGGAAATGTTGTTCGCTTGGGCCGGACTGCGTGATTGTTCGTTCAGGCAGCATTCTGTCGGGATGGATATTTCCGTTTATGCCGGTAAGGAGCGCCTGGGAGAGATCATTATTCCGAATAAAAAACAGGCGGCGGCCGCCGACATAAAGAACCGTATCGTTGTCCTGGCGGAAATCAAGCTTGAACCGGTCCTGCGCGCGCGTCTTTCCCTGCAAAAGAAATTCCGTAAATTACCGTTGTATCCGGCGATCATCCGCGATATCAGCCTGTCGCTTAGAGAAGAGATCCCCTTGCGGGAAATATTCACTGTCGCCGTTCAGTCGGGAGGCGTGCTGCTTAAGGAAGTGAAGCTTACCGATATCTATAAAGGGGAACAGATCTCCCCCGGGCACAAAGGATTGACGGTTTCCTGTGTTTACCGCTCGGAAGAGAAAACTTTGACCGAGGAAGAGATCGCGCCCGTGCACGCCGGCATCGTCGATGCCCTTTCCGTCAGGCCGGGCGTTTCTTTGCGTTGACGCCGCGGACGATCTAATTTCGATTCTCGACTATCAGAAATTCATGTAACAGTATAATAGTTGACCTTGGCCGTTGCCGGGGGGCAATTAATTATTGTGTCCCCGGGATTAAGGCCGTTTCGTCAATCGGTGACGAAGTTTCTCCAAAGTATTAGTGGCGGACGTTTCAAACGAGGGATTTTTTCCTGAATTCCTTAGACGTTGCCGTTGCCGATTCTTGGCGGGAATTGACAACAGGGATAAGCCATGGTATACTTACTTTTGCAGCGATAGATTCCCTGCCGTGCTCGTTAGGATGGATGATATTTGGTGAACCAACACCAAAATTAAGGAGTCCAGCTCTCCCGGCGCTTCGGCGTCTGGAGGAGGACACCCAAGTGTAATGTGGGTTCAACCTGTCATTTGTCCAACGGCACAGTGCGGGGTTTTTTTATGTCATTTTTAGCCTTCCTTAACCCGAAAGACAATTTTAATGCGAAAGAATAATTCTTCTTCTGGAGATCCGGTCGAACAGGGAGATCATGCCGATCTTCCTTTGGCTGTGCGTATGCGGCCGCGCAATCTGCAGGAGTACGCCGGACAATCTCATTTGCTCGGCAAAGGAAAACTTCTGCGCAGGGCGATCGAGTCCGACAGGCTGACTTCATTGATCCTTTTCGGCCCCCCGGGAACCGGTAAGACTTCCCTGGCCAGGTGTATTTCCAATATCACCCAAGCCCGCTATATTTCCTTGAACGCCACGACTTCCAACGTGGAAGAATTGCGCAAGGTGATCGCGGCGGCGAAAAAGGCAAGGGCCGCCGGCGAAAGGACGGTCCTGTTCATTGACGAGATCCACCGTTTCAATAAATCGCAGCAGGATGTGCTGCTGCCGGATGTGGAGGAGCGCAATGTGGTGTTGATCGGCGCCACCGTGCAGAACCCGTTCTTTTCCCTGGTATCGCCGATCCTTTCCCGTTCACTGGTATGCGAATTGAAAAGTCTCGGGGTAGAAGATATAAAAACCATTCTTGAGCGCGCCTTATCTGATAAAGAAAGAGGGCTGGGGAATCTAAATGTGCGGGTTTCTTCGGAAGCCGTAGAATTCCTGTCGCGCGCCTGTGAAGGCGATGCCAGGCGCGCCCTCAGCGCGTTGGAGATCGGCGTCTTGACCACGGAGCCTTCCCCGGAAGGCGTAATCGATTTCAACCTGGGAACGGCGGCCGAATCCATTCAGAAAAAAGCCCTGGTTTACGACCGCGACGGTGACGGGCACTATGATACGGCGTCGGCGTTCATAAAAGCGATGCGCGGTTCGGACCCGGACGCCGCCCTCTATTGGATGGCAAAAATGCTTTATGCCGGGGAGGACCCGCGTTTTATCGCGCGCAGGATCTGTATTTGCGCTTCCGAGGATGTCGGCAACGCCGATCCATTGGCCGCGGTGCTGGCCGCCGCCGCTCTGCAGATATCGGAATTCGTCGGGATGCCGGAGGCGCGCATCCCGCTGGCGCAGGCGGTTGTGTATATCGCCTGCGCGCCTAAATCCAACGCCGCTTACCTGGCGCTCGGCAGGGCTTACGCCGAAGTGGAAAATGAGACGGTGCAGGAGGTCCCCGATCATCTCAAGGACGCTTCTTACAAATCCGCGGCGTCTCTCGGACACGGCAAAGATTATAAGTACAGCCATGATTACCCGGGGCATTTTGTTAAACAGGAATATACCCGCCGTAAAGTGCGTTTTTACGAACCCACCTCCATCGGCCACGAGGCTAAGATCAAACAGCGCCTGGATAAGCTTCGCTCCGGCACATAAAGTGCCGGGAAGGATGAAGCACGAAGGATGAGGGACGATTCCTTTCCAGTTTTCTTCTTTTCCCATTCTCGTTTTATAGTTGATTTCCGCGGCCAGGGATGATAAGATGTAAGCGGGATTTTTTGTCGCGGGACTATCGTCCTTCGGTCATTCGGGCGAAGTTAACGCGGAATGCCCGTTTAATAAAAAAGACAACTGTTTAAATGTAAAACCGGTGAAAAATGGCGGACTTTTCGTTCGATATAGTCTCTGAGGTGGATCTGCAGGAAGTTGACAATGCCGTGAATCAGGCAGGGAAAGAGATCGCCCAGAGATATGATTTTAAGGGCAGTATTTCTTCTTTGTCGTTCGACCGCCAGGAAAAACGCATAAATATTACGGCCGATGACGAATTCAAACTTAGGGCCATCCGGGATATTTTGAACACCAAGGCCGCCAAACGCGGAGTATCTTTAAAGGCGCTGGTTTATAACGATCCGGAGAAAGCCGGCGGCAACAGTGTGCGGCAGAAAGTCGAAATAACCGTGGGTATCCCGCGCGATAAAGCAAGGGAGCTCGTGCAGATCATCAAAGACCTGGGGGTGAAAGTCCAAGTCAGGATAGAAGAAGACAAGGTCAGGGTTTCCGGAGCCAAGAAAGACGATCTGCAGTCGGTCATCGCACGCTTGAGAAGCGTGGATTTTTCGGTAGCTCTCGGATTTTGTAACTACAGATAAAGTTGATCAACCCATAACCGGAGGTGTCGTATGGGAGTTTTGGTTGTTTTGGCTGTAGCGGCGATGGCTCTTATTCTATTCGTGTTCGCCAGGAAGGCGAGCAGCGGTTGTTGTTGCGGTTGGGAAGACAACGGGCAAAATACCGGGGAAAAGAAAAAAGACCCGGTCTGCGGCAAAGAGATCGATGCCGATAAAGCCGCGGCAAAGATCAGCATGTCCGGCAAGACCTTCTTTTTCTGTTCTCTGGAATGCAAAGAAGAGTTCGGCAAGAACAGCGGTAAATACTTGGACAAGGGCAATCAGGATAAACAATGCGGCTGCTGTAGTTAATACAGGGCTCCGGAGGAGGACAGATGATTTTCAGGAAAACACTCATCGTGGTCTTTTTACTGATGTTCACTGCGATCATGGGATGCGAGACTGTTAAAGGGGCGAGTTCCGGCGCGGTGGACGGCGCCAAAAAAGACTGGCAGAATGCCAAAGAAGTCGACGCCAAGATGAGACAGGAACTCTGGTAAGGTAATGATCTTCACCGAATTAAAACCGCTGGAAGAGATACTCGGATTTCTTAAAAAACGCACCCCGGTTTTTCTTATCGGATGCGCGGACTGCGCGACAGTCTGCCGCACAGGGGGAGAGGCAGAATTAAGGGTGATGAAAGACTTTCTTGAGAAACAAGGGATACAGGTAAGCGGTTCCTGCGTCCCGGAAGCGCCGTGTATCGCCGTGAATGTAAAGAACGCCCTGGCCGGTTTCGGCGGGGAGTTGTCGCGGAGCTCGGCGGTCCTGGTTATGGCCTGCGGGATGGGAACGCAGTCGGTAAAAGAGAACCTGTGCGTTGATATCCAGGTATTACCCGGCTGCAATAGTTTATTTCCGGCATCAAGGGATGCCAAAGGTAAATTCAGGCAGAACTGCGTTCTTTGCGGCACCTGCCTGCTTGAAGAGACCGGCGCGCTTTGTCCGCTGGCCCTTTGCCCTAAAGAGATGTTGAACGGTCCCTGTGGGGGGATGAATAAAGGGAAGTGCGAAGTTGACCGCGAAAAAGATTGCGTTTGGGCGTTGATATACGCCGGATCGAAGAAGGCCGGTAACCCGGGTTATTTCAGTCAGATACGCCAACCGCGGGATCATTCGCGCGGATTCGCGTCCTTAGCCGCGAGCAAGGGTATTGACCATCCGGCCGCGTTGCATTAAAATATTGATACTATGGCGGAATTGAAGAAGGGAAATATAGGATTTTTAAAAGACAAGCTTCGCAGAAGGATTTTAACCCTTCTTAAAGCGCAGGGGGAAGAGGTCCGTTGCAGGAAAAGCAAACAGATAAAGGAGGCGCTTTTTCGCAGTTTGTTGTTTAAAAAGGCAAAAACGATAATGTGTTATGTGTCTTTTGGCGGGGAAGTTAAAACGCAGGAATTGATAAAGGAAGCCAGGCAGTCCGGAAAAATAGTTGCCGTGCCGGTTTGCGGCTGCAACAGAAAGATGAAACCCTGTCTTTTTCCGGAGGACGAGAGGCTTAAAAAAGGCCTTTACGGCATTGGTGAGCCTGTAATTCGGAAGTTTATCGGATTTGAGGACATAGACTTGGTGATTGTACCCGGGTTGGCTTTTGATGAAGCCGGCAACCGCCTAGGCAGAGGCAAAGGGTATTACGATAACTTCTTGAAAAAGCTTCCTTCAACCGTTCCCTCAGTGGGCCTGGCTTACGATTTTCAGGTCGTCCCGCGAATCCCCGCCGCAGAACACGATACCGCTTTGACAAAGATCATCTTTGCTTGACCGTTTGCGGTAAGGCCGGCCGCGCTATAGGGCCGGGCGCCGGCAAACGGAGTTCATGAGTTAGCGCATATTAACTTCGTTCTCTAAAAGGGGGTAACTATGTTGTTAGCATTATTGATGCCGGTTACGGCGGCGGTTTCGCTGCTTCTCGGCTATTTATTGCGTCGTTATATCGCGGAAAGAAAAGTAAAGGACGCCGAAGCCCAAGTCAAAGCCATTATAGATCAGGCCAAGAAAGAGGCCCAGGATAAACGCAGGGAATCTGAACTGGAAGCAAAAGACCTGCTTTACCGCATGCGTCAGGATTTCGATAAACAGACCCAAGACCGCAGGCAGGAATTGGTTTCTGTGGAGAAAAGGCTGTCGCAGAAAGAAGAGAATATAGACCGCCGCCTGGACCTGTTGGAGAAGAAAGAAAAGGAAATAGAGGCGCGCCAGGATAACGTCAGGAAACAGGAAGACGTGTTGAAATCCAAGGATGCCCAATTGATGTCTTTGATAGACGAAGAAAAAGACAGGTTGCAGAAGATAGCTTCTCTTTCCGCCGATGAGGCCAAACAGATACTGTTGAACAGGCTGAACGACGAATTGAGCTTCGAGAAAGCGCAGTTGATAAAGAAGCAGGAAGAGGAATTAAAGGACGCCTCCGCTAAGAAAGCGCAGGAGATATTGAGCCTTTCCATACAGCGCTGCGCGGTGGAACATACGGTAGAATCCACCGTGAGCGTGGTCACTCTGCCGAGCGACGAGATGAAGGGCAGGGTCATCGGCAGGGAAGGCCGCAACATAAGGGCGTTTGAAATGGCCACCGGCGTGGACGTGATCATAGACGATACCCCGGAAGCGGTGACCATCTCCTGTTTTGATGCCGTGCGCAGAGAGATAGCGCGTTTGAGCCTGGAGAAATTGATCAGCGACGGCCGTATCCACCCCGGGCGGATCGAGGAAATAGTGGAGAAGACGAAGAAGGAGATGGACGTCAAGATCAAGGAAGAAGGGGAAAAGGCGGCTTTTGATTCCGGGGTGGAGAATTTGCACCCGGAATTGATAAAATTACTCGGCAGGTTGAGATACCGCACCAGCTTTGGACAGAACGCGTTGCAGCATTCCAAGGAAGTTTCTTACCTGTTGGGCGTGATGGCTTCGGAACTCGGCCTTGATTTTAAACTGGCCAGGAGGATCGGCTTATTGCACGACATCGGTAAGGCCATTGACCATCAGGTCGAGGGGACCCACGCCACGATAGGCGCCGAGCTGGCCAGGAAATTCGGTGAATCCCCGGATACCGTGGGCGCGATAGAGGCGCATCATGAGGAGGCCGAACAGCGCAGTTTCTACGCGGTGCTGACGGTCGCGGCTGACGCGATCAGCGCGGCCCGTCCAGGAGCGCGCAGGGAAACCCTGGAGACTTACATCAAGCGCTTGGATAAACTGGAATCGATCGCCAATGTTTTCAAGGGCGTGGAAAAATCATTCGCCATTCAGGCGGGCAGGGAGATCAGGGTCGTTGTTCAGCCCGAGAAGATATCCGACTCCGAAGCGGTGAATATGGCGCGCGAAATACGCAAAAAGATAGAAGAAGGGATGGAATATCCCGGTCAGATCAAGGTCACCGTGATCCGCGAGACCAGGGCCATCGAATACGCTAAATAAGAATGAAGATATTGTTCATAGGCGACATCGTGGGCAGTCCGGGAAGGAATGGTTTCCGCAAGGCCCTTCCGGGCATCAAGAAAGAGTTCGGCGTTGATTTTGTGATCGCCAACGCGGAGAACTCCGCGGGCGGTTCCGGGATCACCGAAAAGACCGCGGAAGACCTGCTCTCCGCCGGGGCGGATGTGCTTACTTCCGGGGACCATATCTGGAAGAAAAGCGAGATAGTTCCGTTGATAGAAAGAGAACGCCGTATTTTAAGGCCGGTCAATATTTCCGCGCAGGCGCCGGGCAGGGGCGCGGATGTATATGCATTGCCGGACGGCAGGCAGGTCGGCGTGATCAATCTGCTGGGCAGGGTTTTTATGGAACCTTCCGAATGCCCGTTTAAATGCGCGCAGGAAGCCTTGAAGGAACTCTCCGCGCGCGTTAAAATAATTATCGTGGATATCCACGCGGAAGCCACCTCGGAAAAAGTGGCGATGGGATGGTACCTTGACGGCAAGGTTTCCGCGGTGCTGGGAACGCACACCCACGTGCAGACGGCCGACGAACGGATCCTTCCCAGGGGCACGGCTTATATCAGTGATGTTGGAATGTGCGGTTCGCAGGATTCGGTCATCGGCAGGAAGGTCGAACACGTGCTGCATAAGTTCGTGACCGGGATGCCGGTCCGGTTTGAAGTGGCGGAAGAGAACGTGAAGGTCCAGGGAGTGGTGGTGGAGATAGACGAGACGAGCGGCAGGGCGGCGGGGATCACGCGTGTCAATGCCGCCGTTTAACAAAAGGCAAGAGATGCGTAGAGCGGCAATAAGGATAATTACTCCGGCGGCTTTTATTCTAACGGCGTTATTTTTATTCACGGGGCGCCAGTCCTCGGCGCAGGAAGAGAAGAAAGAGCCGTTTCAGCAAACAGAATTCTCCCTGGATATCGCGGGGCAGGTGACACCCCGTCCGAAGATATTCTCTCCTTCGATAGATCTAAGCGGCAGGGGGGGGAACGCGAATACCGCGCGCCCGCAGGTATTGGCTGACGACGAAACGGTGAAGAAATGGGAGGAAGAGATCGGATTCTCCGGTTATTACCGCCTGCAGTTGAATCTCTGGGAGGCCGATCAGTTGCGGGGCAATAAAGAGGCGGCCGATCGATCGCTCCTTTCCTATCATAGTATTATCAACCGGGTATGCGCTTCCGGAGGGACCGTGATCGTCAGCTTCTTCGGGACCCCGGCCGGCATGGGGAAAGTGCTTGATAAGAGAAGCCAGCTGTTGAACCCGAAGGAATTCAAGGCCCGCGTTAAATTTTATATCAGGGAGTTCCGGAACGATAAAGTCTTGTTCGAGGTCTGGAGCGCCCCGGACATGGATGACTTTTTCCTGGGGAGCACTCAGGATTATCTCGTCCTTTACCGCAGCGTGGCTGAGGCGGTAAAAGAAGTTGAGAACGAAGATAAAGTGAAGATACGGCTCGGCGGCCCGGGAACCAGCTGGTGGTATCAGAATCCTGAGGGCAATACCGTGGCGGATCCGGAGAAGAGCCTGATCTACGAGTTGATCAGGTACTGTTCGCGTTACGCTCTGCCGCTGAATTTTATCACCTGGCACGCTTATTCCACCGACCCGTTAGCCGAACAATACAATACCGCTTACAATAAACTGCCGATGGAATTGATCCGGGAATGGCTTAATTATTTCAATTTGAATACGGAAACCCCGTTGATCATCGACGAGTGGAATTACGACAACGGGTTGAACCTGCCTTTGGAACGTTCGGAGAAAGGCAATATCGCCGCCAGTTACATCCCGGCCAGGCTGAAAGGAATGCAGGCCTGCGGGGTTGACGGGCAGGTGTATTATTGCCTGGAGGATTTTCATTCCAATAAGGAGCATGTTACCCGCAACGTGGGGGCGTTCTGGTTTGATTCCCGCAACGGCCAGTATAAAGGAGGGCCTAAAGCGGCCTATAATGTTTTCCGGATGCTGCGTGAATTGGGCCCGGATTTTTATTCCGTCCCGTCATCCTCCGGGAAGAGCGACGTCGGCATACTCGCGGGGAAGGCGGGGGCGCGCGTGAACGTGCTGGTTTATAATTATGTCAATCCCGAGGCTGCCAGGGATCTGATCTCCCGCAACATAGGCGGCCTGTCCGCCGCGGAAATCAAACTGCTGCTGCGTATGATAAAGGACGGTGTTTACGCCAGGCTGCTTTCGAAACAGGCCGATATACAATCTTTGCGGGGGGTAAGCAAAAGGCTGAGGTCTTTGCTCGCGGATGCGGTGGCCCGTAACGATGATGTTGAAAAGAAGAAGGCCGGTTCGCAGTCCGTTAAGATCACATTGAAGAATATCAACGGCGATTATCTGGCGCGTAAATACGTGTCGGACTCCTCTTGCGTTAAAGACTGCGTCTTCTCGGCGGCGCAGGAGAAAACGATAAACTGTTCCGGGGTCTGGGAGGAAACAATGGTATTGCCGGCTTATTCGGTGGTATTGTTCACTTTTGAACCGAAACCGGCGGAACCCACGGCTGTCCCTGTTGCCGGGCAGGAAGAGCCAATTAAGCAA
>JBAZGW010000014.1:0-23816 GCA_041652635.1 Candidatus Omnitrophota bacterium | reverse complement strand
GGTGCAGATCGGCATGGCCGGGATGTTCCTGGCGCCTTTCGGAATGTTGATCAGCAAATGGGCGGTGTTGAAGGCTTTGGTTGACTATAATCCGTTGCTGGCGGTGTTCGTGGTCTTCGGCAGTTCCGTGTCGCTTTTGTTCTGGGTCAAATGGATGGGGAAACTTATTACCGTTACGGAGGAAAAAGAACGGCTGGAAGACGGGGTGCACAGCAGCGAGTGGCTGAGCCTGGGCGCTCTGGCGGCTTTGACCGTGGGGGTCTGCGGGTTCTTCCCGGCTGTGTCCGCGTTCCTCATCGAGCCTTACGTGATCGAGATCTACGGCAGGACTTTTACCATGAGCCACGGGAACGTGGTGATCATGGCGATTATGCTGGGAATGCTCGCGCTCTTTCCGCTGAGTTTCATTAATTACGGCAAACGGGTAAAGGTGGTGGACGCTTATCTGGGCGGAGCCAACGCCGATTCGCACACGCAGTTTCACGGGGCGGGATACGCGGTGAAGGATATGGAATTGAGGAGTTATTATCTCACGAAGTATTTCGGCGAAGCCAGGTTGTTCAAATACGGAGTAATCGTATCACTGGCGCTGCTGACCGTAATGCTGGTTCTTTCAAGGCCATGAAGACAGTTATCGTTTTATTGATATATTTAATAGGAGCCCCCATCGCCGGCGGGTTGATCAGCGGCCTTGACCGCAAGTTGACCGCGCGTATGCAGGGCAGGATCGGCCCGCCTTTGCTGCAACCGTTCTTCGACGTCCTCAAACTTATGGATAAAGAAGAGCTTGTCGTGCGCAGGTCGCAGAACTTCTATATCCTGTTCTTCCTGCTTTTCGCGGTTTTCTCCGGAGGCCTTTTTTTTACCGGCGGCGACCTTCTTCTGGTGATCTTCGCTTTTACCCTGGCAGGGATATTCTTTGTCCTGGGCGGATACAAGGCCAGTTCACCGTACAGCTTCGTCGGTTCCAACCGCGAACTGCTCCAGATGGTCTCTTATGAACCGGCGGTCCTTCTTTCGGCCATAGGTATGTATATGGTCACCGGCAGTTTCTCCGTTGCGAATATTATTTCTTTTCCCGGCCCGCTGATAGTTATGCTGCCCGGGCTTTTTATCAGCTTCTTTTTTATTCTGGCGGTCAAGTTCAGGAAGTCGCCGTTCGATATCTCCACCTCGCATCACGGGCATCAGGAGATCGTCAAGGGGATCACTACCGAGTTTTCCGGCAGGACGCTGGCTATGATAGAGGTCGCTCACTGGTATGAACTTGTCCTGGTGCTTGGATTATTGTATCTGTTCTTTGCCTATAAACCGGCCGTTGGCGCGGCCGCCTGCCTGGTGTCGTATTTTATGGTGGTGTTGATCGATAACGCGTTCGCGCGGGTCAAATGGCAAATGCTTATGGCGGTTTCCTGGAGCGCGGCGCTGTTGCTGGGATTCGGGAATATCCTGGTTTTATATTTTATTCCGAGGTGAAATATGCCTTATTTTAATAAATCTCCGTGGATAATACATTATGATGCTTCCAGCTGTAACGGTTGCGATATAGAAGTGCTTGCTTGCCTGACTCCCGTTTACGACGTGGAACGTTTCGGCATGATCAATACCGGAAATCCCAAGCACGCCGATATACTGGTGATCACCGGTTCTGTTAATGAGCAGAATAAGGAAGTCATTCAGAATATATACGCGCAGATGCCGGATCCCAAGGTGGTGGTCGCGGTAGGCGCTTGCGCCTCCAGCGGCGGTATATTCAGCGAATGTTATAACGTCGCGGGCGGAGTGGACAGGGTATTGCCTGTGGATGTATACGTTCCCGGGTGCGCGGCCAGGCCGGAAGCGATCATAGACGGGGCCGTAAAGGCACTGGGAGTGCTGGCTGAGAAACGCAGTAAATTCAAATCAATGTCCGCCGGCCTGGAGCATCTGGAGATAAGCGTTGCCGGGATAGAGGACGCGGAACAGATCCTCGTTTTGCAGAAACTGGCTTTCCAGAGCGAAGCGGAAATATACAATGATTTCAATTTGTCTCCCCTGAAGCAGACGCTGGATGAGTTAAAGGGCGATTTTAAGAGCAAGCTTTTTTTGAAAGCGATCATGGACGGCCGCATCGTCGGTTCGGTGCGGGCCTGTTTGGATGAGGAGGTCCTGCGTATCGGCAGGCTGGTGGTGCATCCGACATATCAGAATTTAGGCATAGGCAGGAAATTGATGTGCGCGGTGGAGGCGGAATTTTCCGGAGCCAGCGGTTACGAGGTGTTTACCGGGCATAAGAGCAAGAGGAACATCTTTTTTTACAAACAGCTCGGCTACAAGCCGTTTAAGAGCGCCAAGGTGTCTGATAAAAGGGACCGTATTTACCTGGAGAAACCCGGGAAGAAGGAAGATGTATGAAAGAAGAACAGGTGTTTTTGACTGTCGGCGGTGAAGAGGATCTTTTCTCGCGGGTGCGCGGTATGAAAGAGGAAGGCTGGCGGCTGGCGCAGGTCGGCGCCACAAAAACGGAGACCGCTTTCGAGGTCAATTATTCTTTCGACAAGGATTACCGGTTCCACAATATTAAAATAATCCTTCCTTTACAGGGCGCGGAATTGAAAAGTATCAGCGGAATATACTGGAGCGCGTTCCTTTATGAGAACGAGATCAGCGACCTTTTCGGGATCGCGATCAAAGGCATTGCCGTGGATTATCAGGGCAAGTTTTACCGTACTTCGGTGAAGCACCCTTTTGGGGAGAATAAATGACCAAACGCACAATTATACCTTTCGGCCCGCAGCATCCTGTTCTACCGGAACCGGTACATTTGGACCTGGTGGTCGAGGACGAAAAAGTGATGGAAGCCGTTCCTTCCGTGGGGTTCGTGCACAGGGGGCTGGAGAAACTGGTCGAAAAAAAAGATTTCCAGGAATATGTTTTTGTCGCGGAGCGTATCTGCGGCATCTGCAGTTTTATCCACGGGATGACCTATTCCCTCGGCATAGAAAAACTGATGAAGATAGAAGTCCCGGAGAGGGCTTCTTACCTGAGGGTGATCTGGTCGGAATTATCCAGGGTGCACAGCCATTTGTTGTGGCTGGGGCTGATGGCGGACGCTTTCGGTTTCGAGTCGTTATTTATGGAGTCCTGGCGTATCCGGGAACTGGTGCTGGATATAATCGAGGAAACCACCGGCGGTAGGGTGATCTTCGGTTCGTGCAAGGTGGGCGGGGTAAGGAAGGACGTGGATAACGCTTCCCTTAAGGCGATAACCGTTAAACTTCAGGATTATGTCCTGAGGGTGCGCGCTATCGCGGATGTTTTTCTGCGCGACGCCTCGGTCAAACACAGGCTTTCCGGGGTCGGAAAACTCAGCAGGGAGGAAGCTTATACGCTGGGAGCTGTGGGGCCGACTGCGCGTGCTTCCGGAGTGGCGCAGGATATGCGCAAACTCGGCTATGCCGCTTACCCGCGGATGGATTTTGCTCCCGTGGTCGAGACGGCAGGCGATTGTTATTCGCGCTGTTCCGTGCGCATCCGGGAGATATTTCAGTCTATAGATATCATCGGGCAGGCCGCCGGTTCTATTCCGGACGGCGCTATCGAGAATAAAGTTTCCGGTTTTCCTGACGGGGAATATTTCGCCCGCACCGAACAACCGAGGGGGGAAGTGGTCTATTATTTCAAGGCCGACGGCGGGAAATTCCTGAAACGCCTGCGCGTCAGGACCCCGACTTTCGCCAATATCCCGGCTTTGGTGAAGATCCTGCCCGGGCATGAACTGGCGGATGTTCCGGTGCTGGTGTTGAGCATCGACCCGTGCATCAGCTGCACAGAAAGATAAATATGCCTTTTTTCCGTATGACAGCGTCCATCATCAAGAACATTTTCACGGCACCGGCCACGCGCAGGTATCCTTTTGTGCCGCGCGGTTATTATAAGAACACCCGCGGCAGCGTTTCTATCGCGGTAAAGGATTGTATTTTTTGCGGGATGTGCCAGCGTAAATGTCCCAGCGCGGCGATCACGGTGGACAGGGCGCAGAAAAAATGGAAGATCAGCCGTCACCGTTGCATAGCCTGCGGATACTGCGTGGAAATCTGTCCCAAAAAGTGCCTTTCTATGGATAATCGTTACGCTGCCCCGGCGGTGAAGAAAGAAGAGGAAGTTTACGGCGATGCATGAAGCGCATATCGTGGAGGCCATAGTCAAGCAGGTGCTGGAGAAGGCGGGCGCGGCCGGAGCCAAGAAAGTTACCCTGGTGACTCTGGCGATGGGCGAGCAGTGCGGTTTTGACGAGGGGTGCGTCAGGCTTTATTTCGAGAATTTCAGCGAAGGCACCGCGGCAGCCGGCGCGAAGCTTGTTTTCAAGCCGGTCCCCCAGAAACTTACCTGTCGTAAATGCGGCAATGATTTTGAACGCAAAGGGTCTGATCTGAACTGTCCTCTTTGTTGCAGTATGGGTTTTTTGAACCGCACCGGTAAAGAATTCTATGTCGAGAATATCGAGATCGAGTCTTAAAGATTAATGTGTTACGCCATCCCCGGTAAAGTAGTCTCACTGAGCGGCAAGACCGCGATCATAGATTATTTCGGAGAACAGAAAAGAGCCTTCAATGAACTTTCAGGGCTGGCGGCCGGGGATTATGTCTACGCCCAGGGAGGATATGTCATCCAGAAAGTCCCTCCCGCGCAAGCGCAGGAGATCCTTTCCACCTGGCACGAATTATTTCTGCAGCTTAACGAAGTGGATCTGCGCTATTCCCGTCTCGCGGATAACCGTTCCAGCGGCGTACCGGAACTGGATCATATTCTCGATAAAGCCTGTCTCGGCCGGAAGCTGGGCAATGAAGAGATGCTTTATCTCCTCGGCCTGAGGGATACTGAACAGATCGGGATGTTGTTGAAGTCCGGTAATTTCTTGAGGCAGAAATACCACCGTAACGCCTGTTGCGTGCACGGCATACTCGAGATATCCAACCGTTGCTCGCGTAACTGCGCTTATTGCGGCATATCCTCTCATAACAAACGGCTTTCGCGTTATCGGATGACCAAAGAAGAGGTGCTTTCCTGCGTGGGGGAAGCTGTGGAATGCCACGGCTTTAAAGCGGTCGTGTTGCAGAGCGGGGAACAGACGGAGGCGGACATCGAAGAATTGTCCGGATTGGTCCGCGCTATTAAGGAAAAATACGCCGTGTTGGTGCTGGTGAGTTTCGGCGAAATAGGCGAGGAAGGTTTATCCAAACTGTTTTCCGCAGGGGCGCGCGGCCTTTTGATGCGTTTCGAAACTTCCAATCCCGCGCTTTACCGTTCTTTGCACCCCGGATATGAACTGGATAGCCGGGTTCGACAGATCCGGGCCGCTTACCGGATGGGCTATCTGATCATCACCGGCGGTTTGATCGGCCTGCCGGGGCAGACCCGCCAGGATATAATAAACGATATTCATCTGGCCGCGGAGTTGGACGCCGAGATGTTCAGCTTCGGGCCGGTGCTGCCGCATCCGGGCACTCCGCTTTCCGGAATAAGCGCTCCGTCCGAAGATGAGTTGTTCAAAGTTCTGGCTTTGGCCAGGATCGCGGCCCCTGCCGAAGCCAAGATACTGCTGACTACCGCGGCCGAGACCTTGACCCCGGATGCCGGCAGAAAAGGTTTGCTTGCCGGCGCTAATTCATTAATGCTTAATCTTACTCCGCTTGCTTATAGGCCGCTTTATTCTCTCTATCCTTCCAGAGCGCATTCCACCGAGAATATCTCCCTGCAGGTCGAAGGGACTATGCAGCTTCTTAAATCCCTGGGCAGGGTGCCGATTGATTTGGGTATAGGGTTATAGATATACGATAGAAGAACGATGAGGGACGAGAAATTCCATCCTTTATGCCTCGTTACTTTTTAGAACCCAACCAGTTTTTAATCGGAGCGCAGAATTCCCGAATGCCGGTATTAGTATCGTCTATCGGTTACGGTCACGATACCCGTTTCGTCTATCGGTAACGAAGTCTCGCCAACGCATCAATGGCGGACGAAGTCTCGCCAACGCATCAATGGCGGACGAAGTCTCGCCAACGCATCAATGGCGGACGAAGTCTCGCCAACGCATCAATGGCGGACGGTTACGGCTTTCTGACGTTACCGTAACCGAAAACCGATACGAACACGTTACCATAGCCGTTGCCGGTATTTTAATTAAGGTATTTTAATTACTTATTTCCTTCTATGCTTTAATGGGTTATAATATTCAAATTGAAACGCCAAGATCCCGGAAAGCTTGCGGGAAGAACCGGGGAAAGTAACTTTTTCCCTGTGGATATTGTCTAATTATAATTAAGAAAGTATTAAATTATGATCAAAATTAATAAAATATCCGTGCCTGTCCTGTTGTTCATATTCTTTTGCGCCGCGTCTGCCGCGGACGCGGAAGAACTTACCTGGGAGGCGTGCGTGAAGGAGGCTTCGGTCAATCATCCGGATCTGATCTCCGCGCGCGAATCGGTAAAGCAATACGAGGCGGGTGAGAAAATTTCCTTCAGCGGGATGCTGCCGCAGGTGGATTCCAGCCTGGCGGCGGGCACCTCCAAATCGCAGGATACCTACAGTTACGGGTTGACCGGAACTCAGCTTCTATTCGACGGGTTGAAGACCCCGGAGAAGTTCAAGGCCGCTCTTGAGAACACTAAAGCCGCGAAATACAGATTTAACTACACGTCCGCCAATGTCCGTTTGGCCTTGCGGACGGCTTTTTTGAATCTGCTAAAAACGCAGGAGGCGCTTAAGATCTCCGAAGAAATTTATCAGATCCGCCGCAGTAATCTGGAATTGATCACGTTGCGCTATGAATCCGGGATAGAACACCGGGGCGCTTTCCTGACCGTCCAGGCTAATCTCGCGCAGGCGGAGTTGGAGATAGCGCAGAATAAACGCGCGCTGGAGGTCGCGCGGCGCAGCCTGCTGAAAGAGATCGGCGCGGGGAGTTTTCGCGAGATCGTTGTCAGCGGTGATCTTGACTCCCTGAACTTCGGAACGGAGAATCCTGATTTCGAGAAGCTTGCCAAGTCGCATCCTTCTCTGCGGAGACTCGCTTCTTTAAGTAACTCCGCGGCTTTTAACGTAAAAGCCGCGCAGGCTGATTTTTTCCCGCAGTTGTCCGCGAATGCCGGCGCCAATAAAAGCGGTTCCCGCTGGCCTCCGCAAACCGAACAATGGAACGCCGGGGTAAGTTTATCGCTGCCGGTATTCGAAGGCGGGTTAAGGTCCGCTGAAGTCAGCCAGGCTAAGGCTGTCTGGAACCAGGCGCGGGCCGACGAACGCAGCGGCAGGGATTCTATAGTGTTGGCGTTGCAGGAAGCGTGGGCCGCTTTCAGGGACGCCGGTGAGACTGTGGGGGTGCAGAAGAAGTTCCTGGAGGCGGTGGAAGAACGTTCAAAGATAGCCGAATCACAGTATTCCCTTGGATTGATAGATTACGATAACTGGACTATTATCGAAGATAATCTGGTGCAGGCGAAAAAGACTTTTCTTGACGTCAGAGCCAACGCCTTGCTGAAAGAAGCGGCATGGGTGGCGGCGAAAGGAGAGACATTGGAATATGCGTATCAGTAAAGTTAAAATATTTGTGTTGGTCGTGGTGATCCTTGCCGTGTTCTGCGCCATTTTCGCGGCAGGCCGTAAGGAAAAGAAAAACGATTTTGTGATGAAGGAAGTCGCTCCCGTTATCGGCCCAGTCAAGACATATATCTCCTGCACCGGCACTGTATTGCCTAAGAACCGCCTGGAAATAATGCCGCCTGTCGCCGGGCGTATAGAGTCTATTCTGGTCAAAGAGGGGGAGATGGTCAAGACCGGGCAGATCCTTGCGCTAATGAGTTCTACCGAGCGCGCGGCTTTGCTGGACGCGGCCAGGGGGAAAGGCGAACAAACGCTTAAGTATTGGCAGGAGGCTTATAAGCCGATACCGCTGCTGGCTCCGATCGACGGGGAAGTCATCGTGGCCACCACGCAGCCCGGACAAACCGTTACCACTTCGGACGCCGTGGTCGTTCTTTCCGACAGGCTGATAATACGGGCGCAGGTGGATGAGACCGATATCGGCAAGATCTCCCTGGATACCAAGGCTATCGTTTCTCTGGACGCGTATCCCGACATTAAGATCAACGCCGTTGTGGAACATATCTATTACGAATCGGAGACTTCCAACAACGTCACTATCTATAAGGTGGACCTGGTGCCGGAGTCCGTCCCGGCGTTCTTTCGTTCCGGGATGAATGCCGGTGTGGATTTTATCAGCCGCAGTAACGACAAAGCGCTGCTTATCCCGGTGGAGGCTTTGCAGAACGATAACGGCTATCAGTACGTGTTATTGAAGCAGGATAACGGAGCCGAGCCTTTGAAGGCCCGCGTGGTTACCGGTATTGCCGGTGATAAGGATATGGAGATCGTCTCCGGTATCACCGCCGATGATCGCGTTCTGGTAAAGACCAAGAAATACACCCTTCCGCAGGAAGAATCCACCGGGAGTAATCCTTTTATGCCTTCAAGGAAGAAATGATAGAATTAAAGAACGTTTCAAAGACATACCGGATGGGCAAGATGGAAGTCCGCGCCCTGCAGGATGTTTCTCTAAAAGTCGCTCCGGGAGAATTTGTGGCTATTATGGGCCCGTCAGGTTCCGGTAAGTCCACGCTTATGCACGTGCTCGGATTGCTTGACCGCCCGGACAGCGGGGAATATCTTTTAGGCGACAGGCGCGTGAACGAGTTATCCGACGAAGAATTATCGGCGGTGCGTAACCGTCTGGTGGGTTTCGTTTTTCAGCAGTTCCATCTCCTGCCGAGGATGAACGCTTTGCAAAACGCCGAATTACCGCTTGTCTACGCCGGCAAACGCCATCTAAAGGAAAAAGCGAGAGAACGGCTGGTGGAAGTCGGTCTCGGGGACAGGATCAGCCACCGTCCCAACGAATTATCCGGCGGACAGCAGCAGCGCGTGGCGATCGCGCGTTCTCTGGTCAACGATCCGTTGATCTTGATGGCGGATGAGCCGACCGGTAACCTTGATTCCAAGAGTAAAGACGACATAATCTCCCTGTTGAAAGAATTGAACCGTAAAGGGAAGACTGTGATCATGGTCACCCATGAACCGGAGATGTCCGCGCACGCCGGACGAGTGATCGTTATGCGCGACGGAAAGATCGTTTCCGACAGCAAAGCGGTGGTCTCATCCTCCGAAGCCGCTTCTGCGGCGAAAGAGGACGACGCGGGAAAGATCATCGACACTGTATTATCCAGATCGGAACGCCTTGCCAGGGGAGCGAAGTTTCTGGATTACCTGCGACAGGCCGGCGCGGCAATGCTCTCGCACAAAGTGCGTTCTTTTCTTTCTATCTTAGGCATACTGATCGGCGTGGGCGCGGTGATCGCTATGCTGGCTGTGGGCCAGGGCGCTAAAGATTCTATTGAAAAACAATTGGCGTCTTTGGGATCTAATCTATTGATAATAAGGCCGGGTTCGCCTAAATTGCACGGGGTCGCTATGGAATCCGGCACGGTGGCGAGGTTCACATTCAAGGATATCACGGCGATAGAAAAGCTCACCGACCTGGTTGCCAGGGTCAGTCCGTCGGTCACCGGCAGCGGTCAGTTGGTTTACGCCAACAAGAATTGGAATACTCAGGTTGAAGGGGTCGGGACCTCTTACGCGGCTATACGTTCGCTCACTCCGGAGGTGGGGAGGTTCTTTACCGATGAAGAGATCAAAGCGCGGGAAAAAGTGGCGGTATTAGGGACGACCGTGGTCAAAGAGTTGTTCGGCAGCGCTGATCCTATAGGGCAGAAGATCAAGATAAATCTGGTCAATTTCAGGGTGATAGGTATTCTCCCTTCTAAAGGCGGCGGACCTTTCAGGGATCAGGACGATACCGTGCTTATCCCCGTCACTACCGCGATGTACAGGGTTTTCGGAAAAGAATACATAAGTACGATATACGTCGAGGCCAAGTCTCCGGAAACCATTGACTCCGCCCAAGACGCTATCTCTTCGCTGGTCATAAAAATCCACCGTCTCGGGAAGAACCAGGAGGATTCATTCCAGATACGCAATATGGCGGAGATGAAGAACGCGATGGAGAGCACCGCGCAGACAATGTCGCTCCTTTTGGGATCGATCGCGGCGATCTCGCTTCTCGTCGGCGGTATCGGGATAATGAATATAATGCTGGTTTCGGTAACGGAACGCACTCGGGAGATCGGCCTGCGCAAGGCGATAGGGGCCAACCATAAGGATATTATGGTGCAGTTCCTTATAGAGGCGATATTGATGTCTTTGATCGGTGGCGCCTCCGGTGTCATGCTGGGAGTGGGGACGGCGGCGTTGATCAACGTATTTGCCGGGTGGTCGGTCAGGATACTGCCGGCTTCAATAGTGCTCGCCACCGTTTTCTCCCTGGCGATCGGTATTCTCTTCGGGATCTGGCCCGCCAAGAAAGCCGCAGAATTAAATCCTATAGAAGCTTTGCGATATGAGTGATATAATGAATTGCCCGGAATTTGATGCAAGGCAAGCCCGGGATAATTTCCAATAGAAAGGAAACAGTAAAAATGACACAGCGTATTACAGGCGGGGAGCCGGCCGTTCCTTCAGCTCCGGAATCGGAAAGGAATTTCTTCGGTATGGGTATAGCGCCGAAAATTCTGGATATACTTGAACGTATAAAATTCAAAGTTCCCACTCCGATACAATATAAGGCGATCCCTTTAGCCTTACAGGGGAAGGATATCGTCGGCATCGCCCAGACAGGGACCGGGAAGACCCATTCTTTCGCGATCCCCATGATACAGCGGCTCGTGCAGAAACAGGGGATAGGCCTGGTGCTGGCCCCTACGCGTGAATTGGCGTTACAGATCGAAGAGGCAATGAGGATACTTACCGTGCCTTTCGGCATGGGGACCGCCTGTCTTATCGGCGGCGCTTCTATGAGCGAGCAGGTAAGGGCGTTGCGCCGTAACCCGCGCATCGTGATCGCCACCCCCGGCAGACTGCTGGACCATATGGGGCAGTGGAATATCGTTTTCGATGATCTGGTGATGCTTGTCCTGGATGAAGCCGACCGTATGCTGGATATGGGATTCGCTCCGCAGGTAAATAAGATATTAAGCTTTTTGCCTAAAGAACGGCAGACTATGCTTTTCTCCGCGACTATGCCGGAATCCATAATGCATATGACCGCTAAATATATGAAGCTTCCGGTTTCGGTGGAGATCGCGCCTTCCGGGACTATCGCGGAAAGGCTGACTCAGGAATTGTTCATCGTCAACAGGGAGGCAAAGCTGCAGCTGTTGCGCAAACTGCTTGATGATTACCGCGGGGCTATCCTCTTGTTCTCGCGCACTAAGCACGGAGCCAAGAAGATCACCCGTTCCATAAGGGATATGGGGCACAATGCCGCCGAGATCCATTCGAACCGCTCGCTCTGCCAGCGCAGGGAGGCCCTGGAAGGATTTAAGTCGGGCAAGTACAAGGTCCTGGTAGCGACGGACATAGCCGCCCGCGGAATAGACGTTTCCGGGATAGAACTGGTGCTTAATTACGATCTGCCGGAAGACGCGCAGAATTACGTGCATCGTATCGGCCGCACCGGCAGGGCGGGGCATAAAGGGCACGCGATATCTTTCGCCACGCCGGATCAGAAGCGCGATGTGATCGAGATCGAAAAACTGATCAGGGCTAATCTGCCTGTATCGAAGCATCCCCAGATGCCTATGGTGCAGTTCCAGGATAACGCCGGCGGCGCTCCGGCTGGGCGGCAGGGCGGTCATAGGCCGGGGAGGCACTCCTCCGGGGGCGGCGGGTTCGGACAGAGGCGGCACAGCGGGCAGGGGAGGCCGCATAGAAGGTAGAAATACGCCAAGGTAGAAATACGCGAAAATTAGGGATTGGTCAAGACATCCTTACCCCCCTGAGTTAAAAAAGAAGTATAAGTATTAAGCAGCGCATCAAGGTCAACAACAGCTGTCATCATCAGCCGTTTATCTAAAACAGGCTTTTTCTCTTGAGCTAACTGCCAGGGTGTTTTATGTTCTTTGTAAGTATTGGGACGTTCAAGGTTAAAGAATAGCTGATAAGTATTAGCCTTGGCCATAAAATCCGCCCTATCAGCGAATCTCTCTATTTCATAGAATTCTGTTTCCATTAGGCTATGTACTGTTTCAACATCAGCCTGCATTCTGTGCGCTCCGGGGAATATTGTGGTATGAGTTTGCCCAGGAAGAGATTCTACGGTTTTCGTATAAGCTGAAGGTTCTTTAGCGTTCCAAGAGCCGCAGAATTCGCCTCCGTTGTCAGTCTGGCAATAAGTTGGTAAATCATCCGGTAAAACTTTATATTTTGTTAATTGATAATTAATATAAGCCGCAAAGAGCGTCGAATGTATAAGCGAGCGTCCATTAGCAAACCCCAAGAAGAGAATGCCGCAGCTTACTTCTCTGCGGGTATATTGGACAGTAGGCAGATTAAATCGCTTCATCTGTGTCCAGTATTCAGGGATATCAAAGAGGTCTTTAGTATCTTCGCAAGATTGCTGGAATAGATAGAATTGTTTTTTGACTTCGCGCAGGTTTTGCTTGGTAATATGTTTTTTCCTGCGTTTCCTAGACGCTACGCCAGCTTCTTTCCAGAACTTACGGATTGTCTTGGGAGCCTGCGTAAGATTTTCCAGGGTTTTAACCTGAACAGCACCAAGCCTGTGGTATTTCTTCGCAAGGCCAATAATATGGTCTTTGGTACTTTGAGCGGTGGCGCGGGGAGAGTAATGCGGCTTACGGGATAAATCAAGCAGCCCCTCATAACCATGTTCTTTGAATCGCTTAAGCCATTTGCGTATTACCGGCGGCGAGGTATTAAATACGCGGGCCGCAGGCTTAACGCCGTGTTTAAGCGTGTAGCAAACCATTTGATACCGGTGTGCTCGTTTGTCTTTACAATTACGCATATTTTGATAATATGAAAGTGGGCACATACAAAAGAGTTCTCCTTTCGCGAAAAAGTAGACTCTTAGTTTACAATAGTATGTGCCTTTTTTTATTTATTATTTCATCTTGTCCATATTCACGATGCCATTCAGAGACACGCTGCCATTGCCAGAATTCGCTATGGCGTGTTTGCCAGATTTTCGTTGGGGCATATTCAAGATGTACGGCTTTTTGAATCTTAGGCGAATATGGCTCAGCGGCTTTACATAATTGTTTAATTCTTTGAACTCGAACAGGGGTATTCTTAGAAGCGGCCTTTTTAATACGGAATTCCCGCGTCTCTAAAGTCAATCTTTCAAATCGTTCTTTACTTATACAAAGAAGCCTTACTAATTTACCCTCAAAAGGGGGGTAAGGATCTATGGTATCATTCCCAAGTTACGGATATTCTTGCCCTTGACAATGACGGGTTTTAATTGTATAAATAATTCAATAGGGTTGCTATGGGTGAATTGACTTTAACCCCAAGACTGATTGAGAAGAAATACAGCCGGGTTTCTTATTTGTCAGATAGAGGACTCCTGCCTGAGGATCGCCGGTTTTTCTTCCGGCCGGAGCCGTGAAAAGTTTTGTTGTCTGTTGGCCGAGGAACGTCTTCCCCTCCGTGGTAATGACCGGGAACTCTCCCGTGATATACAATCCGCCATAAATAAATTAGTTCCGCGCGCCCCGGAACGCCTGATCATTTCTTTGCCCAGGGGCAGGGTCACCTGGAAGCATCTTAAAATACCTTCTAATTCCCGCCGTGAGATAAGACAAGCCAGCCGTTTACACGCGGGCAGGTTGATGTTCCTTCCCGTTGATGAGGTCGTCTCCGCGCATGACATAATAACTCTGGATAAGAAAGGCGGCGCGCTGGTCAGCCTGATGGCGGCAAGCCGCGCCGATATCTCGCGCTATTACCGTCTTTTTGATTTTATCCATCCGAACAAGATCAGTTTCGCTCTTTCCAGCCGGGGGATCGCCGGTGTTTTTAGGAGTTTATGCGGAGAAAAACCCGGCAGGTTCCTGGTATTGGCATCCAGGATGCATTCCTGGGAGGCGGCTTTGATAAAAGACGGCAGGCTGGCGTATTCCCGTAGTTTTACCGTGGATCCGGAGGGCAATTACTTCGGAGCGCTTTCGGCGGAAACGCGCGCTATGCTGGAGTATTGTTCCAGGGAGATCGAGCCCGGTCAGATAAAGGATATTTATTTCTTAAGCTTGGGGGCAGAGCGCGGAGGGAGAATTGCGGCGCGTGAACTTTCACGGCTTATCGGGTTACGGGTGAAGTTCCTTCCATACGCGGCTTTATTCACCGGGCCGCGCTATCTGGTCCGCGGCAAAGGGCGGGAGGAGGCAAATATATCATACGCCGCGCTTATCGGATTGAGCCTGCATGATCATCGAGAAGCAGAAGATTTCTCTTTGCCGGAGGTCAAGATAAGCAGGCACGTTTACAAATTAAAGCGGTTGACCGCGGGATTTATCGTTATCCTTGGGGTTTTAACTGCGTTTTGCTGCGTTGGGTATTATTACTTCACGGCCGCGGAGTCCGCGCGGGCACGGGAGATATCAGCGATTATCATGGAGATGAATAATAAGGCATTGCCGTTGCTCGGGCTCAATAACAGGATGATCGAGTTGCGTGAACGCGGACGCAGGCAGGATGAGAGTTTATCAGGCAGTATATATTATATAAGCGAAGCGGCAGCTAAAAACGGGATAGTGCTGGATAGATTGATCTATGAGCGGAATAAGCGGTTATTGCTCCAGGGCCGGGAAAACGGACTGGATTCATTAAAAGAATTCATTCCGGCTGTCGCTGATAATCAGATCTTTCAATCGTGGAAGCCGGGGGAACTGATAATAAAGAGCGGGTATAATATGCCCGGTGATCCGGGAACGGGAGAAATCTTCTTTAGGGCGGAATGGATAAAAACGATAGAATGATCGCGGCGCGTAATCTCTGTCTGTTCTTTTGTTTTGGCGCGGTTTTATTTTCCGCGGTTTGCGTGAGGTATTTCATGTCCGGGTATGCCGCGGCGAGACAAAAAAGACTTCTTTTACAGGGACGTTCGGCTGTTTTGCGGTCTTTACTCTCCGGCAGGGAAGGATTGCCGGTTGATCCGTCCCGGGGAGCCGTTGACCATAAATCAATGCCTTGGAATACCGGCAATTCTCAATTCTACGTTATGGCCGCTGCCGCGGAGATCAGCCGGCTGGCTGATAACTGCGGCGTTAAAGTAGTCTCAATGCGCACTTCAGCTCCGGAAAGTTCCCCGGGAACGGTGAATTTGGAAGCGGAGACCATAGGCGGCGAAAAAGAGACGAGATCATTTATTTACGCCGTTGAGAATTCCCTTTTTATTTTCACAATAAACAAAGCGCGGGTCGATGTCTCAACCGGAGGCGGAACTCAACTTAAGGCCGGATTTTGCCTTTCCGCTTTAAAAGAGATCCCGGAACATTTGGGAGGAATGTTGAATGAAGGTGAGGCTCTTTCCGAAATTAGATCGGCGGTTCAGCGGGACGATCATCCTGATGAAGATAAAAGTATATTCTTTAATGGCCCCGGCCGCTCTTCCGACCGGAGGCGGACAGTCCGGTCACAGCTTGAAAATGGGGTGCAGCGCGGTCTAAACGGGCTCAAACTTACCGGAATAATCTTAGGCAAAGAACCGGTGGCTTTTGTGGAGGATAGCGCGGCCGGGAAGAATTACCGGATCAAACCAGGACAATATATTAACGGGTTCCGCCTGGAACGCGTAATTAAAGGCAGGATTTTCCTGCTTAAAGGAGACAGTTCTTATGAACTTTCTTTGTAAGGCGGCCGCGGTGTTATTCTTCGTTATTGGGATCTGTCACGCCGCTCCAGTCGAGGCGCAGGAAACGCGGGATACGAATGAGAACGGGTTGATCTCTCTTGAAATGAATGATGCGGATATTTCCGGGGCTTTACAGGTCGTCTCGGAAAAAGCGGGGTTGAACATTGTTATGGGAAGCAGTGTGCGGGGAAAAGTCACGCTTTTTGTCAAAGATGTTGATCCTGAAGCCGCTTTTGAGTTGATCCTTATGTCCAATGACCTCGCCTGTGAGAGAGAAGGAGGAATATGCCGCGTGCTTACGCAAAGGGAATATGAGGTGTTGCACGGGGAACGTTACAATTCCGGGCTCGTATCGGGGACAGTGCAATTGAAATACGCTTCCGCCAAAGGCTTGGTTGAGTTCCTCAGCCAAGTCAAATCCCCGCAGGGGAGAGTGATCGCCGAGAGTGTCTCGAACACATTGATCGTTATAGACAATCCTGCTAAACTTTCCGAGATGCTGGGTTATGCCGCTAAAGCCGATATCCCGGGCATTGAAACCAGGGTGTTTTCTTTGCGTTTCGCGCGCGCCGCCAGGTTATCGGCCAAGATCCAGGACAGGCTTACACCCGGCTGCGGTTCGTTGCGCGTTGACGAGGAGAACAATAAGATCGCGGTGACCGATTATCCCAGGCGGGTGTCGGAGATCGCGGAGTTGATCGCGGCGTTCGACGAAAAGCCCAGGCAGGTGTTGATCGACGCGCAGATCATAGAGGTCAGCCCGGAAGACAAGTTCGAAATGGGCGTGGACTGGGATTATTGGGTGAACAAACATTTTCGCGTTAGCGGGCAGCTGCCGATAGGCACGGCAAACCGCCTGATAATCGGCACGCCCACGGTCACGCCGGGAGAGCCGGGACAATACAAAGCGGTCATCGATATGCTGCGCACTATAGGCAGGGTGCGCATACTCTCCAGCCCGCGTATAATGGTGCTCAACAATGAGCAGGCAAAGATAATGGTGGGGACAAAAGACGCGTATATAACTTCTTCCATATCCGTGTTGGAAAGCGATGACAGTATCTCCGCCCAGAACGTTAATTTTATCGATGTCGGGATCAAACTTTTTGTCACTCCATTTATCAACAGCGACGGTTATGTGACTATGCGCATACACCCGGAAGTGAGTTCTTCGCGCAGGGAAGATATTATAGCAGAGGGGAAAGTGACGCAGGTGCCCGTTGTCAGCACTTCCGAGACGGAGACCACGGTTATGCTTAAAGACGGGGTCACTTTATTGATCGCCGGGTTGAACAGCGACGAAAAGTCCCTGACGGTCAAAAAGGTCCCCTTTCTGGGGGATATCCCTTTTCTGGGCGCTTTTTTCCGGAGCCGTTCGCAGGAGCATAAACGTAAAGAATTGGTCGTCTTATTGACGCCTCACCTGGTGAATAACGGCATCCAGCCGGCCGCCGCCGCGCGTTTTGTCCCGGTAAATAATGCTTTCCGTTCGAGGCTGCCGGTGAAAATCCCCTTGCCGGTGATCTCCGAACTTTCGCTTTCCGCTTCAACGGACAAAATGCTTGAAAAATCGCCCGATTTATGATATTTTACGAAAACAGGATCCGGCCGGAACGGCTTGACCGGCGGAGGTCCTTCCCAAGGTATAATCCCCCTCTTTTAACCTTATTGAAGGAGATATTTCCCGTGAATATTAATGATGACGCGTTCCAGAGTGAGGTGCTTGAATCAACTTTGCCTGTGTTGGTGGATTTCTGGGCGCCCTGGTGCGGCCCCTGCAAGATGCTCGGCCCGGTGATCGAGGAATTGGAGAAGGAGTTCTCCGGCAGAGTCAAATTCGTGAAGATGAACATAGATGATAATTCCCGCACTCCCACACAGTACGGGATAATGTCCATACCCACCTTGATATTCTTCCGGAACGGCCGCGTTATGGAGCAAATCGTCGGCGCGCTCGGTAAGCCCGAACTTAAAAGAAAAATAGAGGGATACCTCAGTTAAACTTCAGCCGCGGGTTTTGCGATGAGAAAAATATTTATTGCCGCAACTCAGCAGAATGACGGCAAGACCACTGCCAGCCTGGGGCTTGTTTGTAACTTCCAGCGCAGGTTCAGCTGCGTGGGTTTCATCAAACCCATCGGGCAGCGTTATCTGGAGGAGGACGGGCTCAAGATCGACGAAGATTCTTTGCTTCTGGAGGAAGTCTGCGGCATAAAGGGCGGGATAAAAGATATGAGCCCGATCGCCGTTGAACACGGTTTCACCGAGAATTATATCGTCAAACCGAACGGTGCCGCGATCTCCCGGCGGATCAAAGACGCCTTCCGCAGGGTTTCGCGGGATAAGGACCTGGTGATCATTGAAGGAACGGGTCACGCCGGGGTGGGATCGGTCTTCGACCATTCGAACGCCGCGGTCGCCAGGATGCTCGGGTCCAAGGCGGTGATCATTTCTTCCGGAGGGGTGGGCAGGCCGATAGACGAGATCGTCCTGAACAAGGCGCTGTTCGACAAGGAGGGCGTCAAGGTCATCGGGGTGATAATCAATAAAGTCCTGCCGGAAAAGCTGGATAAGGTCAAGGCTTTGGTGAAGAAGGGGCTCGAACGCAAGGGGATAAAGGTGCTCGGCGTTTTGCCGTATACCCCGCTGCTTTCTTATTCCAGTATTGAGCAGATCCTGGAGGAAAGCGATTTCGAGCTTCTTTGCGGCAGGGAGTTCATTGAGGTTTATATCCGTAAGATCATCGTCGGGACAATGACGCCCCGGAATATAATCAGGTATATCGAGGACGACAGCCTGCTGATCACTTCCGGAGACCGGGAGGATGTGATAATGACCGCGCTCGGCTGCGTCAGGGACGGTGAAAAAGAGAAGCTGCGCATATCCGGGATAATACTTTCCGGAGGGATAGTGCCGGATCCGTCTATTATGGGCCTGCTTTCCAAAGCCCGCATCCCGGTCCTGCTGGCGAAAATGGATACTTACAACGTCGCTTCGCGTATACACGATATGACGGTCAAGATACGCCCGTGCGATAAGCATAAGATCGAAGAAGTGGTGAGATTGATAAGGGAAAATGTGGATATGGAAGGTATATTGAAAGGAATGTAGAGATGAATTCCATCTTAAGGATACGCGAGAAAGCCAGGGCGGCCGATAAGCTGATACTGTTGCCGGAATACGACGATAAACGCACACAGGAGGCCGCCGCGATGATCAACAGCGAAGGCATAGCGCGCGCCGTTCTTCTGACTCCGGATAAGATAGACCCGGTAAAGAAAGAGAAATACGCTGAGCAATTCTTCCAGATGCGTAAAGCCAAGGGAATGACACAGGAAGAGGCGCGCGGGATATTTGAGGACCCGCTTTATTACGCGGCAATGGAAACTAAAGCGGGGGCGGCGGACGGATTTGTCGCCGGCGCAGTGCATACCACTCCGGATATGGTCAGGGCTTCCATCCTTTGCCTGGGAGTGGATAAACATATCGGCCTGGCATGCAGTTGTTTTATTATGGACGTTCCGGATTGCGAATACGGCCAGAACGGCCTGTTCATTTACGCCGATTGCGGCGTCATTCCCGATCCGGACGCGGCCCAGGTTGCCTCTATCGCCCTGGCGGCTTCCGAACTCGGCAGCAGGATCCTGGATATGCCGCCGCGCGTGGCGCTGTTGAGTTACTCCACTAAAGGTTCCGCCAAGGGGAAATCGGTGGAGAAGATGGTGGAAGCGCTGAAAATACTGAGATCAAAGGCGCCGCAGTTGGAAGCCGACGGAGAACTGCAGGTGGACGCGGCCATCGTGCCGGAAGTGGCGCGGATAAAATCGCCGGGCAATCCCATGGCCGGCAAAGCCAATATCCTGATCTTTCCCGACCTGTCGGCCGGGAACATTTCCTATAAACTCACCCAGCGCCTGGCAAAGGCCAGGGCGCTCGGACCGATACTGCTGGGTTTATCTAAGCCGTGCAGCGACCTTTCCCGCGGCTGTTCCGCAGAGGACATCGTGGATTGTTCCGCAGTCACCGCCGTGAGGGCTGAATAATGAAAATACTGGTCATCAACAGCGGCAGTTCCTCGATAAAATACAGGGTATTCAACATGCCCTCTGAAGAGTCTTTGTTGAAAGGCGTTATGGAGCATATCGGCGAGGATGGTTCGGATATATCCGATCATTTCACCGGGTTAAAGAAAATACTTAAAGGCCTGCCGGCGGTGGACGCGATCGGGCACAGGGTGGTGCACGGCGGGGAAAGTTTCCGCAAGCCCGTGATGATCGATAGCGGCGTGATCGGCAAGATCAAGAAGTGCAGCGCGATAGCTCCTTTGCATAATCCCGCCAATCTCGCCGGGATAAAGGCCTGCCGCAGGCTGTTGCCGGGAATAAAGCAGACGGCGGTGTTCGATACCGCGTTTCACCAGACTATGCCGGATCACGCTTATGTGTACGGTTTGCCTTATGAATATTATCCAAAGTTAGGCATACGTAAATACGGGTTTCATGGCACCAGCCATGAGTTCGTCGCCGCGGAAGCCGCGGCCCGGCTCGGCAGGAAACTTTTCGGATTGAAGATCATCACCTGTCATCTCGGCAACGGCTGCAGTATCGCCGCGATAGACGGCGGCAGGTCGGTGGATACCAGCATGGGGTTCACTCCGCTGGAAGGACTGCTGATGGGGACTAGGTGCGGAGATATGGACCCGGCGCTGGTAACTTATATAATGCGCAAGAAACACCTGGATCTGCAGCAAGTAGAAGATCTGTTGAACAAAAAAAGCGGCCTTAAAGGCGTCTCTGGGATAAGCAACGATATGCGCGACCTGGATAAAGCGGCGGCGGGAGGAAATAAGCGCGCCGCCCTGGCCGTGAAGATGTTCTGTTACCGGGTCAAAAAATACATAGGCGCTTACATCGCCGTACTCGGCGGCTGCGACGCCCTTGTTTTTACCGGAGGTATCGGAGAGAATAAGGCGAATGTCCGTGAGGAGATCTGCCGCGGCACGTTCGCGGCGTTACGCAGGAAACCGGCGGTAATGGTCATTCCCACGAACGAGGAATTGATGATCGCCCGCCAGACGTATAGCCTGGCGAAACGCGGCTGAAGAGGAGACGGTTTAAATGTTGAGAACGGTGTTGAAATCCAAGATACACAGAGCCAGTGTCACCGAGGCCAACTTAAATTACGAAGGCAGCATTACCATTGATAGCCTGCTTATGGAAAAGGCCGACATCATCCCTCATGAGAAAGTCGAGGTCTTGAATCTTAACAACGGCCAGCGTCTGGAGACTTACGCCATCCCCGGCGCCCGGGGAACGGGCGTGATCTGCCTGAACGGGCCTGCGGCGCGCAGCGCGGTGGTGGGGGATACGGTGATCATCGTTACTTATGTCTCCTTGGATGACACGGCTGCCAGGCAGGCAAAACCGCTAATTGTGAATGTCGATGGGCAAAACAGAATTAGAGATTAAGATATACGGAAGCGCCGTTCTGCGCGGCAAAGCCGCTGCCGTCAAGGCGCCGGAAGCGAGGCATCGCGAACTATTGAGCGCGATGGCGCGTTTTATGTATGGGCATTCCGGCATAGGCCTGGCCGCTCCGCAGATCGGGGTCGGAGAATCTTTGATAGTCGTCGATATCGGCACCGGTTTATATAAATTGATCAACCCGAGGATAATCCGCAGAGAAGGGGCTCAGGCGATCGAGGAAGGGTGCCTTAGCCTTCCGGGCGTGTCCGTGAAAGTCAAACGCGCAAGGAAGATCATTTTGAAAGCGCTGGATCACGAATTCAATACGGTAACGGTTACGGCGGAAGGCTTGCTGGCCTGTGTGTTTCAACATGAGATAGACCATCTTAAAGGCAGGATGATAATCGATTACGCTTCTTTGTTGAATAAAGTGCGCCTGAAGAAAAAGCTGGCGGCGCTTTATCGGAGGGCCGGGAATGAAGATATGCGGGAATCAGGAACGGAACAGCGAAAATTGCGGTTGTAGTTATCCGGGATGCGGGCGCAAAGGTATGTGTTGCGAGTGCGTGGCTTATCACCGCGCCAGAAAAGAACTGCCGGGTTGCTTTTTTCCTCCGGGGGCGGAAAAGACTTACGATAGGTCTTCCGGCTATTTTAAAAGTCTTCAGGATGAAAGATAGATTGCCTGAATGGCTGCGCCAGCCCTTGCCCGGAGCGGGCGCTGCCGAATTCCTCGCGGCGCTTGACAAATTAGAGGTGAATACCGTCTGCAGAGAGGCGGCCTGCCCGAACACGGGAGTTTGTTTCTCAAAGGGGCAGTTGTCTTTCTTGATCCTGGGGAGGAATTGCACCAGGGGCTGTCTGTTCTGCAATATTTCCGGGCGTTCCCGGGACGAAAGTTATCCGGTTTTCTATGATAGCCTTGAACCTGCCCGCGTCAGCGAAGTTGTTCTTAGATTGCGCCTGAAATACGCGGTGATCACTTCCGTGACCAGGGATGACCTTGATGACGGAGGAGCCGCGGTCTTTGCCGAGACCGTAAAGCGTCTGCGGGCGTTGCCGCAAGGCATACGCGTGGAATTGTTGGTCCCGGATTTTAAACGCTCTTTTTCGGCGTTGGACACGGTGCTGGAACAGATGCCCGAGGTGATCGGGCATAATCTGGAGACCGTTCCCGCGTTATACAACCGCGTAAAACCCGGCAGCGATCTTTCCTTCTCCCTTTCTCTCCTGCGAAGGATCAAGGAAAGCAGGCCCGGTATATTGACCAAGTCTTCGCTTATGCTGGGGATGGGCGAGAAGGCTAAGGAAGTTGTGGAAACTTTGCGGATGCTTAGGGAAGTCGGGTGCGATATCCTTACCCTGGGGCAGTATCTTTCTTGTTCGAAGGAGTATTGGCCTGTCGCTGAATTCATAACGCCGGAATGCTTCAAAGAATGGGAAATAACGGCGAGAGAGATGGGTTTCAAAGCGGTGTTTTCCGGGCCGTTGGTGCGCAGTTCGTTTATGGCAGAGACATTATTTACGGAGGCATACCGTGCATGATCTGATAATTTTGGGCGCGGGGCCGGCGGGTCTGACCGCCGCCCTTTACGCCGGACGTTACAGGATGGATACCCTGGTGCTGGAGAAGTCGGCTCCGGGCGGGCAGATACTTCTTTCCGCTACCATAGAGAATTACCCGGGGTTTCCCGGGGGGATAGGGACGGCGGAGTTGATAGAGAATTTCCGCCGCCAGGCAGCGGATACCGGGGTAGTTTTTGAAACAGGCGAGGTTACCGGAGTTGTCTTTACTGATCGGGGAGTGACCCTGGAGACTTCCGAAGGCGCGCGCAGCGCCAGGTGCCTGATCATTGCCAGCGGGGCCGCTTCCAAGAGGCTGGGGATAAAAGGCGAACTGGAATTGACCGGCAGGGGAGTATCTTATTGCGCGACATGCGATGCCCCGTTCTTCAGGAATAAAGACGTGCTTGTGGTCGGAGGAGGGGACAAGGCGCTGGAGGAGGCTATTTTTCTCTGCGATTACGCTTCCAGCGTGACCGTTATCCACCGGCGTTCGGAACTGCGCGCCGCGGAGATACTCCAGGAGAAGGCCAGAGCGCAAAGCCGCCTGAAGTTCCTTTATAACTCGGTGCTTGAAGAAATAAACGGCCGGAACCGGGTCGAATCGGTGTCGCTTAAAGATACCGTCAACGGAGGAAAGAGTTCTCTCGCTTGTCACGGCGTGTTTATTTTCGTAGGCATAGAGCCGAATACCGCTTTTCTAAATAATCAGTTAAAAACCGACGCTTCAGGATTTATAATCACGGGTTGTCGTATGGAAGCTTCCAAGGAAGGGGTTTTTGCCTGCGGCGATTGCGTGAGCAAGAGCCTTTACCAGGTGGTGAACGCCTGCGGTGAAGCGGCGGTAGCGGCCGATTCGGTGCATAAATATTTACTAACCCGGAATTTGCAATAGGAATGTTGCACAATATGAAATGCGAGAGATGTCATTTTTTGTCATCCTGACCCTGAACACAGAGAAGGGGAAGGATCTATTATAGACG
>JBAZGW010000013.1:0-25340 GCA_041652635.1 Candidatus Omnitrophota bacterium | reverse complement strand
TATCCCAGGCGTTGGCGCCGTCCACTCGGGCCGCTTCATACAGTTCGCGCGGTATAGTCTGTAACCCCGCCAGAAAGATCAAGAAGCCCCAGCCGAATCCTTTCCAGCAATGGACGATAGCCACGGTGGTCAAAGCGGTTTGCGGATCGGAAAGCCAGTTTTTCGCCAAATGCGGAAGCCCGATCTTGACCAGCCAGACATTAAGCAGCCCGTAATTACCGTCCAGTATCCACTGCCAGACCAAACCGACGACCACTTCGGAAAGCACAGGCGGTATGAAAAAAACCAGCCTGAAGAAATTCTTCATTTTTATTTCCCTGTCGCAGGCCATAGCCAGCATAAACGCCAGCGCGTTCTGGAAAATAATGGCGATAAGCGTGATATACCCGGCATTCCGCATAGAAAGCCACCAGATATTATCCTGAATAAGTATTTCTTTGAAATTGGACAACCCGACAAAAATCTTGGTAGGAAGGATCCCGTCCCATTCATACATCCCTAGCTGAAAAACCCAAATGAACGGAATAAGATAAAAGATAAGAAAGATCGTGACGGCCGGCAAAACAAAGAGATAATTTTCTAATGTATCCTTGATACGCATATGATTTATCCGATAACCCCGATCCGTAGATATACCGGGGTTCTATCTGTTGCTCTGTTTGAATAATTCTCTTTGCTTTATTCTCTGCACTTCTTCCGCTATCTGCGCGGGAGTTTTTTCACCAATGACTATGGATTGTATCCCCTTGTCGAACGCTTCGATCACAGCCGGAAATTCGGAAACACCCCAGATATTCGGATGAGTGGATGATTCTATATCGTCGGCGAACTGCGCAAGTATTTCGGATATTTTTTTCAGGCTGTCTTTATTAGCGGGAAGGTTCAAAGTGACCTCCGCGAGATAAACCTGCTGTTCGCGGTCCGTAAGCCAACGCAGGAACTTGACCGCTTCCTCTTTTTTAGGCGACCTGGCGTTTATCAAAAAAGACGACCCTGCCCCTCCCCAGATAACCATGGGGTACTTCGAACCGGCCGCGGGCGGCAGCATAGCTCCGAATTCCAATCCGGGGTTCATTCCGTTATAGACGTTTACGCACCAGGACCCGTTAAAAGCGAATACCGCTTTTTCATTGGCGAACAACTGTTCCGCGTTCTTATTGACCATTGTCACCAGGCCGTTAGCCAGGATACCGGAATCCTGCATCTGTTTGAATATTTCCAATACTTTGATCCAGTCCGGATCGGTATACGGGACCTTACCCTTTATGGTGGCAAGCACTTTATCCTTGCCCATCACGTTAAAGGCATAGTTGTTGGCAAGGCAATCCACCATCCAGACCTCTCCCCATCCCGACACCAGGCCCTGCATACCGGCGGCTTTTATCTTCGGTCCCAAAGCAAGGAATTCCTCCAATGTCGCCGGCGGTCTATTAGGATTGCCGCCCAGTTGTTTAAGCAATTTCTTGTTGTAAACCATCTGTATGGTGGTTATGTCTATGGGGACACCGTAAATGCCGGGAAGGACTCCATAACTGTTATCGGCGGAGAATTCATTGACGGCCAGGGCTTTTGAAAAAAGCATATTCTTCCATTTGCCGTTATCCGCCAGCATATACGGTGTGATCTCCAGGATATGTCCGGCCTTGACAAAAGAGGAAAAGTCGCGTTTTTCCCCCAGTATGCCGAATACATCGGGAAGGCTCACGCTTTGCGCGGCGGCCCTTATTTTCTGGGAATAGGCTTCGGAGGGAGCGTAAAGCTCGAAGATAACTTTGACTCCGGTCAACTCTTCATACCTGCGGCTTAACTCTTCGAATGCCGCCTGGCGGTCGGTCATCCAGTGCCAAATGACGACCTTATTCTTATTCTCCGCGGCCCGGGGCGCGCACCCGCATAGGAAGAATGAACCTAAGGCAGCAAAAACCAATATACCCTTGAGACAACCGGAGAATTTTACCGCCATTGTGCCTCCCTTTGAGCCGGAAATCGTATAATGTAACGGGATCTGCCGACAGTTAACGGAATGTAAAGCAAATGAAACTCCCCGAGCTAATCCTTCGACGGAGTCTATGCTGAGTGGATTCGACTTTGCTCACCATTAAAACTTATCGAAGGGCTCAGGACAGGCGCCCGGGGGTTCTCTGCTACTTGAGAGAAATTCCTCCGAAGCAGTCGCCCTCTTTGTAAAACGACACCTTCGCGTTCACCCTGCGCATTCAACCCCAGGCTTAAGCCTAAGATTTTCTGCGTAGGAGAATAAAGATGTATTTAACTTTATATCACAGGTTTATTATACGGTCAAGATTTTTGTGACGGGTTGGAATTATGGGCGAATTATGGAATTAATGTATTCTCATGAGCCTGGAAAGGCTCATAAATTCCGTACGTTCCAGGCTAACCCCCATACGATGACTGTTCATACCTGCAATGCTTGACCAGACAACCTTTCCCCGGGTGTAAACCGGCTGACCCTGATCGGGCACCTTTAGCCATATTTCCAATCGCGTAGAAAGCTGCAGATCGACGCCTGTAACCATACCCAACCCATAAGCGCTGATGTCGCTTAAGACCGCTTCCCCCGAGAGACAAGAATCCAGATCGGTATACTTCACCGGCAATGTGACCGGTATCCGCTCGAAAAGCCTTTGATCTTCAAAACTCCCGGCGATTTCCTCTGAATACTCCATCTATCACGGATCAAAACCGCAGATCCGCCCCTTTGGGGCCGATAAATCCGGGACTCCCCGTGGAGTCCCCCCTGGACATAACCGGGTCACCATCTCCGGCCCGGTAAATTATATCTTACTGAAGCGGAAACTGTCAACGTAAAACAAATTTAACTGTTTTCTCTGAGGACGTGCGCCACGCCTGTCGTGACCGGATTGGACAAACTGATACCGGCGCGAAAGGTATCGTTCCCTTCCTGCATAGACCACATGACTTCGCCTTTTGTATAGAAAGGCTGGTGCTTATCGGAAAGGAGCAGCCAGCATTCCAGGGATGCGCCCTGAGACAGTGAAAAACCGGTCAATAATCCCAACCCCCTGATACTCAGATCGTTCACGGTGCCGATAGACTGCCCCGCTGATCCGGCTAAAGAGAATTTTAGCGGAAAACTAACCGGTATTCTTACAAAGAATCTTCTGTCGTCCTGGTTTACCATTATGATAGGCGTGCAACTATTATTTCGGTTCCCCCTGAAAAGTCTTTTCTAAATAAAAACCGGAAGAATCACTCTCCTTCCGGCTTTGATCCGTGGCTATCCCGTCTCTGTTCTCGGGATTAGCCGGTTTAGAAAAGAGTTTTATTAACTTTTAACAAATAAAGTATAACCCGCGGGACATTTTTTGTCAAGCACAAATCTCACTGAAATGAATTGACTTTCATCTATAATTATGATATCAGTAAAGGGTATTTAACCTGGAATTTGCAAAAGGAAAGCTTCCTAAAAAGATTCAGGCCGTTTTCCTCAAATCCTAATGCAAGATCCTGGTTTAAGCATAAACTTATGGAGGATTCTATGGGCTTAAAGAAACTTTCGGTTTACGTAAAATTAAACTGGGTAAAACTATTATTGCTTTTAATCGCTCTGATAATAGGGACCCTTACCGTAATAGCCTTAATTATCGGAATGAAGGCCATGTCCGGACTGGAATCATTCTATAGGCAGATGCAGCTTTCGATGATCCCTCTGCAGATATTCATAGCCGTGGTCACGGCTTTTGTCTTTGCCTCCATATACACTTCCTTTCATTATTGGTTCTTCTTTGCCGGCGGTATGACAAAATTGGGGCAAAAAAGGATAAAGAGCGTGGAAGTGAACGTCAAATGGACGGATGTTATCGGAATGGAGGAGGTAAAAAAAGAAGCCTGGGAAGTCGTGCAATTGCTTAAGGACCGCACAAAGTTACAGCGGGTAGGCGGACAGATCGTGAAAGGCATCCTGCTCTTCGGCCCTCCTGGGTGCGGAAAGACTTATCTGGCCAAAGCTATCGCCACCGAAGTGAATATGCCTTTCCTTTCAGTAGTGGGCAGCGAACTTGAAGGAATTATCGTGGGCCTGGGCGCGGCGAAGATCCGTTCATTGTTCAAAGAAGCCCGGGCATTGGCGGAGTTGCACGGGGGATGTATCATATTTATGGATGAAATAGACTCCGTGGCCAGGCCGAGAAGGGAAGATTCCGGTTTCGGCGGACAGATGAGCGCGAATGCCGCGGTGAACCAGTTGCTTACCGAACTGGACGGATTGCGCAAAAAAGAGAACAACCTGGTGGTTATCGGAGCCACCAACGTGGAGGAAAAAGACCTGGATTCGGCCCTTATGCGCGCCGGGCGTTTCGACAGGAAGATATATATAGGCCTGCCGGGACTGACAGACAGAGAGCAGCTTTTCGGGTTTTACCTGAGCAAAGTCCGCAGCGGAACTGATATCAACATCGGACAGCTGGCGCGTAAAGCGGTATATAAAAGCCCGGCGGACATCAATAATATCGTGCGAGAAGCGGGAATTATCGCCATCCGCAACCACAAAGACAGCATCGGGATGGCCGAGATAAACGAAGCCATGGAAAGAATAGATATGGGATTGAGGAAATCCCTGGAATTAAGCCCCGCGGAAAAAGAGCAGGTGGCTTATCACGAAGCCGGACACGCCATCACGGCATACCTCCTCCACCCGACGGACGATGTTTTTAAAGCGACGATCATCCCGCGCACGATCGGGTTTCTCGGTTATGTTTACCACCGTTCCAAAGAGGAAATGCACATACATAATAAAGAATACTACTTAGCCAATATAAAAGTGGCTTTGGGATCTTACGCGGCGGAAATGATACACTTCCACACCACGACCTCGGGTGTGGGCGAAGATATGCATCAAGCGGCGTTCTGGGCATACAATATGGTCTGGTGCTGGGGGATGGGCCCTTCCATGATGAAAGGGAACTTCAAGGAATTGAGCAAAAGCTTCTCCTCTTTCTCGCCGTGGTCGCATCTTAATTTTATCTCGGAGAAAACCAAGGAAAAGCTTGACGAAGATGTCCAGAACATACTTTCGCAATGCCTGCAGGAAGTGGAAGAACTGTTGAACAAAGAATCCGGACTGCTTGAAAGATTCGCCAAGGAACTGCTCGCCAAAGAAGAGCTGGATTACGACCAAATAGAAGCCATATTCAAAGAATGCGGAAAAGAACGCGTAAAGAAATGAAGCTCCCCGCGCTGATCCTTCGACCAGAGTTTATCCTGTGCTTGTCGAAGGACTCCGGACAGGCGCCGGGGATTTCTCTGCCGCTTGAACGAAATCACTCCGAAGCAGTCACCCTCTTTACGCAACGATACGTTTGCGTTCATCCCGCGCAGAAAACCCCGGGCTTTAAAGTCCGGGGTTTTCTGCGCGGGAGAATAAGCGGATTCATCGCGGGACTGCTCGCCGCGTTATGCCTGCACGGATGTTTCTACCTTCAGCCGACATACACGAAAGAAAAGGCTGCCGAAGCCGTGATCGCGCTCTGCCGCAATGAATACGGATTAAAAGTGAACGCCTGGTTAAGCGGAGAAACTCTTTATGTTTACCTGCCGGTCGCTTCCCTGACGACCACAGATAAAGAACTGGCTTCGGCCATACAAAAAAACATCAATCACCTGGTCGTTTCCGCCACCAGGGTCTGCTTAAGCATGAACCCCCGCATGGAATTCCTGGTGATCACGGTGACCGACACAAAACAACACGGCATAGAATACAGGATCATCAACTACGTTCCCGACCTGGTAAAACTACAATACAACGCCATTTCCAGGAATAATTTTTCTTCGCGCAGTATAATCTCCATAAACCAGAATCCGCTGGCGGTCGGGGATGAAGAAGGCAAATACATACTGAAAGAACCGGTCAAGAAAGCCGATTTCATTTGCGCGCAAATAGCCCAGAATATCGGTTCCGCGGCCGAAAAACAACAAAAACGGGAAGAACAGACAAAACCCACGGGAATGATGCCGCCGAAGGCGGCTGATGTAAGCCTGAAGGACGGTAGACTTGAAGTTACCCTGTTGCCACTCCCCACGCCCCCCCGGGACGCGGCGCAGTTAAAAGAAGAGGCGCTCTCGATCATCGCGGCCGTGATCAAAGAATACGATTTCAGGGATTTTAACGCATTGGAATTCTACGGACTGCCTCCGGATAACGGCAAATCCGAATACAACCGCAACGCATTGCTCTCCCTCCAACAATAAGGACAAACTGGATATCCCGTCTGTAACCGCTCAAAATATTCTTTTTATCCGTTAACAGACGACTTTCCTGCCCCGGACACGCAGACGGCCGCGCAGTAAAAGAGCGATCGCCCGGGGGTAAACGCGGTGTTCCACTTTATGTATTATTTGTCCCAGCCTCTTCAGGGTCTGGCCATTCTCTATTCTGACAGGCTCCTGCATTATTACCGGGCCGTGATCGGTTTTCTCATCCACGAAATGCACCGTCACCCCGGTAACCTTTACTCCGTATTCGAACGCGTCGCGTATGGCGTGCGCTCCTTTAAAAGACGGCAGCAAAGCCGGATGAATATTTATAATGCGGCTTGGATAACGTTTCACAAAAGCGGGACTGAGTATGCGCATAAATCCCGCGAGGACTATTAAATCTATGCCGCAGCCGCGCAGCACCTCAATTATCGCTTTCTCGAATTGATCCCGGTCTGAGAAATCTTTCGCGGCGATGACCACCACCCTTATCTTCGCCCTTACCGCTTTCTTTATCACCGGGGCTTCGGGATTGTCGCATATCAAAAGCGGGATATTAGCTTTGATCATCCCTGTTTTTACCGCGCTGACGATCGCGGAAAAGTTACTGCCGGTGCCTGAAGCGAAAACAGCGATATTTGTTTTACGCATAAATATTATATCCTTTTTCTCAAAGCGTCCTGATCGCCTTCACCGGACAGGCTTTTACGCATTCTAAACAAGCGGTGCATTTCGAGTAATCTATTACCGCCAGATTATTCTCGACTTTAATGGCGCCGAATTTGCATTTCTTTTCGCAAAGACCGCAGGCTACGCAGGCCGACTTACAATACTTCCGTTTATCCGCGGCATTATCCCCGGAACGGCAAGCCACGAAAACCCTGTGTTCTTCAGCCTCCAGTATGAATAAACGTTTGGGACAAACGGTAACGCATTTACCGCAGGAGCGGCATTTATCCTTATCAACGCGCGGCAGGCCATCCTTCCCCATACTGATCGCCTTAAAAGGGCAAACGGGGACACAACTGCCGAGGCCTATACAACCGGACGGGCACTTTTTAGGCCCGCCCAACAGGGAAGCCGCGGACAGACAATCCTTCAAGCCGGCGTAGATATATTTATCAGCGGCGCCTTCGCCGCCCCCGCAACGCAATACCGCCGTTCTTCTGGAAACTTTATCCAGTTTCCTGCCCAAGACCGCGGCTATCTCATGCTTAGTCTGTTCATCACTGGCCCGGCAGGCATCTATGGACAAGTCTCCCTTGAGCACTGCTTCAGCAAAGCCGAAACAACCCGCTGAACCGCAGGCGCCGCAATTCGCCCCGGGCAGCAATCCCATGATCTTCTCCAGGCGCAGGTCATTATGCACGGCCAGTTTTCTGGACGCGAAAGCCAGTCCCGCGCCGAATATCACGCCAAGCGCGCCAAGTATCAAAACCGGCAGTAATACATGCATACCTGAATCTCCTAGAATTTGAACCCGTTGAATCCCATGAACGAGAGGCTCATTAAAGAAGCGGTCACGAAAGCCAGCGGGAATTCCCTGACCGACTCCGGCACGCGGGAATATTCCAGTCTTTCTCTGATCGCCGACATCAACAACATCGCAAGAGCATATCCTATTCCGACACAGATACCCTGAAAGATGGAAAGCTGGAAACTCCCCGGCAAAGGCCTGCCTTTGCTGAAAAACATGTCTGAATTCAAGACCGCGACCCCCAATACGGCGCAATTAACGGTGATCAACGGCAGGTATATCCCGAACACGCGGTAAAGCGCCGGCATGAACTTACGGATAACCATTTCCACCAGTTGCACGAACGCCGCTATCACCAAAATGAAAGAGATCGTGCGCAGATACGCGAGGTCGAAAGGAATAAGCAGGTAACGATAGATCACCCAGGTGATCGCGGAAGACATAGTGATGACGAAAAGCACGGCCGAACTCATGGCCAGGGCCGGACGGGTTTCCTTGGATATGGCGATAAAAGAACAGAGCCCCAGGAAACGGGAGAGAATAACATTGGAAACGAAAACGCTGGAGATAAAGATCGCCAGGAATTGCCCGACGTTCATTCTTTCCTCCCTTTAAGCAAGTTGAAGAATCCCAGCATCATCCCTATAACCAACAGAGCTCCCGGCGGCAAAGCCATCATTAACGCCGGTTTAAAGCCGGGAAAGAGTGTGTATCCCAGCAATTTTCCGGCCCCCAGCAGTTCCCTGATCGAAGAGATCAACGCTAACCCCAGAGTAAAACCGGCGCCCATTCCCAGGCCATCCGCCAAAGAACCTAAAAACGGCCGGCGGGAAGCGAACGCTTCGGCGCGGCCGAGCACCATACAATTAACCACGATCAACGGCACGTATATACCCAAAGCCCTGTTCAATGCGGGGCTGTAAGCTCTCATCACCAATTCGGCGATGGTCACGAAAGTGGCTATGACCACGATAAAACAGGGAATACGGATCTTATCCGGCACGACATTCTTTATCAGGGAAATAATGCAATTCGAACCCACCAGCACGAATGTGGCCGCGGCGCCCATACCGAGGGCGTTACTCACCGAAGTGGATACCGCAAGGACCGGGCAGAGGCCAAGGGCGAGAACGAAAATAGGATTCTGTCTTATTATACCTTTTAAGAATTCAGCCGGTAACTTCATCTTGCTTTTCCCGTGCCGTAAATACGCCGCCGGCTATACCTGTCTATCAGGGGCGCCGCGGCGTTCATCATCAAGATAGCGTAACAGGTGCCTTCCGGATACCCTCCCCACAACCTTATCACTACGGTAAGCAACCCGCACCCTGCGCCGTAGATCAACTGTCCCTTGGCGGTCAACGGCGATGTGACATAATCGGTCGCCATATAGAACGCCCCAAGCACCAGCCCGCCGGAAAGAAGATAAAACAACCAGTCCCCGCTGAACATACCGTGATGGCCGAACATATAGTGCATTATACCGGCGGTAAACAAATAGGCCGCCGGGATATGCCAGGTTATGTATCCCCTTAATAACAGGAAGACCGCGCCTGCCAACAACCCGGCCACGCAGACTTCCCCTATACAACCGGCCTTATTCCCCATGAACAGGTCCAGGTAAGAATACACCTGCTGCAGATGGCCTTCTTTTAACGCCGATAAAGGGGTCGCCGAAGTTACCGCGTCAAAACCCGGGGCGCGGAAAGAAGTCATATACGCCGGCCAAGAAGCCATAAGGAACGCCCTTGCCGCTAAAGCCGGGTTGAATATGTTCTGTCCCAAACCTCCGAAGACCTGCTTTCCCACCGCGATCGCGAAAACAGCTCCGATCGCCGGGATCCATAACGGCACTCCCGGCGGCAGATTATACGCCAGCAGCAACCCGGTGAGGAAGGCGCTCCCGTCGGATAAAGTGGTCTGCCTGCGCGTCAATTTCTGCAGCACCCATTCCGAGGCCAGGGCGGCGGCAATGGAAACGATAATAACCGCCAGCGCGGCATAACCGAAAAAATAGACCCCCGCCGCTCCCGCCGGAAGCAAAGACAGACTTACGCTCCACATTATCCGCGCCGTTGATTCGCGCGCGTGCAGATGAGGGGCCGCGGCAACGATAAGCTTATTTTCCATCGCGTAAAGCCTCCCTTACTTCAGCCGCCTTTAAGCTGACCGAAGAGATCACCGCCCGTGAAGAAATGGTCGCTCCGGTTATCGCCTGCACGCCGGCAAGTTTATCGGCGGACACTCCGCCGAACCGCTCGATAAAAGGCTTTTCGGCCACTCGGCTGCCCAGGCCGGGAGTCTCGTTCTGATTCAACACCCTGATCGCCTTCACCGTTCCCCGCTCATCCATACAAACCATGGTCTCTATCATTCCGGAATAGCCTTTGCCGGCGGCTTTGAACAACGTGCCGAGTGACTTTCCGCGCGAATCGTAAGCCTTATAAAAAAAGATCTCCCCGCCTCTGCGCACCGGACGAAAAGAAACCGCTTCCGGCTGCAATTCTTTTAAAGCCGTTTCTTCCTCCAAATCCGCCTGCGCCGCGATACGCGGAGCGGTAACGGAATTTACCGCGGCCAACAGTCCGCCTGCCGTCAAAGCGATAAGCCCCAGTATGAACGCGTAACGAACGATCTCTTTCATCGGGCGGCCTCCGCTTTAGCTCTTTTAATACACTGGACCAGCCGGCGGTTAGCCGGGCAGACATAGGCGCACGCGCCGCATTCCACGCAGTCCGACAGCCCGTGCCGCTTTGCGGCATCCAACATACCTCTTTCCGCCGCCAATCCCAGCATACAGGGAAGAAGTCCGGAAGAACATACCCTCACGCACCTGCCGCAGCGGATACACGCGCTTTCATTAAGGATAGCGCCGCTTCTTTCCCCAAAAACAAGCACGCCGCTGGTGGTCTTGGTTACCGGAACATCCATGCCGGCCTGGGTTATGCCCATCATCGGGCCGCCGATTATTATTTTTCGCGGTTCTTCTTTAAACGGACCGCAAAAAGAGAACAACTCACTGATAGGAGTCCCCACCCTCACCAGCAGATTGGCGGGAGTAGATAAACAATCCCCGCTTACCGTGACCACGCGCTCATAAAGAGGCTTCCCCAGATAAACAGCTTCATAAGCGGCGAATACCGTAGCCACATTATGCACCACCGCCCCCGTCTCAAACGGTAATTTGCCGCGCGGGACTTCCCTGCCCAACACACTTTTGATCAACTGCTTTTCCCCTCCCTGGGGATAAAACGATCTAAGTTTCTTCACGCGCACCCTTCCGCCGGCCTTTGCCTGAAATAACGAAATGGCTTGCGGCTTATTATCTTCAACGGCCACACAAATATCCCCGGCGCCCAGTATGCGCGCCAATAACAACGCCCCTTGAATGATCTCTTCTGTTTTTTCCAGCATCAACCGGTAATCGGAAGTAAGATACGGTTCGCATTCCGCTCCGTTGACGATCAACGTATTCACCGGCACAGGCGGTTTGAGCTTCAGGAAAGACGGGAACCCGGCGCCGCCCATCCCCACTAATCCGGCGTCGCGCATAATATCCAGCAATTCCTCCGGCGGCAAAGAATCTGCCGACCGGCTGTCCCGCGCCCGAAAAGCGAAGGAATCGGCAGCCTGCGCCTCTATCGCCGCCGCGCTGCACTTCCCGAGCACCGGATGCGCGTAATCCTCAATGGCGGCCACGGTGCCGGTCACTGAAGAATGCACAGCCGCCGAAGGCATAGCCCCGGGCCGGCCGATACGCTGTCCGGTCAATACCTTATCACCCGGCTTAACTTCCGGCAGGCAGGCCTTGCCTAAATGCTGACAAAAAGGAATAAACACTTTCCGCGGTAAAGGCGGGACCGCGATCTTTATATCTTCCGTAGCGTCTTTATAATGTTCTATCTTAACCATGAGGCCATTCTCTTATAAAAGATGTTCACCAGCCCGATCAAAACGAACAGGCCGCCGATCACGTAGATGATGAATATTTCCGGCAGTCTTTCCGCTATTTTACTGCTTAACAGCATAAAAGTAAGGAACCCAAGATGCATTATTATCTCCAACGCGCTGAAAACCTTGCCTCGCATCTGGCTGTCGCTGACCCGGTGAATGATAGTATTGGATGCGATCATGATCGGCGAAATGCTCAAGCCCAGCAGGAACGCCAGCGCGGCGGCCACGTTGAAAACCGGGTATTTCTCCAGGGCAAAGGCAAAAACTATCAGCATGACCCCGGCGGCAGCCAGAGAAAAAAAGATCACCCTATAATGGGATATCCTTGATCCGAAACGGCCGTAACAGACAGAACCGCAAAAAAGCCCGGCACCGAGAAAAACGATGAGCAGGCCCAGGTCCTTGGTCGCCGAATGAAGGGTTCTCTGCACAAAGACGATCATAACAACGTAAAGCGCCCCCAAGGCCGATGACAGTGTGAAGATAAGCCCTACGGTGAACCGGATATGCTTGTTGCTTAAGACATACTTCCAACTCTCCTGCAATTCCTGCAGGACCGTTTTCTTGAAAATCTCCTCCATCTCCCTGACCGGATGTGATACGGCGTGTTCCCGGCTCTTCCAGGGGATCCCCGCGGAAATAAAAAATACCAGCAGGGCTGAGAAAGTAAAGCTTAACGAATCAAGGAAGAAACCGCTCTTGGCCCCGACCCACTCCACCAACAGGCCGCTGATGCCGAAGCCGGCCACCGCGGCGATCATGCCGGTCATATTAGCGAGGGTGTTGGCCATCAAGAGCTGTTTTTTTTCCACCAGTTCCGGCAAAATCGCCATTTTAGCAGGCACAAAGAACCTGCCGATACTGAAAGTAATGAAGATCACGATATACAAAGGCATGAAATTATCGGTATGGAAGAAAAAAAGCGGGATACTTAACACTAAAGCCGCGCGCAGGAAATCGCAGATATACATAGTCCGGCGTTTATCCCAGCGGTCTACATAACCCCCGGCCAGCGGCCCTATAATAAAGACAGGCAGGATTGTAAAAGACATTATCTTGGCGATCTGCATGGGGGAACCGGGAGCTTTTAGATAGATCAACCCCAACAAAGCCATCTGGTCAAGCCGATCCCCCAGCTGGGAAACGATCTGGCCGAGCCAGAGCAGGAAGAAATTACGGTTCTTCAATACCTTGGCGTATTCAGACATATAACGGCATACAAATATATAAATATGGAGCCGATGAGTGGATTTGAACCACCGGCCCGCGCTTTACGAAAGCGCTGCTCTACCAACTGAGCTACATCGGCATAAAACGGCAAGGATCCATTGCCCGCTAAGGGCGATATGCTGCAAAACCGGTATGATTATAGCAGTTTTATCACAATAGTCAACAAGGGGTGCTTCGAGAATGCTGGGAATGCTATGAAGGACGAAGGATGAAGCACGAAGCACGCATCCTTCTCGCTCCTTTACGAAGCCGACAGCCGGGCTTTGACCATTTCGCTGACCAGGCGCGCGTCAGCAGAAGCCCCGGCCTTAGCGGACACTTCCTTCATTACCTTGCCCATATCCTTAAGGCCGGCGGCGCCTGCCGCAGCGATAGTTTCGTCTATGATACGCGCCAGATCCGCCTCTGATAACTGCGGCGGCAGGTAAACCTTCAGCATCTCGCTCTCCCGGGCTTCCTTATCGGCGAGATCCTGACGGTTACCCTGCCGGAACTGCTGGATAGAATCTTCCCGTCTTTTGATCTGCTTCTTTATTACCGCGATACACTCAACATCATCCAGCAGGTCCTTATTTCTTGTCATCGCCACACTCTTGAATTCAGCCCGCAGGAAGCTGAGGACTGAAGACTTGAAACTATTCTTGCTCTTCATCGCTTCTTTGTAGTCGTTGAAAATCTTCTCTTCAAGCATAATACAGGCTCCTCTCAAAAAGCGCTTATTTCTTTAAAACGCCTCAATCTTTTCCGCAGGTCGGCCAATGTCAATTTACCGCTGCGCTCGAGGCCGAAGCCTTCGACATTGAAAGAAGCGGAGATCGTGCCGTAAACAATGGCTTTCTTCAAGGCGGCCCTATCCGCATGGCCGCGCCCGGCGAGATATCCCATAAAACCTCCGGCAAAAGTATCACCGGCGCCTGTCGGGTCCACGACCTTCTCCACCGGATAAGCCGGCAGGGAAAAGAACAAACCTTCGCCGTAAAGCATAACGCCGTGTTCGCCCTTCTTGATAAGAACGATCCGCGGCCCCATCTTATGCAGGGACTTCGCGGCTTTTAAAAGATGCTCTTCCCCGGAAAGATCGCGGGCTTCGCGGTCATTAGCCACATAAATATCAACCTTCTTAAGCAGCTTAAGCAGCGGCTTGCGTTTATTATGTATCCAGTAATTCATGCTGTCCAACCCCACCAGGCGCGCCGAATGCATATGGCCGAGGAGCCGGTTCTGAATATCCGGGTCCACATTGGCGAGAAAAATATTGCGGATGCCGCGCTGATCTTTCTTTATTACGGGGTTGAACTCCGACAACACGCCCAGTTCCGTCTTCAACGTAAGAGCGGTATTCATATCGCCCGTATATTCACCGCTCCACTTGAACGTGACTCCGGAGGTCTTCAGCAGAGAATCCAGGTTTATGCCCTTGCCTGCCAGGAAATCCAGGTGTTTACCCGGGAAATCCTCACCAACGGTCGCCACCAGGTCAACGTGCGTAAAAAGCCGGGCGGACATGGAGAAATGGACGGCGGAACCGCCCAGCATATAATTGCGCAATCCATGCGGAGTCTTGACCGTATCCAAAGCTACAGTTCCCAAAACTAATATGCTCATTTAATAAAAATAAACGTTGCTGCCGCGGCCAAAAGGCAGTAATACCCGAAATAAGGCAACCCTGATTTAATGATCACGCGCTTTAACAATACAAGTGTCAACAACCCGCAGGTGAAACTGGCTATGAAACCGGCCAGCAAGAAAGCTCCCGATCCGTCGCAGGCCGCTGTAATATCCCCGGCGTCCAGCAACGCCGCTCCGGCTACTGCCGGTATTCCGGCAATAAAAGAAAATTTAAAACAGGTTTCCCTGTCAATACCCCTGAGGAGCAAGGCGGATATAGTGACCCCTGACCGCGATATGCCCGGCAGCACCGCAACCCCCTGCGCGGCCCCCATTACCGCCGCGTCCGGTAACGAAACATCTTTTTTTACCGCTCCGCGCAAACGCCCGGTCAGAATAAGCGCCGCTCCGGTAACCAGCAGCGCCAAAGACGCCAGCCTGGGGGAAACGAACATCTTTTCAACAAGCCCTTTAGCCGGAAAAGCTATCAAACCGGTGATTATCGTGACTATCGCGGTCAATAACAGTTGTTTCTTGTTAAAAGCCATTCTCAGGATATCCCGGCGAAAATAAAGGATAGTGGCTAAAAGCGTGCCCAGATGCAGAACGACCGGAAAAACCAACCCGCCGTTACCTATGCCCAGTATTTTCTGAAAAATGACCAAGTGCGCTGAACTGCTTACAGGAAAGAATTCCGTCACCCCCTGTACCGCCCCAAGTATCACGTATTTTATCATGTCAGTTATTATATTGAAACGGGCTTATAAATCAATATTTAAATCGGCGCGCTGCGCGTTTAATTAATCATAGGCCGAGTGAGGCTTCCGGCTGCCAACCGTTCCGGATCAACCCCGTGTTTCATGAAAAAATTACGCATATCCTGCGGCAGCGGGGCGCGTAAAGAAAGCTGTTTCCCGGAATAGGGATGCCTGAATTCCAGTTCCGAGGCATGCAGCAGCACTCTTTTCGCTCTCAAGGCAAAATCCCTTCTGAAGATAAAACGCGACTCCCCGACGATAGGATTACCCATGCGGGTAAAATGAATACGCAACTGATTGGTACGCCCTGTTTCCGGGTATGCCCTGACCACGGTAAATGGGGGATGCCTAAAAAGCACTTCATAGGAAGTTACGGCGGGCCTGCCTTCTATCCCGCCGCGGATCGTTCCTCTTTCTTCTGCCGGGCAGCCGTGCAGAACGGCGAGATACGTTTTCTTCACCATCCTGTCGCGGAACATATCCATTATCTTTTTCTGCGTGGATTTCCCTTTGGCATAAATGATCAATCCGGAAGTTTCACGGTCAAGACGATGACAGGGATGAAAACGGAAAGGCAGTCTTTCTTTTATGTTTTGCGAGTTCAATATGCCGGTCAGGTCTTTTTCCCTGCCGCCGGGAGCCGGAATAGTGAGCAAACCGGCGGGTTTGTCGAACACGGACAGGAAATCATCTTCATAGATAGCCGGGATATTCATCAATGATCAACTGGTTGCCAGCATCCTGTCAATCGCCCTGCGGGCGCGATTACGAATATCCTGCGGGACCTTCACTTCTTCCTTCAATGTCTCCAGCGCGCAAAGCACTTTTTCCTGGGTGGTGCGTTTCATATTGGGACAGACCGCCGCCTCGGAAGCCGGGTAGAACTCTTTACCCGGATTATCTTTCTTCAACCTGTAAATGATCCCGACCTCTGTCCCGATGATGAATTCGCGTGCCGCAGAACCGCGGGCGTATTTGGACATACCGCTGGTCGATAACGCCGCGTCGGAGAGAGAGATGACCGAAGGAAGGCATTCCGGATGCGCCAGCACCAGCGCTCCGGGATGGAATTTCTTCTCCCTTTTTATATCTTCGGGCCTGATCTTTATATGTGTGGGGCAGAAACCATCCCAAGCGATCAATTTTATCCCGGTCTGCGCGCTGACGTAAGAAGCAAGATATTTATCCGGCACAAATATTATTTCCGGCCGGCGGCCGCTTTTTTCCATTTCCTCCGCCACCGTCTTCACGACGTTCACCGCATTCGTGGATGTGCAACAGACGTCGAGCTCCGCCTTGACGGCGGCCGAAGTGTTCACATATCCTACGGAGACGGCACCGGGATGCTTTTCTTTCAACTCCCGCATTTCTTCACGCGTGAGCATCCCCGCCATAGGGCAGGAGGCTTGAATATCCGGCATGATCACTTTTTTGCCGGGCGAAAGTATGGAAGCGGTCTCCGCCATAAAATGGACCCCGCAGAAAACAATAACGTCCGCTTCGGTTTTAGCGGCGATACGGCTCAACTCCAGGGAATCTCCGGTAAAATCGGCGATATCCTGCACCTCGGGAAACTGATAATTATGCGCGAGGATCACGGCGTTATTCTTTTTCTTTAATTCCTGTATTTTCTTACCGATATTCACGGCGTTCCTTACGGGTACCATGTCGATCCGATGCCTTTCTTATTGTCCCCTGCCGGCGGCCGCATCTCCCTGCATAACCGCCGACTATTCTGGAGTGTTCGCGAACCGGGGAAGACGAAAAATAATTTTAAATACACTGCCGGGCGGCTTTATTTCGGCTGGTTGTTTTGTATGATTATAACGTATCTTTATTCTCAGGACAATCTTCTTTTTCAAAAGTGCGGCGGAGAGAAAAGGCCCCCGCGGGTGCCATGCGGGCCGCCGTCCGTATCTATCCGGTTCTACAGGCTATAATCCGTCAAAAGCAGCGTGTAGCCGGCCGCGGATGTCCCTTTTAACTTTAACGGGATCCTTTTTTCGTCGGCCGATATCCATATCTCGAACTTCTGCGGATCGCTTATGAAATGATAAGCCCTGAACGTCCCTGCCGGGACCTTGACATCTTCCAGCGAGGCCAACGAGACGACAAACCTTTGCGTGGGGAGCTGAACGTCCATCCGCCATCCTTCTTTTAAATCCCGGACCGTCCTTACATAATACGGTAATAAGATGGCGTTATGTATTACCGTATCGCGTTTGATGATCTGTTCCGCGCTCCTATCCCCTTCTTGCCTGGTTATTTTCAGCGAAAACCCGGTCTGGTCGTATTCCTCCACTATTTTTTCCTTTTTGGGCCAGAATTCTATCGTTCTTTCCACGCGTACCGGCAACAGATTGCCCGGCAGACAATAAATGATCTCGTTATCTTTAAAACGGGCGAGGCTGGTGCGGAAACTCACCAAATGGACCGCGGTTCCGAACAATTCAGTAATACTCTCATGTTTAAATTCCGCCTCACCCACCGGGAATATCCCGAGTTTCACCTGATACTTGATCTTCTCTCCCACATATTGCCGGATAGGATCATCCGGAACCACCGGAGCCGCGCCTATTGCCGTTTTAGCTCCAGTCAAATTAGAAAAGTTTACCCAAAAAAGCGCCGGCAATACTATCGCCGCGGCAGAAACAAGCAACAGCAGGATTTTTTGTTTTCCGGTAAGTTTCATCTCTATCCGCGTAATGCTTTTTTACGCCCCCCCGTATCGATTAAAAAACTACCCGCGCTGCGGAACTCCGCAATGGATAACATCCCCGGACATCACTTTCTCCACCAACCCGGAATCGCGCCTGACCAGTAACCCGCCGTCATCTTCTATATCCATTGCCTCTCCTTCGATCACCCTCGCGGAAAGAATAACTTTCACTCTCCTGCCGAGGGTAGCATTAAGCCCGCGCCATTTCTCTATTATCAACGCGTAATCGCCGCGGCAAAACTCAAAATAATACTTTTCTATCCTGAAAAATATCTCCTGAAGCAATGATACCCGGTCTATTTTCACGCCGGAGAGCTCTTTGATCGCCGCGGTCCCGGGCAATAATTCCTGCGGCTCATTATTCACATTCAGCCCCACGCCGACCACCACGTAAGAAAGCGTCCCTCCTCCGCCGCCGGCTTCCGTAAGTATGCCGCCGGCTTTCCTGCCGCCCAACAAAATATCGTTGGGCCATTTTATCTCGGCAACTACTCCGGTAACGTTCCTTACGGCTTCCGAAACGGCCACCGCCGCCAACAAATTAAGCAGCGCTAATTTCGCGGGAGGAGATTGCGGACGCAGAAGCAAAGATAAATAAATACCTTTGCGGGAAGGAGAAAACCAGCTTCTGCCCGCCCTGCCGCGTCCGGAGGACTGGCTCTCGGCTATCGCTACCGTCCCCTCTTGCGCTCCTTCAGCCGCCAAGCGCACGGCATCATCCATAGTCGAGGAGGTTTTATCGGAATAAACCACACGCCTGCCGATCTTCACCGTCGCCAGGTTCTTTTCTATCTCCGCGGGACGTAAACAATCCGGGATAAAGATCATTTTATACCCCAGATGCGGCACGGTCTCTATCCCGTAACCGTTGTCGCGCAACCGGCGCACCTGCTCCCATAATTCCTCGGCGCTGATCCCAAGTTTAACGGTAAGCTCCTCCTCCCGCACGAATTGTTCACGGTCTCTAAGTAACGCGACGATCTTTTCCTGGGTCATTCATCCACTCCGGGAGTTTTAAACTTCGGTAACGGCCAAGGTTACGAGGCCCGTATCGGTTTTCGGTTACGGTAACGTCCTAAAGCCGTCTTCGAATGACGATTGACGATACGTCCGCCACTAAGACGTTGGCGAGACTTTGTCCGCCACTAAAGCTTGCGAGAATAAAAAGAGAGCATCGTAGCCGATAGACGATATGAACACTCGGCATTCTGGAATTCCGCGCTCCGATTAAAAATGCACTTCCATAGCCTTAAAAGGGCAGATCCTTACGCAAACCCCACAGGCTATACATTTATCTTCTGTAAAAATGATCCGTTTGCTCTTTGCGTCCGGTAATAAAGCCCCTGCCGGGCATAGAGGCACGCAGACCCCGCAATCAGTGCACTTTTTCTCGTTCCTGACCACATCCTGGCTCAAAGGCTGTATTTTTACCCCGCATGATTTCAAATAATGCAGGCCTTTCTCGAACGCGGCCTCTTCTCCGCTCAATTCCAACACCATCAACCCCTCTTCATCGGGTGTGACGTAGGCCTTCAGGATATTGAAATTCAGCCCGTAATCCTTGACCAGTTTAAAAACTATCGGCTGTTCTACCAGTTTCTGCGGAAAATGCAGGACGACTTTTCTGGAAATCATCTTCTTACTCCTTGCCTTACTCTTTTTTATAAAGCCTTTCATTAAGGACCTTGACCTTATACCCGCTCTCGGCCCCCGGAAGCGCGGCCGAAGGTTCGGTAAGGAAAAATTCTCCTTTTCCTATCCAGCTTTTCAGTATACATGCTATTTTGCGCGCCCTGGCGTAGCTGGAAAGACTGCCTGTCGGAACGTTTTTGCCCCGCAGTTTGATCCTGCCGGAACGTAATTCGGCATAGCTGACTTCCGCGATGACGCGGGGATTCCTTTGCGGGTAATCGCGGCTGTAATCCACAACCTGAGCGTATATACAGGCGTCCGTGACCGCGGCCCTCTTGACGACTTCCTCATCGAGGACCGGGATCGGCACGCCGATCCCCACGGAAAGTGTGACGCCGTACCCGGCCATACTCGTGCCGATAAGCCATTCCGCGCTCATCTGTTTCAGGTCGCCGATGACCGCCAGGGTCCCGGCGCCGCTTAAAGGTATTCCGTTCTTACCGCGGCTCACGCAGGGATTATGCTGTGTCCCCTGCCAAGCCACATAGCCTATGCCTCCGCCGAGAAAAATACGGGTGCCTATTCCGATGGTGCGGTAATAAGGGTCTTTCAACAACGGGGAAAATTGCCCGGCCGAGGAATAATTGGCATTGCCGAGCTTAGGCTTGAGCATACCCATATACGTAAAAATAGTTTTATCGGAAAGATTGACCGCCACGTTATAATTCTGGTAACAATTACGCATATTGAAAAGGACCGCTTCATTCAGGTCCTTGATATTCAACAAAGTCTCCAGCTTCTTCCTGGGGTAACAATCGGTACCGTAAGCGCCGCATTCCAAGCGGACATCCTTGCCGCCGGCAAGATCCTGGATCACGTGCGCTCCTCCGTACTTGAACTCGCCGGGGAACACTTTATTGCGCGGGTCGTCGTCGGGAACGGCTGTGGCCCCGAGAAAAACGTCCACGGCCCCGAATCCGGCATAAACCGGGACATCGTTGACCGTGCAACTGCCGCCGCCAAGCTTGATCCTCGGTTTTGAATGCCCGATATTAAAATAAACCCCGCTGGAACACATCGGCCCGAAAGTAGCGGTAGTGACGACATCGACTTCCCTGGCGGCTTTCTTGACACCTTTTTTCTCCACCAGGTCTATGATCTCTTCTGCGGTAACGACTACGGCATCGCCCTTCCTGATCTTCTCGTTGATCTCTTTTATAGTCTTCATTTCCCCTCGCTTTGTGCGCCGCGCGGTTTAAGTCCGCGCCCATACCGTCCCGTCACTTTTGTTTAAACGGAGACTACTTCTTTTACTTCCGGAACTTCCTGCTTCAGTATGCGTTCTATTCCCATTTTCAAAGTAAACTGGCTCATCGCGCAGCATCCGCAGCTGCCTGTCAGTTTGACTCTCACGACCCCGTCTTCGGTCACTTCCACCAGTTCAACGTTCCCTCCGTCGGCCGCGAGCATAGGCCTGATCTTTTCCAAAGCCGCTTCAACTTTCTGTTTCATGCGATCCTCCTTTATATTTGATAAGCGAGCTGACCGTTATCTTTCTGCTTGATATTCTCCATCAAATCCGCGAAAGTAACGCTGTCCACTATTCGTAATGTGGCTTCGGAAACCCGCTGCCAGACATCCCTGAACACGCATTTATACAGATCCCGACATCCTTTATATCCGTCTTCCACGCAGGCGATCGGTTCCACCGGTGAAGCGATGAAACGCACAACCTGGCCCAGGGTTATTTCCGCAGGCGGCTTTGCCAGCAGATACCCGCCGACTTTACCTCTGCGACTCTCCACAAAACCGCCTTTCTTCAATTCCAGTAACACCTGTTCAAGGAATTTGATAGGAATATCAAGCCTGTCAGCCAGATGCTGAATACTTAAAGGCTTGTCTCCATAGTGGATTGCCAGATCAAGTATTGCCTTAAGCGCGTAATCGCCTTTATATGTTATTCTCATGACTATAATCCTGATTATAATAGTAGAGTATAACCAATAAATACCCCTCTGTCAAATATTTTCCCGGCATAGAAACCATAAATAATTACGTAAAGACTGAACTATAATGAGATCAAGTACTTAGCTGCTGAAAGCGCGGCTTTAGCGCCTTCCCCAGCGGCGATAATGATCTGTTTTTCCGGGACATCGGTGACATCGCCGGCAGCAAATAACCCGGGGACATCGGTCTCATTCGCACAATTCACCCGGATCTCCCTTTTCTCGTTCCTGCCGGCGATAACGGCAAAATCCGAGTTAGGAACCAACCCTATCTCCACAAACACGCCCTGAACGGGGATATCCGTTTCCTTCCCGCCGCGCGATACGCGGATCCCCTCGACAAAACGGCCGCCGTGGATCACCCGCACGTAGGTATTATTAAGGACTTCGACATTGCCGGGATCGCGCAGGCGGTCCTGCAGGATCTTATCGGCCGAAAACTCCCGCGAATGATCCACCACATACACCTTAGAAGCAACACGCGACATTTGCAAGGCGGCATCCAGCGCCGAATTCCCTCCGCCTATCACAGCGACATCTTTAGCGGCGAATAAAGGCCCGTCGCAAACAGCGCAATAAGTAAGCCCCCGGTTGAGGAATTCTTTTTCACCCGGGACCCCAAGCTCGCGGGAACGTTTACCTGTGGCCGCGATGACCGCAAGAGCGCGATAGGTATCCTTTTCTCCCCGGACAACGAACTTGCCGCCTTCCCGCGCGAGCGACAATGCCGCCTCCGGTTGTCTGAGCCTGATATTGAACTTCTTCAGGTGTTCTTCAAACTGGGTGGTCAGATCCGCTCCGCTGACCACCTGACAGCCGGTATAATTCTCGATCTTGGCGCTCCAGGCCGCCTGGCCTCCGATATCGCGGCTTATCATCAGGAAATCCAGGCCTTTACGGGCGGCGTAGATAGCCGCCGTTACTCCGGCGGGCCCGCCGCCGATGATCAATAGATCCGCCTCCGTCATTTATCCACCTCGTTTATAGCGAGATCCCCAGCGCCTGTTTTATGCGTTCACGGTCAAAACCCACGATGAGTTCTCCTTCGATATCAATGACCGGCACCCCCATCTGGCCCGTCCTGCGCACTATTTCATCCGCTGCGGTCCGGTCGGCGGCAACATCAATATCCTCGAAAATAAAATTGTTTTCTTTCAAGAATTGTTTCAGCCGAATGCAATACGGACAGGTAGGCGTACTGTAAACCTTGATTTTCTTCATCTCCGTCTCCTCTCTGTCAATGATCCACTTCTTACAGCTTATCGGACCCCGCCGAAAGATCAGCGCCGGGAGTCAAATCGACGATCTCCGAAACGGACAGTTTTATCATATATTCAGGAGCGGGCAACAGCGCCTCAGGATGCGCGGGATGACCTTTCTTTCCGTTAAGATTACCTATCAGCCTCTGCGTCAGCCTGGCTGCTATTTTGTCTTCCCACAACCTTACTACTTCCTCCGGCAGCCTTTCCTTCGGGGTTATTTCCGCCGCGCCTTTCAGACAATACCCTTTGAACCCATGTTCCTCAACCGCGGTAACGCTGAGTTTTCCGTCACGCAGGATATTTTCATAGGTGCGCTTTCTGTAAAGATCAAGCAAATAGACTTCTCCCCTGGAAGCGATAATATCCACGATCCCTTTACAGGACGCGTGCGGATAACCGCCGGCGTCGATCGAACAGGCGATGACAAAACTCTGCCTCAGAAAGAACGCGCCGATATCTTCGGGGATGATCATCATAGAATAACGCTCCTTATCGGATCTCGGCAACGGCCGCGGTAACATTTTAAAGCCGTAGCCGAATAACGGCTGACGATACGGGTATCGTAACCGTTACTGAAAGACGGTCTTAAACGCGGCATTCGGGAATTCTACGCTTCGGTTAAACCCGGATTTTGCGATAAGATCCGAGAAAAATGTCCTAAATCTTTGCCAGGACAAGGCCTGCGGGCAAAATCCCCGCAGGCGTACTCATCAAAGCAGTACTACTACATTGTTAAACAAGTTTTTAATACTTGAGAATCGAAAGTAGAAAGTTGACCGCAATCTGAACCGGTATTTATTTTTCTAATTTCGATTTTCGATTGCTCTGTGCGCTGCGTATATAAAGAATTAATGTAACAGCGCAGTACGTCGAGGACGATTTCCTTCGACTCACTATTATTCGCTCAGGATGGTGAGCACAGCCCGCCTTCGGCGGGAGAAGTCTAACCATTACGAACAGAACGCAGTCATGGCAAGCACCCGGTCTTATCGGATAGGCCGGTGTGCGTTTCTACGCTAGAGTGAGAGACATTTTACCGAATCCCTATCGCAAATTCCGGTTAAACTTTCTCAAACATGTCTTTGCCCACGCCGCATTCCGGGCAGACCCAGGTATCCGGCAGATCTTCAAACGCCGTGCCGGGTTTTATTCCCCCGGAAAAATCCCCCTGCTCCGGATCGTAAATATAACCGCATACGGTACAACGATATTTTGGCATTCACAGCCTCCATTCCTATTTATAAGCGCCGATCAGCTTACGGCCGAATTCCCTGCCGAAATTACGGCACGCCTCAAGATCCCTCGGATCAGGACTGTATTGAGCGGATATCCCTTCGCAAGTAAGAGCAAGCCCGCTTTCACTTAATATCTTTTCTATTTCCTTCACCGCTCCTCCTGCCCAGCCGAAAGAGCCGAAAACGGCGGCCAGGCGGTTCTGCGGCCTTAATCCTTTCAACAAATGTATGAATCCTGCCAGATTCGGAAGCATTCCGTTATCGTGGGTCGGGGAACCGAACAAATACCCGCCTGCCTCAAGCATCTGCCCGATTATCTCGCTGTGGTCGGCGCGGTTTATATCGAACATCGCCGTCTCAACTCCGGCATCGAGTAAGCCGGAATAAATTGCGCCGGCCATCTTCTCCGTGCCTCCCCACATTGTCTCATAAACAAGCACGGCCTTTGCCGCCGGGCGGTTCTGCGCCCAACGGGCATAGTTCTCCACGATAACACCGGGATCCTTGCGCCAGATCATACCGTGGCTGGGCGCGATCAGAGAAACCGGCAGACCGCTTTTTCGCAATTCCGCGATCTTGCCGATGACCAGGCGGCTTAAAGGCCAAAGGATATTGGCGTAGTATTTCGCCGCTTCCCGCATAAGTATGCCGGATTCAATCTCATCGGCGAACCTTTTACTGTGGGCCAGATGCTGCCCGAAAGCGTCGTTGGAAAATAACACCTGCCCGTCATCGAGATAAGTGAACATGCTGTCCGGCCAATGCAGCATAGGCGCTTCTATAAAAGTAACGGCTTTGTTCCCGCCCAAAGAAAGTTTATCCCCGGTCTTGACCGTCTGAAACGGCCAGCTTGCGTAGTAATGCCGGTAGAGCCCCTCGCGGCATTTGGCGGTGCCGAACAGTTTGGCGCGCGGGGCAGCGCGCATTATCTCGGGGAGGGCTCCGGAATGATCTGTCTCCACGTGATTGGCGATAATATAATCTATTTTCTCCGGCGGCACGATCCCGGATATTTGTTCAAGCAACTCCGCGGCGAAAGGACCGAATACCGTGTCTATAAGGGTGATCTTCTCGCCCAGTATAAGATAGGCATTATATGTAGTGCCGCTGCCGGTATTGAAAGTGTGCCCATGAAAATGCCTTACGCTCCAATCCACGGCGCCTACCCAGAACACATCCTTGCTTATTTCGCAGATCAAGATCAGCCCCCTTATTTACTCACAAT
>JBAZGW010000012.1:10535-27931 GCA_041652635.1 Candidatus Omnitrophota bacterium | reverse complement strand
TTCTTCGCCGGCGGCGCCAATACTATCCGCGGTTACAAAGGGCGCAAGATCGGCCCGATCTATTCCAACGGCGATCCCAAGGGCGGCGAGGCGATGATGGTGGCCAACGCGGAATATACTTATCCGTTGATGAATTTCCTGCGCGTGGCGTTCTTCTACGATATCGGCGACGTTTGGGAAAAAGCGAAGGATATGGGCAGCGGCGGCCTGAAGTCGGGCACGGGTATAGGTTTTCGCATCAAGACGCCGATAGGCCCGATAATGCTTGATTACGGTATCCCGCTTAATAAAGCCTCGGGAGAAGATACAAAAGGCGGCGGCAGGTTCCATTTCAATATGAGCCACGGATTCTAGAACGATTTGGCAATATTCTTGCCACAAAACAATCAAAGGATAAAAAAGGAGGAAGCAAAATGAAAAAGGGGATAACAGTTTTTGTCGGGGGACTTTTCGTGTTGGCTATGCTCGCCGGAAGCGCTTCGGCCGCGGATAAACTGGGGTATATCGACTTGAGCCGCACGTTCAACGAATATTATAAGACCAAGGATTACGATAAGGTGCTGGGAGACAAGCAAGCCGCGTATGACGCCGAAAGGACTAAGAAAGTCAGCGAGGTCAAACAGCTTCAGGAGAAAATAAACCTTCTCAGCGACAAAGAGAAGGAGACCAAGAAGTCGGATATCGAAGCTAAAGTGAAATCGCTGCAGGAATTCGACCGTCAGAAGCAGACCGACCTGCGTAAAGAGCAGGATGAGAAAATGAAGGAGATCCTCAAGGACATAGAAAGTGCCGTTAAACAATACGCCGAGAAGGAAGGGTATACCTTTATTTTTAACGACAGAGTGCTTGTTTATCAGACCAAGAGCCTTGAAATAACCAATAAGATCATCGAAGCCATTAACAAAGGCAATACAGTAAAGAAATAAAATCTCCGGCGGGGTGGGGTATATATTCCATCCCGCCGGATTTTTTCAGTATTTATGCGAAAAACCCTAAAGGAGATCGCCGAGATGATCGGCGGTGAGATCGTCGGTTCGCCTGACCTGGAAATAACCGGGTTTTCCGGTATCGAAGAGGCGCGCCCGGGGGACATCACGTTCCTGGCGAATCCTAAATACGCGCCCTTCCTGGAAAAGACCAACGCCTCGGCGGTAATAACTTCTCTTCAGGTTTCTTCCGGACATAAGGCTTTGATCAGGGCCGAGAATCCTTCACTGGCGTTCACGCAAGTGGTGCAATTATTCGGTGCGGTAAAAGTCCGCCATCAGCAGGGAGCGCACCCTTCGGCCGTGATATCCGGCAAGGCCTCTTTGGGGAGCAATGTTTCGGTGGGCGCGTGCGCGGTAATAGAGGACGGCGCGTCCGTGGGGGATAATACCGTTATTTACGCGGGTTCTTATATCGGCTACGGCGCCAGAGTGGGGAACGGCTGTTTGATCTATCCGAACGTCACGGTAAGAGAAGAAGTCGTTATAGGAGATAGGGTCATAATTCACAGCGGCAGCGTTATCGGCTCCGACGGCTTCGGCTATGTTACCGTCAAAGGCGCGCATCATAAAATACCCCAGACCGGGACGGTGATAATAGAGGACGACGTGGAGATCGGCGCCAACGTGACCGTGGACCGCGCCCGTTTCGATAAGACATCAATAGGCCGCGGGACAAAAATAGATAACCTCGTGCAGATCGCGCATAATGTCGCCATAGGCAGTAATGTCTTTGTGGTGGCGCAGGCAGGCATTTCCGGCAGCACCAAGGTAGGCGACGGAGCCATCATCGCCGGCCAGGCAGGGATGGTCGGGCATATTACCATAGGAGAAGGGGCAGTAGTCGCGGCGCAGGCCGGAGTGACCAAGTCCGTGCCGCCCCATACTATGGTCTCAGGGTATCCGGCAAGAGAACACGCCTCCGCCAGGAAAATAAACGCCTGCGTGCAAAACCTGCCTAAACTTATGGAAACAGTATCCGAATTGAAGAGAAAAGTGGAAGAGTTACAGTCTAAATTGAAATAGCGGACGGGCCTAATATGGATTTACAGAAGACTATAAAAGAAGCGGTTACTCTTAGCGGCATAGGATTGCATACCGGTAATAAGGTCAGCGTTACGCTTAAACCGGCGGCCGCCGGCAGCGGTATTTCTTTCGTAAGGGCCGATCTGCCGCAGAGGCCGGCGATAAAGGCGAACGTGGACTGTGTATCGGCGTATCCTCAGAGCCAAAGCAGACGGCGCACCACGATCAGCAGCGGCATCGCCGGCATTCATACCGTAGAGCATTTGATGGCGGCTTTGTCGGCCTCGGGAGTGGATAATCTTGTCGTGGAATTGGACGGAGAAGAGCTCCCCGGTTTGGACGGCAGCGCGCTGGAATACCTTGAGGCGCTGGATAAGGCCGGCTTGCGGGAACAGGACAAGCCGAGGGACTATTACGCGCTTAAAGACCCCATTTATATTAATGAGTCCGGGGTTTCGCTGGTCGCTTTGCCTTCGGAAACATTCCGCGTTTCCTACACGCTTAATTACAATCATCAGTTCCTGGCCGCTCAATTCATAGATTTGGAAGTTACCGAACAGTCTTTCCGTTCCGGTATAGCCGGCGCGAGGACTTTCTGCCTGGAAGAGGAAGCTGAAGACCTTAAGAAGCAGGGGATGGGTAAAGGTGCCACATACGAGAACACTCTTGTAGTAGGTTCCAAAGGCGTTATCGGTAACAGCCTGCGTTTTCCCGATGAATTCGTCAGGCATAAGGTGCTGGACCTTATCGGGGATTTCAGCCTGCTGGGCCAGCCGCTGAAGGCGCATATTATCGCCGTCAAAAGCGGGCATTCGCTGAACGCCAAGATGGTAAAAAGTATATTGCAGCAGAAACAGAAAAGCGCCGCCGGCGGAACGGATATTTCTTCCGGAGAAGGCAAGGTAATGGACGTGCAGGCGATAATGGGAGTGTTGCCGCATCGTTACCCGTTTTTGCTGGTGGACAGGATCACATATCTGGAAGAAGGCAAGCGGGTGGTGGGTATAAAGAACGTGACGATCAATGACGCTTTTTTTCAGGGGCATTTTCCGGGTAAGCCGGTAATGCCGGGCGTGCTTATCCTGGAGGCGATGGCTCAGGTCGGCGGAGTGATGATGCTTTCCTGCGATGAAAATAAGGGTAAACTGGCGTATTTTTTGACTATAGACGGCGCAAAATTCCGTAAGGTCGTGGTTCCCGGGGACAGGCTGGTTATGGAAGTCACGGCAGGGAAGATCAAATCCAGGACCGGGCAGATCTTCGGCAAGGCTTATGTGGGCGGAGAAGTGGTGGCGGAAGCCACGTTGATGTTCGCTTTCGGATAAGAAAGCGTCTTCCGGCAATGGTTACGATAACCGTATTAATTAAATAAATGGGGAATATATGTCTATACACAGCACGGCGATAGTGTCCGGTAAAGCTAATATAGCAGACGGGGTAGATGTCGGGCCGGGCGTCGTCATCGGCGATAATGTTACTATCGGGCCGGGCACTAAAATAGGCGCGCATTGCGTTATCGACGGGAATACTTCCATCGGCAGGGATTGCGAGATATTCACCGGCGCCATCGTCGGCAGCCGGCCGCAGGACCTGAAGTTCAAGGGTGAGGAAAGTTATCTGATCATAGGTGATAGGAATGTTATCAGGGAATATTGCACTTTGAACCCGGGCACGGGAGAAGGCGGCAAAACCGTGATCGGCGACGCCAATCTTCTTATGGCTTATTGCCATGTGGCGCACGATTGCCGCGTGGGGAATAATTGCGTGATCGCCAACAACGGCACTCTCGCCGGGCACGTTACCGTGGGAGACAGGTGTATAGTCGGCGGAATGGCCGCGGTGCATCAGTTCGTGCGCGTCGGCACATTGTCGATCCTCGGCGGATGTTCCAAGGTAGTCCAGGATATCCCCCCGTATTCCACCTGCGACGGGCATCCGGCGCGTGTTTACGGCCTTAATCTTATAGGCCTGCGCAGGAACGGCATTGGCCGGGGAACCATCGGTGAATTAAACAGGGCGTACCGGGAGATTTTTTATTCCGGGGTGCCGTTGCGTAAAGCCGCGATAAAGTTCGAAGCGGAGAACAGCCTTTCTAAAGAAACAGCCTACCTGATAGATTTCATAAAGACTTCGCAGCGGGGCGTGTCCCGCTCCTGTCGTATCGCCCGTTCTTCCGCTGAAGCAGCCGAGCAGGTCAATTCCGGATCCTAAAAGCAGTCCATAGACCACAGTTACGAAGGACGAGAGATGAAAGACGAAGGACGCTCCGTAATTGTGAAAACAGGCCACAGCAACTACGTAAACGGACAGTCGATAGTCAATCCTTGCTGTTTCAACCCGAAAGAAAGTCCGCATAAAATATGGCGAAACTTGGTTTGATAGCCGGTAGTAAAAGATTTCCTTTGATCTTCGCGCAGGCGGCGCGGGCAAAAGGTTATGAGGTGGTAGTTTTTGCCGTTAAAGGCGACGCCGCGCGTTCCATCTGCCGTTACGCCGATAAAGTGCTCTGGTTGCGTTTGAGCGAATTCGGCAGGCTGGGAGAATTAATGCGGCTGGAAGGAATAACCGAGGCGGTGATGGCCGGACAGATCAAGCCGCGCCGTCTTTTCAGCGCGGAAGTTATGCGCGATGCCGGCCTGCGGGAACTGCTTCGCGGCATTAAAGATAACCGGGCGGACACTATATTTTCCGCGGTGATCGGCCATCTGGAGAAGTCCGGCGGGGTCAGGTTCCTTAATTCCACTTTGTTCCTGGAGGATATGCTGCCCGCGCGCGGCTTGCTTTGCGGTCCGGAACCTTCAGCCCGGCAATTGGAAGATATCGACTTCGGATTTAAACTGGCTAAAGAAGCGGCCGGGCTGGATATCGGGCAGACGGTGGCCGTCAAAGCAAAGGCGATAGTCGGGGTAGAAGCTTTTGAAGGCACGGATAATCTCATCCGCCGCGCCGGTAAACTCTCAGGCCGGGGTTTTACGGTGGTTAAAGTAAGCAAGCCGAAACAGGATCTTAGATTCGATATCCCTGTCGTGGGAATGGGGACCGTTAAAACATTGCTGAGCTGCGGGGCGGGGTGCCTGGCGATAGAAGCGGGCAAGACGCTTTTTATCGACAGGGAAGCGTCTCTGGCGCTGGCGCGAAAAAGAGGCTTGATCATTACCGCGGTTTGATAACGATCATTGCTGTCTAAATTCCGTCATTCTGATCCTGAACGAAGTGAAGGGGAAGAATCTCTGTCCGTCGAGACTCTTCAGCCTTCCGGGCTTCAGAGTGACGAAAACGAGATTCACGTTTCATAATTATATCCCGTCGGCAAAGACACTATAATTGGGACACAAGTGGATAACGATCTTTCGTTATTGAGTCCGCGGCTTGATTTTGATCGGAGCGCGGGATTCCCGAATGCCGAGTTCAAATATCGTCTATCGGTTACGTAGTCTCGCCAGTGTTTCAGTGGCGGGCGCATAAAAAACGAAGCATGAAGGACGAGGCATGAAACACGAGAAAATGCTAATAAGAACAACGTCAACCGGCTATAGTTACGGCTTGAGGAAGTTACCGTGTCCGAAAATCGATACGGGTATAGTGCGTTGTTAAATAAGTTTTTAAAACAGCGCACAGAGTCCGCCGCAAACGGATGATCTAATGTCGATTCTCAACTATCAGAAATTCATATAATAGTTACTGTAGCCGTTACCGTGGTCTAATCTTTTTTCAATACGGTAAACGGCGGCGCGTTATTTTTACCGTACTCTCGACGGGACATTGAGTTCCGTAGCGGAACAGGGTGAAAAATTCTTGACATCTATTTCATACTCGTGTAAATTGAAATTACAAAAGGAGGGTGAGATGGTAAAAAAAGCTATAGCGAAGCCGACACAGTTCAAGATCTACGCACCAAAAGCCAAGAAGGTCGCCCTGGCAGGTGATTTCAACAAGTGGGATATCAAGGAGCACACTGCCAAGAAGGACAGTAAAGGTACGTGGTCAGCCAAGATCCCGCTTAAGCCCGGCAAATACGAGTATAAATTTGTCGTGGACGGCAGCTGGCTCAACGATCCCGCCAACAATACGGTAATAACGAATTCTTTCGGCACGCAGAATTCAGTAATAGAGATAAAGTAAGTAATTACGCTCCCCCGGCCGCCTTATGCGATACGTTGATCTTATAAGGATGCTGGGGGTTTTTTTATCCCGGAATTTGCAATAGGATTCGGTAAAATGTCTCTAACTCATTGCCATGACTGCGTTCTGCTTCGCAAAATCATCCTCAACGTACTGCTTTGAGTACGTCTGCGGTGATTTTACTCGCAGGGCCTTGTCCTGACAAAGATTTAGGCCATTTTCCTCGAATCCTATTGCAAAATCCGGAATATAGTTATTACATATTTCTATGCAGACAGATAAAAACAATTATATCTACGGTCCGATAAATTCCCGCAGGCTGGGATTGTCCCTGGGCATTAACCTGACTCCTTGTAAAGTATGCAGTTTTGACTGTGTATATTGCCAGGCGGGCAGGACTACCACGCGCACCGGAGAAAGAAAAGAATACGTCGAAGCGGAGCAGGTGCTGACTGTCTTGAGGGCATGGCTTGATGAACATAAAGATCTCGCGGGTAAACTGAGTTATGTTACGATCGCCGGCACCGGGGAGCCGGCCCTGAATATTAAGCTGGGAGAGATTATTTCGGGAATTAAGAAACTGGTACAGCTTCCGGTGGCGGTGATCACCAATTCTTCTTTGATGGTGCTGCCGTCTGTGCGCAAAGAACTGCTTTTGGCTGATCTGGTGGTGCCTTCTCTGGACGCTGTGAAGCAGGAAGTTTTTGAGAAAATAGACCGTCCGGCCCCGGGGACGAAGGCTGCGGAGATAGTAGACGCTCTCGTTGCGTTCCGCAAAGAGTATTCCGGAAAAATATGGCTGGAGGTTATGCTTGCGCGCGGATTGAACGATTCTAAAGAGGATATCGCGGAATTGAAAAAAGCCGCGGAGCGCATTAAGCCGGATAAAATACAGGTGAATTCTCCGGTGAGAGGCACAGCGGATAAAGGCATTCTTTCTTTAGATAAATCCGCGATGGAAGAAGTGCTGCGGGTTTTGGGCCCGCTTGCCGAGGCGGTGTGATCCTCATTAAGTAACTGGTTCTGGGTGCTGGGTTATCGGTTCTGGGAACGGCACGAAAGACAAATGATGTTTTACCGGAATTTATCTACACAATTATAAGTCAATGCGAATGATAGATAAAAGAAATAATAATTTGGCAAACGAACATAAAACTAAATATATATCTGTACTTTAGTTATCTATATCTCTTGTTGCTTTAACAGTGAATATAATTACTCTGTGGGGAAATATACTTAGCAGTCTGCTGAAAAACCCTATTTTCGTCATCCTGAGCGAAGCGAAGGATCGCATCTCCGTCGGAGATTCTTCGGCCTTCGGCCTCAGAATGACGCAATTGGGACTTTTTCAGCAGACTGTTAGTCATTTTGAGGATTTTAGCAAGCATATTGTCATTGAAAAAGATATGTTATGGAATAAAATACAGGCAGGTGCTACACTGGTAGGGGTTGAAGGATTGAAGCAAATTCCTGCTCTCTCTATTAAAAGGAGTGGAGAAGAGTGTTTGTTTATGGCTTAAAGAAAAAGAATATTTGGTTATCTTGCGAAAAAGGAAACATTATGTTTTATTATGGACGGCTTATCCTGTGACAACGGAACATGTAAAGAGTAAATTGCAGAAGGAACATGATGCCTATAAAAAAACTGGGGACGTCATTTCTGGCGACCCCGTTACTCCTTCTACGCATGGTAGATAAGCTATTTAAAAGATAACACTTTATATATACATTGTCAATATGAATTCCTCGTGGTTGTCAATACAAGTGTATTTACAATACGGTAATTCGGTGATTAATAAAAGAATTTAGTTGTATCTGTAGTTCTAATAGTGTCTTATCTAATAATATAGGAAAGTGGGTATATTGCTGTATCTGATAGCGGCCGGGATTTTACGCTACTGCAATGTAGTGAAACTTTCGGGAAGCAAATGGCAATAGATGGACTAATGTGGGAATAAGTGTAATAACAACTTTCCGACGCTGGTGCTATAGTAAATTCGTAAGTCATTGATACCGCGCCCGCCATTGATAATTTGGCTTTCTGATTGAGTTGTTAGCGTCCGCCGCAAAAATATCGGGCGGCGAGACATCTTCTAATAAGAATATATATGAGCGCCCATAGCTCAACTGGATAGAGCGCTAGCCTTCGGAGCTGGATGTTGCAGGTTCGATTCCTGCTGGGCGCAATGTTTTTAGCCAGTCCTTGGATGCCTCAGGATTTTTTATTCTCCTATGCAGAAGACCACGGGATGAATGCGCATGGTGAACGGAAAGGTATCGCGGAATTGAGCAAGACGCTGTTGGTAACATCCTCAACAACAATCAGTTATGTAACAATTTCTTGTGCTTTTATCTGTAGTCCTGAGTATTTGTTTCATAACCAAAACATTTGCAGTTAGTTAGCAACAGCGTCTTCAATTATTTTTTATGAATATGGAAAAAAGGGTGCAGGCGGAATTCGAGAGGTTATTGGGTATCCAGGTCTTGGAGCGGGAGGACGGCCGGGCGTTGCTTAAGCTCCCTTTTTGCCGGACGTTCACCAATCCGCACGGCAGCCTGCATGGTGGGGCGATCGTTACGCTTGCCGATACCGCGGCCGCCAACGCGCTGCTGCTGCGGTATTCCAAGCAGGGGTTTCTTACCGTTAAATTCACCATTAAATTCCTGAAACAGGCGCTGGGGGATATTTTCGCGGAAGCGAGAATAACCCGGGTGAAGAAGAATATCGTTGCTTTAAAGGTCGTGATCTTCAACCGCGAGAAAACCGAACTGGCTGTCGCCGACGCGGAATTTTTCATACACGGGAAACGGTGAAAAGAGCGTTTTTGTGTTATAATTGAAGTGAGCGGCAGCGATATGCGGTGCCGACGTCCGCCCGGTAAAATATATTTCCTGAAAATACAAAATAGCTTGTCGACATCCGGGAGATAAATATGGATATCCGCGTTGGCCTTAAGAACGGCATAATCTTTATGGATCTGGTCGGCAAGATCGATGTGAATTCCGCCAATTTCATAGAAACCGTCGGTCAGTGCCTGCGTGACGGGTATACCGATATACTCTGTAACTTCGAGGAAGTGGAGTCCGTGGATTATATGGGGATCTCGGTTATCGTCATCGCTTACAAAGAGGCGGTGAACAGTAACGGAAGGATGCGTTTCGCAGCTATTCCGGCGCATTTAAAGAACGTGTTTTCCGTTGCCGGGCTGGACAGGACAATAGAGATGTATGCTTCTATCGAGCTGGCGGAGAACAGTTTCCGCGAAGACAGGATAATAGAAAAGATCAGGAAGATGCAGCTGCGCAGGCGGTTCAAGCGCCTGCCGTTGGACATAAAGGTAGAGCTGAAAGATAAATATTCCGGCAACAGCGTGAAGGTGGATATATTGAATCTCAGCGCCGTGGGAGCCTATGTTTACGGTATCGATAAGCTCAAACTGGGGGATACTGTGGTGCTTAAGCTTAAATTGCCTCCGAAGCAGGAAGATCTGGAGTTGGAGGCTAAGGTGGTCTGGCTGCCGGATAAGCAGGTCCAGAAGAATATATTCCCGGGGATGGGCGTGGAGTTTTGCAATCTTTCCTGCGGCGCCCAGGAAAAGCTTATCGGTTTTATAGAACGTAATCTCTCCTGTATGTCCAGCGAAGACTCCGCCTGAACGCTATATTTTCCATAACATATTGGTCAATAGGCGGATTGGGCTCAAGAATAACAATATTCCAGTTTTTGAATTCTCCTACGCAGGAAACCTCAGGCTTTCAAACCTGGGGATAAATGCGTAGGATGAACAACGGAAAGGTATCGCCGCGTAAAGCAGGTGACTGCTTCGGAGGAATTTCACTCAAGTAGCAGAGCCCCCCGCCCTTCGATACGCTCAGGGGAAACTTTGTCGAAGGATTAGTCGGGGAACTTCATTTAGAATCCGTGAATGTATCGCGGCTTTTACGTATCGCGCCGGGGCAAGCCTTAAAAGCGTTTTGTTCCTTCTTTCCTGACCGGGTGTTTTTCTTTCCGGGACAGCCTCTTTCCAACTGTTTCTTTTGTTTTTCATCGGATAATTATCGTGCTATAATTAAACTCCGGGTTGATATTATGAAGAAAAAAGTTCAGGTTTATTATAGCGGAAGGGTCCAGGGAGTGGGCCTGCGCTTCCATTGCCGTATGCTGGCGGTTAAAGCCGGCGTTAACGGCTGGGTAAGGAACCTGCCGGACGGCCGGGTGGAACTCGCCGCAGAGGCGGAGGAAGCCGTGTTGCATTCTTTTTTGCGCAGGATCGCGGATGATTTCTTAGGGGCGATTACCGGCGCGGAGTGTATCTGGTCGGATATTATAGAAAATTTAACGGGGTTCGCGGTAAAATGACGGCTGGCGCTTCGGCTAAAAAAGAGATAGAGCGGCTCAGGGAAAAGATCCGTGAGCATGACTATAGATATTATATCCTGACGGATCCGAAGGTTTCCGACAAGGAATACGATGATCTGATGTCGCGTTTGAAGGAACTGGAGGAGAGGCATCCGGAACTGCGCTCCGCGGATTCTCCCACGGCAAGGGTCGGCGGAGGAATTTCCCCGGGGTTCATCGGCGTCAAGCACCGCGTGAAGATGATCTCGCTGGATAATACTTATTCCCTTGAGGAATTGTCCGCGTGGTACGAGAAGACGTCCGAGTCGCTTAAGGTCCGGTCGCATCCCGGATTGATGGCCGAGTTGAAGATCGACGGGGTGAGTATAGATCTTACTTACGAACAGGGGATATTGACCAGCGCCTCCACCCGCGGCGACGGAGAGTCCGGAGATAATGTCACCGCCAATGTCAGGACCATTCGCGCTATTCCTTTACGCCTGCGCGGCAGTAAATTTCCCGCTTTGGTGGAAGTGCGCGGCGAAATATATATGGATAAAAAAGACCTGGAAGTTCTGAATAGCGGAGCGGCCGAGAACGGACAGGTGTTCGCCAATCCGCGTAACGCCGCCGCCGGTTCGTTGAAACTGCTGGATAGTGCTTTAGTCGCCGCGCGCAGGTTGAATTTCTTCGCGCATTCAGTGGGGGAGATCGCGTCCGGACGCCCGGAAACGCATTGGGAGCTTTTGCGGGAATTCGAAAAATGGGGCGTCAGGGTCAACCCGCAAAACAGACTTTGTAAAGATATCCGCGAAGTGAATGATTTTTGCGAGCGCTGGCAAAAAGAGCGGGATACGCTGCCGTATGAGATCGACGGCGTGGTGGTAAAAATAAACTCTTTTTCGCTTCAGGATGATCTGGGCGCTACTTCGAAAAGCCCGCGCTGGGCCAGGGCGTATAAATTCCCCGCTAAGCAGGCGACTACCGAGGTGTTAAATATAGGTTTTAATGTGGGCAGGACCGGCGTGGTCACGCCGACCGCCGAACTTGCCCCGGTCCCGTGCGCCGGCGTGGTCATCCGTAACGCCACTTTGCATAATTTCGACGAGATCAAACGCCTGGATATCCGGAAAGGCGACCGCGTGCTGGTGGAGCGGGCCGGGGACGTGATCCCCAAGATCGTGAAGGTGGTGGAGCAGAGAGGCAGGGTGCCTTACCTACCCCCGGAAGAATGCCCGGCCTGCGGCGGTAAATTGTTCAGGGAGAAAGACGAAGAAGTGGCATTGAGGTGTATTAATTCTTCCTGTCCGGCGCAGTTGGAGCGCGGCCTGCTGCATTTCGCCTCGCGCGCGGCAATGGATATAGAGGGTATGGGGGAAGCGGTGGTTTCGCAGTTGGTCAAACTTGGTTTTGTGCGTGATTTCGCCGGCGTTTATTCCCTGGATGAGGAACGGTTGTCGCAACTGGAGGCATTCAAAGAGAAGAAGATAGGCAATTTGCTGGCCGCTATAGAAAGAAGCAAAACGCGTTCCCTGGAGAGGCTGATATACGGCCTGGGCATACGGCATGTGGGGGAACGCAACGCTTATACCCTGGCAACGCGTTACCGGGATATGGAAAAGCTGGCGGCGGCGCGGCAGGAGGAACTTGAGCATCTCGTTGACATAGGGCCGGAGATATCGGCGGCGGTCACCGCTTATTTCGCGCAGCCGCAGACGGTTGCTCTGCTCTCGCGGTTGAAAGAGGCCGGCGTGAATTTTCGCGGCGCGCCCGTTGTTACGGAAAAATCCGTTTCTTTCTTTTTCGGAAAGACCGTGGTTTTTACCGGGCATCTTTCATCTATGGAGAGAGCGGACGCTGAAGAACTGGTACTTAAGCAGGGAGGCAGGGTCTCTTCCGTGGTCGGCAAAAAAACTTCACTGCTTGTGGCCGGAGAGAAACCGGGCTCTAAATATGAGAAAGCCGGTGAACTCGGGGTGCGGGTCATCGACGAGAAAGAGTTCCTGGGGATTGTCGGGAAGCAGTCCATAGACCATAGTTACGAAGGATGAGGCATGAAGCATGAAGGACGACAAAGATGGAAGCACGAAGCATGAGGCACGAAGGACGAAAAAGTTCTTTTCCTGTCTCTCGTGTCCCGTGTTTCGTACCGCGTATAATATTATTTACCGGAGGTGAATTAATGCGTTCAATCAATTACGTAATTGTATTCGTTCTGGCGGCGGCTTTGTTCGTGTCGGCCGGATGCGAGTCTTTTTCCCGGAAATTCACGCGTAAAAGTAAGAAGGACAAGGAGCAGACGGTGGAGATGGTGTTGGCACCTGAAGATTATCCCGCGTCCGGACTTACCCCGGCCGATTCTTACCGGCAAAACCTGCTTTATTGGGGCAGTTGGTATGACGAGTTACTTTTCGAGCTTTCCGCCGGAGGCAATCGCAAGCGGCAGTTGTATTGTCTGGATGAAGCGGTAAAGAGCCTGCGTGTTTGCGTCCAACTCGCGGGGAGCGTCGCCGGCAGCGGCCCTGAAGGTTATATAAATAAACTTTTGAAACTGCGCGGAGATATAGAAGCGGATGTCTATGGCCGCAGGGCGGAAAGTTTCAGGCAACCGGCGGAAACATTGAAGAAAGAGATATCGGCGTATTTCGGCAAGATCATTCCGACGGCACCAGGGGATCGGCATGTTGATTGAACGGGTTATCGTGGGCGAGTTGGAGGTTAATTGTTATATCGTGGCTTCCGAACCGGGCGGTAAAGCCGTTATCATAGACCCGGGAGCGGATCTTGTTGAAATAAAACGCATCCTGGAAAAGAATCGACTGAAAGCGGAATGCGTTATTAATACGCACGGCCACGCCGACCATATAGGCTGTGATAATGAGTTAGGCTTGCCGGTGTACGTGCATATGCTGGACAGGGTGTTCTTGCTTAAGCCGGAACTGAATATGTCCACGGCATTGGGGGTCTCTTACAGTGTCACCGCCGAAATACGGGAATTGGAAGATGATCAGGTTATCACCGCCGGCGGAGTGGAAATGCGCGTGATACATCTGCCGGGTCATACTCCGGGGGGCATAGCTCTTTTTTGCGAGAGGAACGGCCTCCGGGCGCTCTTCAGCGGGGACAGCCTTTTTCGCGGCGCTATCGGCAGAAGCGACCTGCCGGGAGGCGATGAGCGTTCTTTATTGGCGTCTCTGCGCGAGCGTATCCTGGAGCTTCCCGGGGACACTCTGGTTTATCCCGGGCACGGTGAAAGCACTACCATCTGCGAGGAAACAAAGAATAATCCTTTTTTACGCCGGCCCTGATATTTTCCCGCCGGCGGGAAAACCGCGATATGAAAGAATTGGTTGAAGCCTTTTTGAATTATCTCTCGGTGGAGCGGGGCTTGTCTTTGAATACGCTTTCCGCTTACCGCGGGGACCTAAAGGAATACGCGGAGTTCCTTTCCGCCGGTTCCGCCGGCTTTTTGTCCGGGATCACCAGGAACGATATCGTCGGATTTATGTCTGCGCAGAGAACGCGGGGGATCTCTTCTAATTCCATCGCCAGGCGGTTGGCGGCGATAAGGATGTTTTACCGCTTCCTGGTGCGGGAGAGGGTGCTCAAGGAAGATCCTGCCAGGCTGGTTGAGACGCCTAAGTTATGGAAAAAGATACCGGATACGCTTTCCGTGGCTGAAGTGGAAGCCTTGATCGCCCAGCCTGATCTGCGCAGGGCGCGCGGTATCCGCGACAGGGCGATATTGGAGGCGCTTTACGCTACCGGTATGCGCGTATCCGAAGCTGTGAACCTGAAGGCCGGCGCGATAAATATGGAAGTGGGTTTCTTGCGTTGTATCGGCAAGGGGGACAAGGAAAGAGTCGTGCCGCTCGGCAGTAAAGCCGTCGAGAGCGTCAAGATTTATATGGCAAAAAGCCGCGCGAAACTGCTGGGCAAGAAACAGAGCGATTATATTTTTGTCAGCAGGCTGGGGAGGCGCCTTTCCAGGCAGTCGGTCTGGAAGATGATCAAGAGTTACGCTTTGAAAGCCGGGATAAAAAAGAAGATCAAGCCGCATTTGCTGAGGCATTCTTTTGCCACGCATCTTCTTGAACACGGGGCCGACCTGCGTTCCGTGCAGGAAATGCTTGGGCATTCCAATATTTCCACGACGCAAATATACACGCATATTAATAAAGACAGGCTGAAATCTGTGCATAGAATGTTTCATCCCAGGCCGTAGTGCGCTGTTACATTAATTCTTTATATACGCAGCGCACAGAGTCCGCCGCAGGCGGACGCTTGCCCTGCTTCGAACGAACATATTCAATTTAGTTCAGGTGTGTGTCCTTAAGCCCTTCGACAAGTTTTAATGGTAAGCAAAGTCTAATCCGCTCAGGGTAAACTTCGTCGAAGGACGGAGTGAGTAGTGCAGGGGGCAAATCTCGGCTTTCGATCTTCAAATACTAAGAAAACTTTTGTAACAATGTATTAGACCGGGGAGGGTGAAATATGAAGATTGACCGGCTTCTGTTGAAATTGCCGGAGGATGTCCGGGATGTGGCCGGCCTCGCGGCTGCGGCGGCCGAGGAGAGCGGCGGCCGGATATTCCTGGTGGGCGGATGCGTGCGCGACCTGTTGCTGAAAGCGGATAATTTCGACCTCGATTTTGTGGTCGAGGGGGACGGCATAAAGACCGCGCAAAGACTGGCGGCTTCGCTCAACGCGGAGATGGTGCAGCACCGCCGGTTCGGGACGGCCGCTATCGTTTCTCAGGGGATTAAGATAGACGTGGCTACGGCGAGGACAGAGACTTATCCGGTGCCGGCCTCTTTGCCGGTGGTCAAACCCGGGACTCTCGAAGGTGACCTATATCGCAGGGATTTTACGATCAATGCCATGGCCGTCAGTATAAACGGCGTAGATTTCGGGCAACTGGTGGATTCTTTCGGGGGCAGGCAGGATCTGCGCGGGGGGAAGATACGCGTGTTGCACAACGCGAGTTTTATCGACGACCCGACGCGCATCCTAAGGGCGGCCCGCTTTGAACAGCGGTATGGTTTCAGGATCGAACCGGCGACGTTAGCTCTTCTGAAGAATGCGGCGCGCTCCGGGATGCTCAACGCCGTGCATCCGCACAGGCTGCGTGACGAACTTCTCCTGATCTTGAAAGAACGCAGCCCGTATAAGCCGTTGTCCAGGCTTCAGCGGTCGGCCGGGATGGATTTTCTGCATCCGCGTATTTCCCTGGGAAGTCAAGAACGCGGGTTGTTCGGGAAGGTGCCGGCCAGGGCGGAATGGTTCGTCCGCAGGCTCCCGCACCGCAGGCGCCCGGAGATATGGGTGGTTTATCTGATGGCGCTGTTGGATGGTTTGACGGCCGCGCAATCCGTGGAGTTCTGTCGTAAATTCGGGCTGCGCAGGGGTGATGAAAAAAGAGTGCTTTCCGTAAAACAGATGAATAAAGCGCAACTGGATAAACTTCACTCCGCAGCCGGCAGGCCGTCGGAGATATATTCGATACTGGAACCGTTAAGTTACGAAGCGATACTTTTCTTGAGCGTTAAACACGGGAATAAGCCGTTTAGAAAGAACATCGAGGATTTCCTGTGCCTCTACAACGGGATGCCGATACATATAAACGGCCGGGATATCCACCAACTCGGCTGCGGGCCGGGGCCGCTTTACCGGCGTATATTCTCCGCCGTGCTCGAGGCCAGGCTTAACGGCGAAGTGCATAACAAACATGATGAATTGGAGCTGGCGCGCGGGATCATACGCAAGAGCACGCGTACCGGCAGCGCCGGGGTTTCACAACAGGGACAGCGGAGTGAAAGGAGTAAATCGAAATGAAAAGGTGCGAGAAAGTAGCCCAGGAGATAAAGAAAGAAGTGAGCAGTATAATACACGATGAATTAAAAGACCCGAGGCTGGGTTTCGTAACCATCACCAGGGTGGAGCTTACCGATGATCTGCGCTTCGCCAAGATCTTTTTCAGCGTTTTAGGGGCGGATGAGGTAAGAAAAAAGACCGCGGAAGCGTTGGATTCGGCGCTGGGTTTTGTCCGCAAGCTGGTTTCCGAAAGGATCAAACTGCGTTTCAGCCCGGATATGGTTTTCAAGGAGGACCGTTCCAGCGAATACAGTATGCATATCGAAGAGATCTTGAATGAATTGAAAGGGCGTGAAGATGATGAAAAAAGCGGTTAAATGTATCCGGGATAACGGCACATTCCTGGTCACTATGCATGTCAATATGGAAGGGGATGCCGTCGGGTCGGCACTGGCGTTCTGCCGCCTGGTGGAGAAGCTGGGGAAGAAAGCGGTGGTCATTAACGACGACCCGGTGCCGCAGGTTTATTCTTTCCTTCCCGGGACATCCGGCATATTGATCACGCAGCGCCGCCCGGCCGGGAAATTCGACTGTTTTACGGCGCTGGATTGTTCGGACTTGAAGCGGTGCGGCAAAGCCGGCGAAGCGGCTTCCGGAGCGCGGAGCGTGTTGAATATAGACCATCACATCAGTAACGTCAACTTCGGCAGCGTGAATTGGGTCGACCCGGCCAGTTCGTCAGCCAGCGAAATGGTTTACCGTCTTTACAAGAAAATGAACGTTCCTTTCGATAATGACAGCGCGCTGCTTTTGTATGCCGGGATGATGACCGACACGGGGTCGTTCCGTTACACCAACACGTCCCCGGAAACGCACAGGGCGGCGGCGGAGTTGATGCCTTACGGGATAAACCCGGCCGATGTCTACAGGAGGATCTATGAGGCGTCTTCTTACGCCGATATGCAAGCGTTGATGAGGATCCTCGGGACCATAAAAAAGGACTCCTCCGGCAGGGTGGTCTGGTTTGAAGTAAGCAGGGAAGTGATGCCTAGGCGAAAAATGGCGATGGACTTGACAGAACAGATATTGAGCTACGCGCGTTCGATCAA
>JBAZGW010000012.1:0-10512 GCA_041652635.1 Candidatus Omnitrophota bacterium | reverse complement strand
GCTTTTTCGGGAGAACTTCAGCGCTAAAGGAGAGGTCAGGGTTAATTTTCGCTCCCGCGGCAAGATAGATGTCAACCTTATCGCCGGGATGTTCGGCGGTGGAGGGCACGCTACCGCCAGCGGCTGTACCGTTGCCGGAGAATTGAAGAAGGTGGTAAAGAAAGTATTATCGGCGGTAAAAGAGAAGATCTGATGAAAGTATTTTTCGGCCTTCCTGGTTCTTTCCGGCGGCCGCGGCCGGTCGTGGCGATAGGCGTATTCGACGGGGTGCATACCGCGCATCGCCGTATACTCGCGGCTGCGGCGGCGCGCGCCAAGGAGATAAAAGGGACGTCCGTAGCCTTGACTTTCTATCCGCATCCCCAGGGTCAGAAGAGCCTGTATTCTCTGGAACACCGGATAAAACTTATCGCGGAGTGCGGCATCGGCGTTTGCGTGGTCCTGGATCTCGGCGCGGGCCTCGCCGGGCTTTCCCCCGAAGAATTCCTGCGCGGGATCGTCGTTAAGAAACTGAAGGCGCGCTGCGTTTATGTGGGCGGTAATTTCAGGTTCGGCAGAGGCGCCGCGGGCGACGCTCGTTTATTGAGGTCTCTGGGCCGCGGGCTGGGGTTCGAAGTGCGCGTTTTTCCGCGGGTGCGCGCCGCCGGAAATCCGGTGAGCAGCACGTTGATCAGAAAATATATTCTGGCCGGCAGGCTCGCGGAAGCGGAGCGCCTGCTGGGCAGGCCGGTGAGCGTTTACGGCACGGTAATAAAAGGCGACAGGCTCGGGACGCGACTCGGTTTTCCCACCGCCAATATAGACCCGCATCACGAGATACTTCCGCCGGCCGGTGTCTATTCGGTAAAAGCTTTCTTAGACGGGCACGGTGAAAGAGGCGGGATCTGTTATATCGGGACAAGGCCGACGCTGGGAGAAACCCGCGGGCACCGGCCGGAAAAAAGGGTGGAGGCGCACCTTTTTGATCTTAAGAATGATCTTTACGGAAAGAATCTGCTGATAAACTTCCTTTCTAAAATCCGCAACGACAGGAAATTCCCTTCTTTGGAAGCCTTGAGGCGACAGATCGCCGAGGATATCGAGAAGGCCGGAAATAAGTCCATAGCCGATAGATAGTCCACAGTCTAAAAGAGCAATTCATTAAATTTTATTACTTGCAGGAGTGTCAACGACGAAGCAATCTATTCCGTAAAGATTGCAGTGACAATCTTCTTGTTTTATGTTTTCGCGTTTTTGTGTCTTCTTTTCCCCGCATGTTTCATAAGTTTAGTCTATGGACTGTTTCTAAAAAGCCGTCGATTTCCTTAACCAACTCTTGCTTCAGTTAACAAAAATAAAAAAGGCGATTTTTGTGCATTTTTGCCTTGACAATAAAGGGTGTTTTGTTATACTTGTGAATACTGGTGGAACAAAGTGGCGCAAAGTGGAAAGGATGGTCTATGTTTTACGGAGAATATCAACACTCCATAGACCGCAAAGGGCGTATCATCCTGCCTGCAAAATTCCGTGAAACGGCGAAAGCCAATTCCATAGAGAAGTTTTTTTTGAATCGCGGCTTCGAGAAATGCCTTTTTATGTTCTCGGAGGAAGAGTGGCGTATAAATGAAGCCCGCCTGAAAGAGCTCTCTTTTACCAGACAGGAAGCCAGGACTTTCAACCGACTTTATTTCTCCGGCGCTTTCGAAGCGGTGCCGGACGGACAGGGGCGGATCCTGTTGCCCGCTTCTTTGAAAGATTTTGCCGGTATAAAAAACGACGTAGTGCTCGTGGGAGTATCCACGCGTATAGAAATCTGGGATAAAGAAAAATGGCAGGAGTTCTGTCAGAATTCGCAGCCGGCTTTTGAACAGATCGCCGAAAGATTGATAGGGAGTTAAATTGATCACAGGCGTAATCCAGGAACAGATCATGGATACTGTAATACATCATCCGGTTATGTTAAATGAGGTTCTGGAGTATCTGCGGCCTTCCGCCGGTATGACAGTTATCGATTGTACCGTCGGTACCGCCGGGCACAGCTTGGCGTTTATGGAACGGGTCACCCCGGGCGGCAGGCTGATCGGCATAGACAGGGACGAAGAGTCCCTGGGGATCGCCGCGCGGAGGCTTCAGGCCTACAGCGGGTCTTTCGACCTGGCTTATAGTAATTTCCTGGATATAGACAAGGTTGCCGGGTCATTCGGGGTTTCCGGCGCCGGGGCGATATTGATGGATCTGGGGATCTCCACTTATCAATTATCAAACCCGCAGCGCGGTTTCAGTTTTCAGAATGACGGCCCTCTGGATATGAGGCTGGATAGGAACAGTTATATCTCCGCTTACGACCTGGTGAATAATCTTAACGAGGATGAGATTTCCTCGTTGCTGCGTAACTTCGGGCAGGAACGGTGGCATAACCGCATCGCCAGCCTGCTGGTGCGCGAACGGCAGAAGAATCCGATCTCCACTACCCGTCAGTTGAGCGATATTGTGATAAGGGCGATCCCGGGGAGGTTCCGTCATCAAAGGCTGCATCCGGCCACCCGGACTTTCCAGGCGGTCAGGATCGCCGTCAACAGGGAACTGGAAGTTTTGGGAAGCGCGGTGACAAAGGCCGTGGAACTGCTTGATAAAGGCGGGAGGATCTGCGTTATCTCTTTTCATTCGTTGGAAGACAGGACTATAAAACTGGTTTTCAGAGAACTTGCTTCGGCCGGGAAAATTGATATAATAACACAAAAACCTTTAACACCCACCAGTTCAGAAGTAAAGGATAATCCTCCCAGTCGCAGCGCTAAGCTTCGGGTGGCGGAAAGGCGGTAAAATGAAAATATCGCGATTAATAGTCGTAATATTATTAGGCACGGTCTTTTCCGTACTCTACGTTTATCAACAGGCGGAGATCTTTCGTTTGGCTTACGAGGGAGAGAAGAAACAATCCTCATTCCAGGATCTTCTTGATAAGAATAATGTCCTTAGGTATAACATAGAAAAAAGCGCGTCGTTGACCAGGATCGGCAACAAGGTTTCCAAAGACGATCAATTCCAAATGCCGGATACCTGTCGCGTCGTGAAAGTCGCAGCCCCTTCAAACGGAACGCAGGCCGGACAGCAGGATGCGGGAATGTTGACGCTGGCTTCCAGGATATTCAGCATAAAGAGACAGGCTGAGGCGCATACTGTCCAGCATTGATGGTTCACAAGGCGGTATGCGTTGTTGAATAAGTTCTTTGAACAGCGCATAGAGTCAGCCGCAGGCGGAAGGTCTAATTTCGCTCTCAATTATTAGAAACTTATGTAACAATATAGTAGAGTGCTAAAGATTGGAATAATTGTTGCAGAATATCCCGTGGTTACAGCCGGGGCAAATCCGTTCCCGCGGGTTCCTGGGGGGGCTCGCGGGTAAATCTTCCGATAATCAGGCGATTGCCGGATGGAAGCCGCGATGCGCTTCTTTCCCGGTGAGCCGGCAGACTGCCGAATCAAATGCCGGTATAATCTTTTTATAGTTGTGTATATAGCCACCTACCGCCGCCGTTTTAACGCGGTTTTTCTTCTGTTCTTTATCTTCCTTTTTTCCTGCGTAATACGGTTATTATTCATTCAATTTTTCCGTTCGGAATACCTGGCTTCGATAGCGCGAAAGCAGCACAATCTTTATGTGGAGCTTGAACCGCGCAGGGGGGCCATATATGATATCAATATGCGGCCGCAGGCCATCAATATCCCGGCGGATTCTCTTTTTGCCTCTCCGGCAAGTATGTCTTCCGCCGATAAAGAGCGCGCGGTCAGGCAGTTGATGCCGATACTCGGGGTCGATTACGCCTATTTGAATGAACGGCTGGGGCGTAAAAAATATTTCGTCTGGCTGCAGCGTAAGATGACGCCGCAGCAAAGCGAAGAAGTCAAGAAGTTGAATATTAAAGGCATAGGCTGCGTTAAAGAGAGTAAGAGATGTTATCCGAACGGTTATCTGGCGAGCCATCTGGTGGGATTTGCCGGTATAGATAACAACGGGCTTGAAGGCAGCGAGCTTCTTTATAATAAATATTTGAAAGGTGAAGGCGGCTGGGCTTATTTCCTGCGCGACGCCAGGCAGAAAAGGCTGGAGATATGGGAAAATATGGTCCTGCCGAAAGACGGCGACAATATTGTTTTGACCATAGACGGAGTAATACAGTATATCGCCGAAAGGGAATTGGATAAGGCTTTTATTTCCAGCAACGCCAAAGGCGGGAGCATTGTGGTGATGAATCCTCATACCGGGGCGATCCTGGCCATGGCGAACAGGCCCACTTTCGATCTTAACGAGTATTCCTCTTCTCCCAGGGAGAACAGGCGCAACCGCGCAGTCTGCGATATGTTCGAGCCGGGTTCTGTTTTCAAGGTTGTGGCCGCTTCGGCCGCCCTTGAGGAGAAAAAAAGCCGGGAGGATGAAAGGTTCTTTTGCGAGAACGGTTCATATCGTTTTTCAACGCACGTATTGCATGACCACACCGCGCACGGCTGGCTGACTTTCAGCGAAGTCATCGAGCAGTCGAGCAATATAGGCACGTCCAAGATCGCGCAAAAACTCGGCCCGGCGGAGTTCTACCGTTATATGAAGTTGTTCGGTTTCGGGGCCAAAAGCGGGGTGGATATCCTGGGAGAAATTTCCGGCGTGGCCAAAAATCCACGTCAATGGTCGAAGATATCCATAGTGACTATGCCGATGGGGCAGGAGATCGGAGTAACGGAACTGCAATTAGCCTGCGCTTTCTCCGTGATAGCCAACGGCGGGACGTTGATGAAGCCGTACCTGGTAAGCGAAGTGAGGGATAAATACGGCGAGACCATCAAGGAATTCAAACCTCAGCCGGTCAGGCAGGTGATCTCCGCGAGAACAGCGGCCAGGATGCGTAAGATACTCACCGGCGTGATCGAGAACGGCACCGGTAAACTCGCGCGGGTCCAGGGCTTCACCGCCGGCGGCAAGACCGGCACCGCCCAGAAGATAGATCCGGACGGCAGGTATTCGCACAGTAAATTCATGGCTTCTTTCGCGGGTTTCGCGCCGGCGGAAGAACCGGCGCTGGTGGTGGCGGTCGTGCTTGACGAGCCGCATCCTTATTATTACGGCGGCGTGGTCGCGTCTCCGGTATTCAGGAATGTGGTATCCGATACCCTGAGGTATTTGAAGACGAAACAGTCGGTTGAGGAGGTTTGGAAACTCAATGAAGTTAAGCAGCCTGATTTTGGGAACCGGCGTATTGAGGATTGACGGCGGCCCGGACTGCGATATCGGAGGGGTCTGCGCCGATTCCCGCTATGCCGTTCCCGGAGATATTTTCATCGCGGTGCGCGGCCGCGGCGCCGACGGCCATAAGTTTATCCCCGAAGCTGTCTCAAAGGGCGCCAGGGCGGTGGCCGCCGAGGACCGTTTGGCATTGGAGAGGCTCCCCGCGGGCGTGGCGTTACTGATAAGCGAAGATTCCAGGGCGGCCGCCGGCAGGCTGGCGGCCGGGTTTTACGGCCTGCCTTCTTCGCGCCTGAAAGTCGCCGGCATAACCGGCACAAACGGTAAAACCACATTGACTTATCTGCTGGAACATATTATTTCTTTCTCAGGCGGTAAGGCGGGCGTGATCGGCACGGTAAATTACAGGCTTGGCGGGGAAGTCCTGCCTTCTTCAAATACCACGCCCGGGGCGGTAGAATTGCAGAAGTTGTTGTCTATGATGGAACGCAAGGGCGCGTCTTACGCGGTGATGGAGGTATCTTCTCACGCCCTCGATCAGCGCCGGACCGAAGGGGTGGATTTTCACTCGGCTGTTTTCACTAATTTGACCAGGGATCACCTTGATTACCATAAAACTGAAGAAGAGTATTTCAAGGCCAAGGCACTCCTGTTCAGCGGGCTCTCCGTCAAGGCTTTTTGCGTGATAAATACCGACGACAACTACGGCCGCAGGCTTGCCGGAATGACCGCGGCAGCGGTAAACAGTTACGGGTTGAGCGAGAAAGCGGATTTCCGCGCCTGCGATATCAACCTTTCTTTAAACGAGAGCAGTTTTAGATTGGCGATAAAAGGCGCCGATTGCGGAGAGCGGTTCCGCAGCGGGCTGGTCGGCAGCCACAATGTTTATAACGCGCTGGCGGCGGCGGTATGGGCCTTGAACTCCGGTATCGGGATAAAAACGCTCAGATCGGCGCTGGAGAGTTTTTCGTATGTCCCGGGAAGGCTGGAACGCATAGATTCTCCGGGCGGTTTCAGCGTGTATGTGGATTACGCCCATACTCCGGACGCGCTGGAAAAAGTCCTTTCTTCCCTGAAACAATTATCGGCCGGGCGTATCATTACCGTGTTCGGATGCGGGGGGGAGAGGGACAGGCTTAAGCGCCCGCTTATGGGGGCGGTAGTCTCCGAGTTCTCGGATTACGTTTTGATCACTAACGATAATCCGCGTTCGGAAGAACCGGTTTCTATTATCAGTGAAATAGAACAAGGGATGAAGAACGATAACTACCGCGTGGTGCCCGACCGGCGGGAGGCGATAGCCGGCGCTTTGAAAATGGCAGCCCGGGGGGATATCGTGCTGGTGGCCGGTAAAGGGCACGAGGATTATCAGATAATCGGGCGGGACAAACTGCATTTCGACGACAGAGAGGTCGTGAGGGAATGTTTACGGTAGCGGAGATACTGAAGGCTGTAGGCGGCAGGACGGAGCGCGCCGGGCAGCCGGAGAGGCGGATATGCGGAGTGTCCATCGATTCCCGCGTTATCCTGCACGGGCAGGCCTTTATCGCCGTGAAAGGCGAGAACTTTGACGGGCATAGTTTTCTTAAGGAGGCGTCCGCCGGAGGCGCGGTCTGTTTGATCGTTTCCGCCGGTAAGAGGCTGAGTATTCCCGCGGGCCCGGCAGTGATAAGAGTCAAGGATACGGTCAAAGCCCTCGCCGATCTCGCGCATTTCCACAGGATGAGATTTGATATTCCGTTAATAGCGGTCACGGGTTCCAACGGCAAGACCACGACCAAGGATATGACCGCCCGGGTGCTTTCGTCTGATTACCGGGTATTGAAGAATGAGGGCACGAAGAATAATCATATCGGTATGCCGTTGGCACTTCTGGGCCTGACCGCGGCCCACCAGGCGGCGGTGCTGGAACTCGGCAGTAATCATCCCGGAGAGATCGCTTATCTCGCCGGTATCTGCCGCCCGACGATCGCCGTGATCACCAATATCGGGCCTTCGCATTTGGAACATTTCGGCAGTCTGCGCGGGGTATTGAGGGAGAAGTCCTCTTTATTGAAATTCCTGCGCGGGCCGGCCATTGCCTTGCTTAATGCCGATGATAAAATGCTTTCCGGGGCCATTAAAAAGCGCCGGGTATTCAGCTACGGGGCATCCTCCGGAGCGGACTTTCTGGCTTCTTGCATCAGGAATACCGGAGGCGGAGTTGAATTCCTGCCTGGCCGCGGCCAGAAGCGTAAGTGCCGCTTAAAGACCGTAGGCACGCATAACGCGCTCAACGCGTTGGCGGCGGCTTCGGTAGGCAGGATGCTCGGGATCAGCTACCCGGATATCTGTTCAAGATTGAACGAATTCGATTTCCCCGCCGGCAGGATGAAGCTGCTGGATAAGAAAGAGGCGGCTTTTATAGACGATACTTATAATTCCAACCCGTTTTCTTTGAACCGTGCGTTATCGGCCCTGGGGGGTATGCCTTCTCAAGGCAGGAAGATATTCGTGATGGGGGATATGCTGGAACTGGGGCCTGCTTCCGAAAAATTCCATTGCCTGGCGGGTGAACAGGCGGCCGGTGTTTGCGATGTTTTTATCGCGGTCGGGAACCTTTCCCGTTCTGCCGCTAAAGCCGCCCTCGGGGCGGGGCTCTCCGCCGATAAGGTGTTTTGTTGTGAAGACGCCGCGCAGGCCGGCAGTATCCTCCGCGGCAGGATAGATATCGTCCGTCAGGACGTTGTGCTGGTTAAAGGTTCGCGCGGAATGCGTATGGAGAGAGTGTTTGAAGAAACCCGAGGAACGAAGCATGAAGCGCGAGGCACGCAATTACAGAAACAGTCCACAGACCATAGTCGATAGTCCATAGTAAGAACGAATGATGAGGTACGGAAAAGCATAGAAGGATGAGGCACGAAGGAAATAAGGAAACCCAGTTCCAGAATCTATAACCCGGAACCGCAAAAGATTTTATACGGAGGAATATGCTTTATTATTTATTTTATCCCCTGCACGGGAACATCACATTTTTTAACGTATTCCGTTATATAACCTTCCGCGCGGCGATGGCCGCTTTAACGGCGTTCCTGCTCAGCCTGCTCCTCGGCCCCCGTATCATAAATATGCTTAAACGGCAGAAGATAGGGGAGAACATCCGCACTAAAGAGAGCGAGAAACTTTACGACCTGCAGAGAAATAAACAGGATACGCCGACCATGGGCGGGGTGTTTATCCTGGCGGCGATCTTTATCTCGACCTTACTTTGGTCGGAGGCGCTGAATAAGAATATCCTTGTGGCGCTGATGGTCACTCTCTGGCTGGGGATCACCGGTTTCGCCGATGACTATCTGAAGCAGGTGAGGAAGAGGTCGAAAGGACTGAGCGCTTCGCAGAAACTTATAAGCCAGCTGGCGGTCGGGCTCATCGCCGGCCTGATCATTTTTTCGGACGGGCGCTACGGGACCAGACTGGATATCCCTTTTATGAAAGAGGTCGCCATTGACTTGGGGATATTCTATATATTTTTCGCTTCGCTGGTCATCGCCGGCTCGTCCAACGCTGTAAATCTTACCGACGGGCTGGACGGACTGGCCGCGGGCAATGTGGTGATGGCCGCCGTGGCCCTCGGCGTGTTGAGTTATGTGGCGGGGAATATCCGTTTCAGTAATTATCTTTTTATTCCTTATATAAGAGGAGCGGGGGAGTTGACCGTTTTCTGCGCGGCGATACTCGGTGCCGGGCTGGGGTTTTTATGGTACAATTGTTATCCGGCATCGGTGTTTATGGGGGACGTGGGGTCGCTGGCGCTGGGCGGCGCGCTCGGCACGGTGGCGTTGTTGATAAAGAAGGAGTTGCTGCTGGTGGTTATCGGCGGCGTGTTCGTCATCGAAGCGCTTTCCGTGATATTGCAGGTGGCTTCTTTCAGGCTCACGGGAAAACGTATATTCAAGATCGCGCCTTTGCATCATCATTTCCAATTCTTAGGCTGGCCGGAAAGCAAGGTGATCATCCGTTTCTGGATCGTCGCGGGATTATTGGCGCTGTTGACCCTGGTCACGCTCAAGTTGAGGTAGTGTGTCGTAAAGACCGGTTCTGGGTTTTAGATTCTAGGTTCTGGTAAAAACAATTACGAAGGACGAGGGACGAAGCATGAGGCACGAGGCATGAAACACCTTGACTTCCGGGGACACAGTACTTAATTCCTCAAAGTTAGGCGATGAGACGAAGGATGAAAGACGAGAGATGAAGAATCAGGAGTTTTTTAAGGGGAAGAAAATTACCGTTGTCGGCCTGGCACGTTCCGGGGTTTCCTGCGCCAACCTTTTGCATAGGATAGGCGCGCGGGTGGGCGTAACCGACGCCTGCGATACCGCTCTTACCAGGGCGGCGGCAGCGGCCCTTTGTTCCGGGGAAATATCTTTGGAACTGGGGCGTCACACGCGCGAATTCATCTCCGGAAGCGATATGGTGGTGGTTTCACCCGGAGTGTGTCCGCAAAGCCCGGCGTTCATTTTCGCCGCGCAAGCCGGTATTCCGGTTGTCGGGGAGATTGAAATCGGTTATCTGCTTTGTCCGGCGCCGGTGATCGCGGTCACCGGCTCGAGCGGCAAGACCACGGTGACCACGCTTATCGGAGAAGTCCTGAGAGCCTCGGGGAAAAAGGTTTTTATATGCGGCAATATAGGAACGCCCTTTTGCGGAGAGGTGGAGAAGGCCGCCGCCGATGACCTTGTTTGCCTGGAAGTGAGTTCATTTCAACTGGAAACAATACGCGCGTTCAGTCCAAGGATCGCCGTTATCCTTAATTTAAGCAAGAACCATCTGGACAGGTATAACGGTATGGAGGAATATCTTGAAGCCAAGAAACGCGTCTTTCTGAACCAGCAAGAGGATGATTTTCTTTTATTGAATCCGTCCGATAGATTATTGAGCGGGTTGGACAAGCAGGCCCGCTCCCGCACTGTTTATTTTCCTCAGGAAGAAGGGTTGAATCCCAACCAGAGCGCAGTGAAAGCCGCGGTTTCCCTGCTGGGGATAGACGCCGGTATCTGCGAAGAAGTGTTTAAGAACTTCCGCGGGATCGAGCACCGTTTTGAGTTCGTCGGTGAGAAATCCGGAGTAAAATTCATCAATGATTCCAAGGCCACCACCGCCGAATCCGCTTTATGGGCGTTGAACAATATCGGCGGACGAGTGCTCTTGATCGCCGGAGGCCGGGATAAGGGCTGTGATTATTCGGTGATAGCGGAGGCCGCCAGGCGTAAAGTGAAGAAAGCATTTCTTATCGGAGAAGCTAAAGAAGCGATAAGGGG
>JBAZGW010000011.1:0-29119 GCA_041652635.1 Candidatus Omnitrophota bacterium | reverse complement strand
CAGTGGCGGACGAAGCCTCGCCAATCTTTGTGGCGGGATTAACCTCGCCAACGCACCAGTGGCGGGCAAAGTCTCGCCAATGCTTTAATGGCGGACAAAGTCTCGCCAAATCACTAATGGCGGGTAATAATTCCGGAAAGAAACCCCGGACTAAAGTCCGGGGAGTATTCATTTTAAATAGGGAGGAACAATGAAGATCTACATCAACGGTAAATTCTTTAATAAAGAAGATGCCAAGGTTTCCGTGTTCGACCACGGGTTCCTTTACGGCGACGGGGTGTTTGAAGGTATACGTTCTTATAATTGTCTGGTCTTTAAGCTCAAAGAGCATATAGACCGTTTATACGAGTCCGCTCACAGTATTATGCTGGATATAGGCATGACCAGACAGGAAATGATCAAAGCGGTGGTGGAAACGTTGAAAGTCAACAGGTTTAAGGATGCGTATATCAGGCTGGTGGTCAGCCGCGGAGTGGGCGACCTCGGGATGGATCCGAGGAAATGCCTGGGGAAACCGGCGATCATCATCATAACCGACAAGATAGTCCTTTATCCGGAAAAGATGTATAGGGAAGGCTTGTCCATCGTTACCGTGCCTACCGTCAGGAATATGCCCGAAGCGTTGAATCCGCAGATAAAATCGCTTAATTACTTGAATAACATACTGGCGAAGATCGAAGCCGTGAACGCGGGCTGTGACGAAGCGATCATGCTCGATTCTCTCGGGTTCGTGGCGGAATGCACGGGGGATAATATTTTTATCGTCAAGAACGGCAATCTGTATACCCCGCCGCAATGTATGGGAACACTGCGCGGCATCACCAGGGACGCGGTGATAGATCTGGCCAGGAAAAACCGCATCCCGGTGCATGAACACGTGATCACCAGGCATGAAGTGTATATTTCAGACGAATGTTTCCTGACCGGCACGGCCGCGGAGGTCATCCCCGTGGTTAAGGTCGACGGGCGCAGGATCGGCGCCGGCAAGCCGGGCGCGCTTACGCAGAAATTGACAAAAAAGTTCCGTGAATGCACGAGTAAGAGCGGTATTAAATATAAACTGTAACGGTTTTTGTCTTTAATCCGGAGAAAATGATCTATGCTTTGCGATATTTGCGGGAAGATACAGGCCACGGTGCATCTTACCGAGATAGTGGATGACCAAATGAGCGAATTGCATCTTTGCGAAGACTGCGCCAGGAATAAAAGCGCGCAGATGGAACAGCAATTCGGTTTAAGCGATATACTGGCGGGGATGGCGGATTTCGATAAACCTTCCAAGGTCGCGGAGACGCTTTCTTTGAAATGCCCCAATTGCGGGTTGACTTACGCCGAATTCAAGAAAATAGGCAGGCTGGGATGCGGTGATTGTTACGCGGCTTTCCGTCAGTACCTGGCCCCTTTGTTGAAACGTATTCACGGCTCAGCGAGACATTCCGGTAAATTACCGGAAAAGTGCGGGGTGAAATCAGTTCAGCCGCGCAGAAAGAACGAACTGCAGGAGTTACGCCAGAGACTTTTGAAGGCGGTGGAACAGGAGGATTTCGAAGAAGCGGCCAGGCTGCGGGACAGTATCAGAGAGTTGGAAGAGAAACCGCGGCAGCAGAAAGACAACGGTGGGGAAAATGGAACTGAATGATCTGCTTAATCACACAAGCGAGTGGCTTAAAGGCGCGGGTCCTAATTCGGATATCGTTATCTCCAGCCGCGTCAGGCTCGCCCGCAACATAGATAAACTGCCTTTCCCGCATATGGCCGGTAAAAAACAGGCGGAGACGGTGCTGGAGAGGGCCAAGGCATTGAGAGACACGGTTGACGCGCTGAAGAACACCGTATTCTTCAGTATGTCGGAACTCGACGCGGTGGATAAACAGTTCCTCGTGGAAAGGCATCTGATGTCGCATGAGTTAAGCCAGAAGCCGAACAGCAAGGCGCTTATCGTGGAGAATAACGAAGTGCTTTCCATAATGGTCAACGAAGAAGACCACTTGCGCGTGCAGGTGATGCAGTCGGGTTTTAATCTTAAAGGGGCTTGGGAGATCATTAACGGTCTCGACGACGCTGTCGCCAAAGAGATACCTTACGCCTTTTCCCGGGAGTGGGGGTATCTGACGGCTTGCCCGACCAATGCCGGGACCGGGATGAGAGGGTCGGTGATGCTTCATTTGCCGGCGCTGGTTATTCTTAACCAGATAAACAGGGTGCTTGCCGCTATCGCCAAACTCAGTTTTACCACGCGCGGCTTCTATGGGGAAGGCACGCAGGCCGCCGGGCATTTCTTTCAGATATCCAATCAGGTCTCCATGGGCCAAAGCGAAGAAGAGCTTGTCGATAACATCGACGGGCTGATCCGCCAGATCATCGAACAGGAAACCCAGGCGAGAGAGGCCCTGCTGGCGAAAGAAAAAGCCATGCTGGAAGACAGGGTGCACCGTAGTCACGGGATACTGCGTAACGCGTATATTATTTCCAGCAAGGAAACTATAGAATTGCTTTCAATGCTCAGACTGGGGTGCGAACTGGGCATGATCAAGGACCTAAACCGCGGCGTGCTCAACGAACTATTTATATTGATCCAGCCTTCCCACCTGCAGAAGCTGGAGAATAAAAGGCTTTCTCCGGAGGAGAGGGACGTGAAACGCGCGGAGATCATACGTCAGAAACTTAACGCGGTTTAAAAAACACCCCCTTGAAAAGGGGTTTAAATAATCAGGAGGAGAAAAATGTTCGAGAGATTTACCGAGAGAGCGCGCAAAGTGATCATACTGGCTAAGGAAGAAGCGAGGCGGTTCAACCATGATTACATCGGGACCGAGCATATCCTTCTCGGACTTATCAGGGAGGGTGAAGGCGTGGCTTCCAATGTCCTGCAGAAGCTGGGGCTTTCCCTGGAGAATATACGCCTGGAGATAGAGAAACTCGTGCAGCCCGGTCCGGCGACCCAGATCATCGGGGATATTCCTTTTACCCCGCGTTCCAAAAAGGCGCTGGAATTAGCCGCCGAAGAAGCCCGCGCGCTCGGGCATAATTACATCGGGACGGAACATCTTTTGCTCGGGCTCATCCGTGAAGGAGAGGGCGTGGCTTCCCAGGTGCTGATGAACCTCGGCCTGGACTTAAGCAAGGTGAGGAATGAAGTTATGGAGATACTCGGTTCCGCTTTGCCGGGTTACAGCCATCCGGCCGCCAAGACCAAGACACCGGCTCTCGACGCTTTCGGCAGGGACCTGACCGCGCTCGCCAAAGAGAACAAACTTGATCCGGTAATAGACCGCAAGGGAGAGATAGAAAGAGTGATCCAGATACTCAGCAGGCGCACCAAGAATAATCCGGTGCTCCTGGGCGAAGCGGGCGTCGGTAAGACCGCCATCGTCGAGGGGCTGTCGCAGCTGATAGTCAACGGCAATGTGCCGGAGGTGCTTCGTAATAAGCGTTTGATCGTGCTTGACCTGGCCTTGATGGTCGCCGGGACGAAATACCGCGGGCAGTTCGAGGAGCGTATTAAAGCGGTGATGGAGGAGATCAAACGTTCTCAGGACGTGATCATTTTCATAGATGAGCTGCACACGCTGGTAGGAGCGGGTGCCGCCGAAGGCGCGATCGACGCCTCCAATATGTTGAAACCGGCTCTTTCCCGCGGTGAAATACAATGCATAGGCGCGACCACCCTGGATGAGTATCGTAAATACATAGAGAAGGACGCCGCCCTGGAAAGGCGTTTCCAGACCATAATGGTCGAGCCGCCCTCCGTGGACCAGACTGTTGAAATACTCAAAGGGCTGCGTGATAAATACGAAGCGCACCACCGGGTCACCTTCAATGACGAAGCGCTGGCAGCCGCGGCTAAATTGTCCGACAGGTATGTGTCGGGGAGGTTCCTGCCGGATAAGGCCATAGATCTGATAGACGAGGCCGGTTCCCGCGCCCGGCTCAACGTGCTTATCGTTCCTCCTGAAATAAAGGGCCTCGAATCCCGGGTGGAAGGACTGAAAAAGGAAAAAGAGGCATACATAAAAAGCCAGGATTTCGAGAAGGCGGCTTCCCTGCGCGACCAGGAAAGGCAGGTGCGCCAGGAGCTCGAGCAGCTGAACCGTGACTGGTCCCAGACCAAGGATAAGCTGCGGCCGGAAGTGAACGCCGAGGATATCGCGCGCATCGTTTCCCAGACCACCGGCATTCCCATCATCAGGCTGGAGGAAAAAGAAGGCATAAAGCTGATGAAGATAGAAGAGGAATTGCATAAACGCGTGGTGGGCCAGGATGAGGCGATAAACACTATCGCGCACGCGGTTAGGCGTTCGCGCGCCGGTATAAAAGACCCGCGCCGGCCTATCGGTTCCTTTATTTTTCTCGGGCCCACGGGCGTGGGAAAAACACTGCTTGCCAGGGCCCTGGCCGAATATATGTTCGGTGATGAGAACGCACTGATCCAGCTTGATATGTCGGAATATATGGAGAAATTCAATGTTTCCAGGCTGATCGGAGCCCCTCCGGGTTACGTCGGCTATGAAGAAGGCGGGCAGTTGACGGAGAAAGTGCGCAGGAGGCCTTATTCGGTCATCCTGCTTGACGAAATAGAAAAGGCGCACCCGGACGTTTTTAATCTGTTGTTGCAGGTGCTTGAGGACGGAAGGCTTACCGACAGCTTCGCGCGCAAGGTGGATTTCCGCAATACGGTGATCATTATGACGTCCAACGTCGGCGCGGAATTGATCCGTAAGAACGCCTCTCTCGGTTTTACAGCCAAGAAAGAGGAAGTAACTTACAACGAGATCAAAGATAAGCTTATGGAGGAGGTCAAACGCACCTTCAAGCCTGAATTTTTGAACCGTCTGGACGACATTATCGTTTTCCGCCCGCTCGTCAAGGAGGACCTCGAGCGCATAGTGGACATAGAAATACAGAATGTGATCAAGCGGCTGCGCGAGCAGGGGATAACACTGGAGGTGGCGGCGGAAGCTAAATCGTTCCTTATCGAGCGCGGTTTCGACCCGGTGTTCGGCGCGAGGCCTTTGAAAAGGACGATACAGAGGTTCCTTGAAGATCCGCTTGCTTCGGAGATAATTTCCAGGAAACTCAAAGACGGTGCGGTAATTAAGGTGAGAATGGAGAAGGATGAACTTCTTTTTGAATGATGTTTAAGGACGTTTTTTTAAAAATAGGCACGAAAGTCCTGGCCATGCTCTATTTCTTCGGCGGCCTGGCGATCCTTTCAGGGCAGGCCTGCCGGTGGGTTTTTCTGGCCCCTTTGAAACGCGGGCGCATACTGGAACAGGCGAGGAAATCCGGGGTGGACAGCCTGCCGATAGTCGCCCTTATCTCTTTGTTCATCGGCGTGATCTTTACTTTTCAGATCGCTTACCTGATGCAGCGGCTTGGGTCGGAGATGTATATAGCGACTATCGTGGCCCTCTCCCTGGTGCGGGAACTTGGCCCGGTGATCACGGCCCTGATCGTCGCCGGCCGCGTGGGCGCGGCCATAACCGCCGAGATCGGCTCTATGCAGGTCACGGAGCAGATAGACGCGCTGGAGACCCTTTCGGTAAGCCCTGTAAGGTACCTGGTAGTGCCCAGGCTGGTCGCCCTGGCGTTGATGCTTCCGTTATTGACGCTTTACGCGGATATCATCGGCATTTTCGGCGGATACCTGATCTGCGTATACAAACTGGATATTTCTTCCACTATTTATATGAAAATGACATTCGAGTCTTTGCTCTTTAAGGATCTGTTAACCGGGCTTGCCAAGACCGTTGTTTTCGGGATGGTCATAGCTTTGGTGAGTTGTTACGAAGGTTTTAACGTTCAAGGCGGTTCGGTGGGTGTCGGCAAGGCGACTATGAAAGCCGTGGTCACGTCCTTTATCCTGATCATCGCCACAGATTGTTTCTTTACCGCGTTGTTCTATTTTATTTTTCCATAACGATGATAGAGATAAGAAAATTACACAAGAAATTCAACGGCAGGAAGGTCTTGGACGGCGTGAACCTGAAGATACCGGAAGGCCGCACTCTGGTGATCATCGGGCGTTCCGGCTGCGGCAAGAGCGTGTTGTTGAAACATATTATCGGCCTGTTGAAGCCCGACTCCGGCGGCGTGTTCGTTGACGACGTTGATATCACGGGGCTGAAAGAGGAAGAACTGGAACGCGTGCGGCAGAAAATAGAAATGGTTTTTCAGGGCGGCGCTCTTTTCGATTCTCTAACCGTCGGCGAGAACGTGGGGTTCCGTTATCTCGAACACGGAGGAATGGAAAAAGAGGCGCTGGATAAGAGGGTCAGCGAATCGCTCGCGCTGGTCGGGCTCTATTACATAGAAAATATGATGCCTTCGGAATTAAGCGGCGGGATGAAGAAAAGAGTGGCTGTGGCCAGGGCCATCTGTCCCAGGCCGAGGATCATTCTTTATGACGAACCCACTACGGGGGTCGATCCCATAACGGCGGATTCGATAAACGGGCTGATACGCAGCCTGCACGATAAGTTGAAAGTCACTTCCATTGTGGTCACTCACGATATGAAAAGCGCGTATTCGATCGCGGACAGGATCGCGATGCTTTATGAAGGAAAGATCATCGCCGAAGGCACCCCTTCGGAGATCCAGCATTCCACCGATCCGGTAGTTCAGCAATTCATAAACGGATTGTCAACCGGGCCGATAACGGACATGAATCCGGTGGCGCACGTCAGGACAAAATAGCCGCGTTAAGCGGCGGAGGGGAGAAAATGAAGGTTGAGAAATCCAATCTTGAGTTGAAAGTCGGCGCTTTTGTCTCCGTGGGCTTATTGATCCTGGTGGCTTTTATCCTGTTGATCGGGGATTTCAAGACGTTGAGGTCCGGATACCGTTTGAATTTTATGTTCCATTTCATAAACGGCGTCAAAGTGGGGGCGCCGGTGCGCTTCGCCGGAGTGGATGTGGGGGAGGTTAAGCAGATAGATCTGGTGGCCGACGGTGATTCGACATCGGTTAAAGTCACGGTATGGATAAGAAAAGAAATACGTATCCCTTCCGATTCCAGGGTGTGGGTCAACACTCTCGGTCTTCTCGGGGAGAAATACGTGGAGATCATGCCCGGCACGAATACCTCTGCCGCGTTTGAACCGGATTCGGTGGTCAAGGGCAATGACCCCGTGGCCATGCACGAAGTGGCGGAAATAGCCAGGGGCTTCGTAAACGATATTCAAGAAGCTATAAACAGGATGAAGCGCGGGGAAGGGACTCTTGGCCGTCTTTTGTTCGATGATACCCTTTATCGGGAAGTGGACGCGCTTGTGGTCGATATAAGAAGAAATCCGTGGAAACTGTTCTGGAAAACCAAAGAAAAAAGCGTTCGTGTTCCTGTGGAGCATTGACGCGATTCTTAGCAGCTTTTCGAGAGGAGGCTGGAGGTTATGACGCAAGGAATAGTGGATAAGAGGAGCGCAAAAAGGAAGATCAGCCATTTTCCCATCCGGTATCGTGTCCTGGGCAAGGAAGACACGCCGGCGATGACCGCTTTAAGCGTGGATCTTAGTTCCAGGAGCGTGGCGTTCGAGGTGCAGGAATTGTTCCAACTCGGCACCCGCATAGAGGCTGAGTTGATGATCCCGTCGCTGCCGCACGCGATAAATATCAAAGGCAAAGTCAACAGGATCGAAGAGACCGCCCGCAAGCGTTACCTGCATAGCGTTCTCTTTGAGGAAATAAAGAAAGATGATCAGGTGGCGATAGAGAAATACGTTCAGTTGCTCGATATAGATTCTATATTGAGACTGGCTGTGAAACGCAAGGCGTCCAGCCTGCACGTGGTCGCCGGCCAGCCGCCGATCTTCAGGATCGAAGGCGAGATATTCCATCTGGACATACTGCCGATAAGCGCGGATGATCTGAAGCGGATGGTATTGAGCATGGTCAATGAAAAACAGCGGGCCGTCTTCAATGAAAGGCTGGAGCTGGACTTCTCTTATTTCATACCGGAAGGCACGCGTTTCAGGGTGAATATGTTCCTTGACCGCGGCAGTCTCTCCGCGGTCTTTCGGATAATCAACAATCAGATCAGGACCTTCGCCGAGCTTGGCCTGCCCGGGATAGCGGATGATATGATCAAGCGGCGCAAGGGGTTGATCCTGGTCACCGGCCCGGTGGACAGCGGAAAGTCCACGACGCTTGCCGCGATGATAGATAAGATCAATCACGACAGGGAAAGCGTGGTGATCAGCATCGAGGATCCGATCGAATACGTGCATAAGAACATACGCAGCATAATCCATCAGAGGGAGGTAGGAACGGATACGCTCTCTTTTGCCAACGCCCTCAGGCATGTCCTGAGGCAGGACGCCGACGTTATCCTGGTCGGAGAAATGCGCGATCTGGAATCCATCTCCAAGACCATCACCGCCGCGGAAACAGGCCAGTTGGTCATGGCCACTCTGCATACGCCGGACACGGTGGAGTGCATAAACAGGATCATAGACGTTTATCCCGCGGTCCAGCAGGAACAGGTGCGCGTGCAGTTGGCTTCCTGTATAGAGTGTATTATCGGACAGCATCTGATCCCCAGGCGCGACGGCACGGGCAGGATCCTCGCCAGCGAGGTGCTGGTAGCCACCCCGGCCATCAGGAACCTGATCAGGTCAAAACAAACCGAGCAGATCCATGCCTACCTGGAAGCTGGCGGCGAATACGGTATGCATACTATGGACTCCTCACTCTTGAAGCTGGTGCAGGACGGGATAGTTGACCGCGAGATCGCCATAGGCTACGCCAAGAATAAAGAACGGTTCCAATATGTATAATAGGCCCTATAATTTAACGGACAGGGAAATCGGATGCAGATAATATTACCACGAATAAAGTGAAGCTGAAGACCGCGTTTATCTGTCAGAATTGCGGCTATCGTTCGCCGAGGTGGCTGGGGCGCTGCCCCGATTGCCAGATGTGGAATTCCCTGGTGGAGGAAGAAGTGCGTTCATCCCCGGAGGAAACTTCCGCGCGCGGCGGAGCCGTTGAAGCCCCTGTCCTATTGGAGAAGGTCTCGATCAGCGAAAGCATACGCCTGAAGACCGGCATCGGAGAATTCGATCGGGTGCTCGGCGGCGGCATTGTGCAGGGGTCGGTGGTTTTGATCGGCGGTGACCCCGGGGTAGGCAAGTCTACTGTTTCCCTGCAGATATCCCGGCAGGTCGCTTTGCAGGGCAAGACCGTGCTTTACATAAGCGGTGAGGAGTCTGTGCAGCAGACCAAACTGCGCGCCGAACGCCTCGGCGCCGGTACGGGGGCCGATCTTTTTATCGTCAACCAGACAGATATCTCTTTGATCAGGGAATACGTCAGGAAACTTTCTCCTGCGGTTTTGATCGTGGATTCCATCCAGGTGGTTTACGATCCGGCGCTGGGTTCGTCCCCGGGCAGCGTCGGGCAGGTCAGGGAATGTGCCGGTATGCTTACCCGTCTGGCTAAAAGCACCGGCACAGCCGTATTCCTTATCGGGCATGTCACAAAAGAGGGGACCCTTGCCGGGCCGCGGGTGCTGGAACACATAGTTGACACGGTGCTTTATTTCGAAGGGGACAGGTTCGCCCTTTACCGGGTCCTGCGCGCGGTGAAGAACCGTTTCGGTTCGACAAATGAAATAGGCGTGTTTGAAATGACTTCAGGCGGGCTGCGCGAAGTTTCCAATCCGTCGGAGATATTCCTTTCGGAACGGCCGGAGAACACTCCGGGGTCGGTGGTTACCGCCGTGATGGAAGGAACCAGGCCGGTGTTGGTGGAGATCCAGGCTTTGGTGAGCCGTTCCGGTTTCGGTTACGCGCGCCGCAGGGCGCAGGGGTTCGATTCCAACCGGCTTTCGCTGTTGGTGGCCGTGTTGGAGAAAAGGATCGGATATTCCCTGGAGACCGAGGATATTTTCGTCAATGTGGTCGGAGGTATGAAGATCGAAGATCCGGTCGCCGACCTTGCGGTCGCCTGTTCCGTGGCTTCCGCTTTCCGCGGCAAGCCTTTATCCGGTGACGCTCTGGTATTGGGAGAAGTGGGGCTGGCGGGGGAAGTGCGCAGTGTTTCTCAGGCCGGCGCGAGGGTCAAAGAAGGGGAAAAACTCGGTTTTAAGAAATGTTTGCTTCCTAAAGGCAATATGCCTTCTTCCGGAGACGGACCAGGCCGGATGCAGATGGCGCCGGTGAGCAGCCTGCGGGAGGCGTTGGATATACTTTTAGGAGGTTAAGAGCCGATGAACATATTTTTCTTGCGGGTGCTTTTTCTTATAGGCGGTACTATCGTCGGGTACAATTTCTTCGGTCTCTATCTTAACAGCAGCGGTATTTTCGGGGCGTTATCCGGCCTTTCTATGGCGTTGTTCATCATGCTGTTGGAGATAGGGATGCGGAGGGTGTCGGTGCGCGGGCTTTCCAGCGCCGTGTTCGGGCTTATCCTCGGTTTGATAATGGCCAAGCTCGTCGGGGACGCGTTCTCCATCGCCCCTCTGTCCCCTGAGCAGGTTTCTCTGGCCAGGGTCCTGCTGACCTTGATCTTTTGTTATCTCGGTATGTTGATAGGGTTGCGCGGCAAGGATGAATTCAACGTGATCATCCCTTACGTGCGGCTGCGCAGGCAGGATTATTCCGAGGGGGTCAACGTCCTGGACACCAGCGTGATCATAGACGGAAGGATCACTGATATTTATAAGACTAATTTTCTTACCGGCAGGCTGGTCATTCCGCGTTTCGTGTTGAGAGAACTTCAGCAGATCGCCGATTCCACCGACTCGGTGAAACGGCAGCGCGGCAAACGCGGGCTGGAGATACTGCATAACCTGCAGAAGAACGCCTCCGGAGACATAACTATCAGCGAGGAAGAGATCCCGGAAGTCCCGGAAGTAGACGCTAAACTCGTGAAGCTGGCTAAACTGCTGGAAGCAAAAATACTTACCGTTGACTTTAACCTTAACCGGGTGGCTTCTCTCGACGGGATAAAGGTGCTCAATATCAACGAGCTCGCCAACGCGCTTAAACCGGTGGTCTTCCCCGGTGAAATAATGCAGATCAAGCTTATCAAGGAAGGCAAGGAACATAACCAGGCGGTCGGTTACCTGGAAGACGGGACAATGGTGGTCGTGGAGGATGCCAGAAGATTCCTCGGGCAGGAACTGAAAGTAATGGTCACTTCCGTTTTGCAGACGCAGGCGGGACGGATGATATTCACAAAGACGGATAAATAGGGATAATGGCGGCTTCGGTCATATTATTGGCGGCCGGCAGGGGGAAAAGGTTCTCTTCCTCCACGCCTAAAGTGCTGGCGCTTATTGACGGCAAACCGGTTTTCCTGTATTCACTGCTGGTTTTTCTCGCTCACCCGCGCGTTTCTGAAGTGGTACTGGTAGCCGGTAAGGAGTCTTTTCCCGGGTTGCGGGCGGCGTTGAAGAAAACGCGTTTCTGTAAACCGGTTAAAATGGTCCTTGGCGGAAAGGAACGCCAGGATTCCGTGTCCTGCGGGCTGAAGAATGTTTCCGCGGCCTCCGGCCTGGTGCTTATTCACGACGCCGCCAGGCCGTTCATTTCCCGCAGGCTGGTGGACGGGGTTATGCGGGCCGCTTCGCTCTATGGGGCAGCGGTGCCGGGCGTGCCTTTGAAATCGACCATTAAGGAGATATCGCTTTCCGGCGGGCGAGGTTACGGCGGGTCTGTCGTTTTCACTCCCGAACGCGGATGTTTTTGCGAGGTGCAGACACCGCAGGCGTTCAAACGCGGGCTTATCCTTTCAGCTTATTCGCGTATTCCCGACGGCCGCGTGTTTACCGACGACGCTTCGCTGGTGGAAGAGATGGGAAAACCGGTGCGTGTGGCGGCCGGTGAATATACGAATATAAAGATCACCACCCGGGAAGACCTGGACTACGCCGCGGCCATAGCCAGGCGAGCGAAAAAGGGAGATAAAGTTGGAGTATCGCACAGGCATAGGTTATGATATACACCGCTTGATAGAAGGCCGTAAACTTTTTCTGGGGGGGCTGGAAATTCCCTATGAAAAAGGATTACTTGGTCATTCCGACGGGGATGCCGTCCTGCACGCTTTATGCGACGCGTTGCTCGGCGCTTGCGGGCTGGGCGACATCGGGGAATTGTTCCCGGACAACGACCCTGCTTATCAGGGAATATCCAGCGTCATTTTGCTGGAGCGGGTATGCCGGGCGCTTTCGGACAAAGGATTTTCCGTGCTCAACGTCGATACCGTGATCATCGCGCAGGAACCGGTATTGCGCGCTTATAAATCCGGGATGAAGGAAAAGATAGCAGGGGTCCTCGGTATATCTCCGGAAGCCGTGGGAGTGAAAGCGAAGACCGCCGAGGGGCTGGGTGAAGTGGGACGTAAGGAAGCAGTGGCGGCTTACGCCGTCGCCGCTGTCCGCAGGAGGGAATCTTAATGTCCGTTATCATTTTTTTGCTGATCTTGCTTTGTGGGTGGCTGCTTGTTATGTTATTGTCGGCGGTTTTGTTCTTTCGCGAGGAGATAAATGCCGCGCGCGCCAAGGATCCGGCGGTAAGAAGCCTGCCGGAGATCATTTTGCTTTATCAGGGGCTGCACGCCTTGATCTGCTACAGATTCGCCAGGATATTCTTTAGTTTGAAATTATACCTGCCGGCGAGGTTGATCAGCCAGTTCGGCAGGCAGTGGACCGGCATAGAGATCCATCCCGGTGCCGTTATCGGACGAGGGCTGTTCATTGATCACGGTATGGGCGTGGTCATCGGTGAGACGGCGGTGGTCGGTAACAACGTGCTTTTATACCAGGGGGTGACCCTCGGCGGGACCGGGCTGCAGAAGGGGAAGCGCCATCCTACCATCGGAGACAACGTGGTCATCGGCGCCGGCGCGAAGGTCCTGGGCGACATAACCGTCGGCGATAATTCTTATATCGGCGCTAACGCGGTGGTCATTAAAGACGTGCCGCCGAATTCCACCGTGGTCGGCGTCCCCGGCAGGATCACCAGGCAGGACGGCAAGAAAATGGATATCAGCCTCGACCACATACATATACTCGATCCTCTGGTGGAGAGCATCGAGGAATTGCAGAGGCGCATAGAACGCCTGGAAAAACTTAACGAAGGTAAATAACGCGATCTCCTCCCGTTGGCTGCCTTGTCGCCGCCTTCGCGGGATACCGGCCAGCCTTGCCGGGCGGCATTCACGCCGCGGATCATAAACGCAGGGATAAATAAAAGGATAGTCCGCTATGCCGTTGCGCATTTATAACTCACTTTCCCGCGTTAATGAGGAATTCCTGCCGTTGAACCCGCCGAAGGTGAATATCTATACCTGCGGGGTCACGGTTTACGACAGCTGTCATATCGGGCACGCCAGGAGCCTGTATATTTTTAACCTGATCCGCAAGTATCTGCTTTACAGAGGCTACAAGGTTAATTTCGTGCGCAATATTACCGATATAGACGATAAGATCATCAATAAAGCGCGTGAAAGCGGCCGGACCTGGAAAGATGTCGCCGAAAAATATATCGAGGAATACCGCCGTGACCTGGAACTCCTTCATATAGAGGAAGCGGACAGCGAACCCAGAGCCACGGAGAACATCGAGTGTATGATCGCGCATATTGCCGCGCTGGTGGAAAAGGGCGCGGCGTATGCCTCGGGAGGCGACGTCTATTTCAACGTGCGCAAGTTCCCCGGTTACGGAAAACTTTCCGGGCAGGATACCGAGCAGATGCGCCAGGGCGTGCGTATCGGCCCTTCGGAGATGAAGGTCGATCCGCTGGATTTCGCGCTCTGGAAGAGTTCCAAGCCTTCGGAACCTTCTTGGGCCAGCCCCTGGGGCGCGGGCAGGCCGGGTTGGCATATAGAATGCTCGGCGATGAGCATGAAATACCTGGGGAGCGAGACCCTTGATATACACGCCGGAGGCAGGGACCTTATTTTTCCGCACCATGAGAATGAGATAGCGCAGTCGGAGGCGTTGACCGGAAAGCCGTTCGCCAGATACTGGATACATCACGGGTTGCTTACCATAAACGGGCAGAAGATGTCCAAATCCCTGGGGAATTTCATTACCATACGCGACGCGGTCTCTGAGTATCCTCCGGACGTGCTCAAACTGCTTTATCTGCAGACGCATTATTCCAGCCCTCTGGATTTCTCGCGGGAGAAGATGAAGGAAGCCGCTCACGCCCTGGAGAGGATCAATATTTTCTTTTCGCATTCCGTTTTTTCTTCCGGCGGGCAGGCCGGCGATGGAATAACCGCGGAGTTGGAAAAGTCGCGGCAGTGTTTCCTGCAGGCGATGGACAATGATTTCAATACTCCGGAAGCGCTGGCGTGCGTGTTCAGCCTGATCAGCCTGGCCAATAAACATCCTGAAGGCGGAGCGTTCCGGTCCGCTGCTGCCGCCGAAGCCGGGCTGATGTTGGATATCCTCGGTTTATCCCTTGACGCAGGGGCCGCCGGGACGGCCGAATTGAACGACGGCGAGATAACCGGCTTTTTGGACCGGCGTGAAGAGGCGCGCAGGAATAAAGATTACGCTTTATCGGATAAAATAAGAAAAGAATTGGAGAGCCGGGGAATAATACTGGAAGACACGAAGCAGGGAACTTTATGGCGAAGAAAAATATAAAGAAGGGTTTTTTTATAACTTTTGAGGGGCCGGAGGGATGCGGCAAGAGCACCCAGGCGGGCATGCTTTATTCGTATTTGAAAAAGAACGGATACAAGGTCCTGTCCATCCGGGAACCCGGCAGTACGCAGATCGGGGAGAAAATAAGGAAAGTGCTTCTGGACCGCAAGAACGGCAATATGTCGCGAGAATGCGAACTATTGTTATATATGGCGGCCAGGGCGCAGATCGTCCATGAGACGGTGCTTCCGGCGATCGCCGGGGGATACATTGTTTTGTGCGACCGCTATCTGGATTCCACGCGCGCCTACCAGGGCTACGGCTTAGGTATGGATAATCGGGTCATAGAATATATCGGCGGTTTTGCCACCTCCGGGCTTGTCCCAGACCTTACCATTCTGCTTGATCTGCCGGTGGGCAGGGGCTTGCGCAACCGCGAGTTTAAGAAAGACCGCATTGAAAGCAGGGCGTTGTCGTATCACAGGAAAGTAAGGCGCGGTTATCTGAGTATAGCCGCCCGCGAACCGGGGCGCGTAAAGATCATCAGGGTCGAGCGTGAAAAAATCACCACACAGCGCAATATAAGGCTGGCTGCCGGCGTCCTGCTCGGTATGTCCGGTAAATGAGGTTTTTATGCCGGTAATAAGTTTCTTCAGGGAATTAAAAGGCCAGGATGAGCCGGTCGGTATGATCCGGGAATATCTGAAGAATTCCCGGATGCCTTCCGGGTTGATATTCTGCGGCCCCGAAGGCGTGGGCAAGAAGGCAGCGGCTCTTGTGGCCGCTAAAGCACTTAATTGTTTTCAGTCCGGGGATGAACCGTGCGGCGATTGTCCATCTTGCCTGAAGATAGATAAACGCCAGCATCCCGATGTGCATTTGATCGAGAATTTCCAGGATTCCATAAAATCCGAGGATATACGCGGCCTGCGCCAGGAGATATTTCTCAAGCCTTACGAGGGAAGGAAAAGAGTTTTTATAGTAGATAACGCCCATAAACTTACCGTGGAAGCTGGTAATTCAATTCTCAAGGTGTTGGAAGAGCCGCCTGCCGGCAGTATCATCATCCTGGTTACTTCCTGTCCGGCGCGCCTGCTGAAGACGGTGCTTTCCCGCTGCCAGTCGGTCAGGTTCCGGAGGCTTCCTGCCGGGATGCTGGAGGAATTGCTCCGCGGCACTTACGGTCTGGAAGCGGATGCCGCGCGTTTTCTCGCCGCTTTCTCGTCAGGCAGCCCGGGAACGGCTCTTCAGATGAGGCGTAAGGGAGTCGTTGAAGGCAGGGACAGCGCGGTGGATTATTTTCTTGGGAAAGGGATTGATATCACCGCCGGCCTCAAGGAAAGAGAGGACGCTAAAGCGGCGATGACGGCTATGGCCGTCTGGGTAAGAGACGTGATCTTATTGAAAACAGGCATACCGGAATCCCGGCTGGTAAATTACGACCGCCGGCAGGAATTGGCGGATTGCGGGGCGCGGTATACGACCGGCGGCCTGCTGAAGGCTTTCCGCGTATTGGCGGATTCACTGCTTTTCCTGGAACAGAACGTCAATGTCAAACTGCTGGTTTCCGGCTTAAGAATGGAGTCGTGCATAAAATGATCCTGGTTAGATTGAGAAGTTTGGGGCCCATATTCAATTACACAGCTTCCGATATCCGGCTTAAAGAAGGCGATCATGTTATTGTCGAACACGACAGGGGAGTCGATTACGGGGTGGTCATTTCTCCGGATGAGGCAATGCCGGCCGGCAAGTCCAAAGAGCCGCTGAAAAAGATATTGCGCCCGCCGGAGCCAACGATATGCGGCAGATCGAGGATAACAGGGTGAAAGCGAAGGATGCCGCGGTTACCTGCTCTACCAAGATCCAGGAGCACAAACTGGAGATGAAATTGGTTTACGGGGAGTATTCCTTTGATAAAAGCAAGATCGTTTTTTATTTTACAGCCAACGGCAGGGTGGATTTTCGGGACTTGGTCAAGGACCTGGCGAAGATATTCAAGGCCAGGATCGAACTGCGCCAGATCGGGGTCAGGGATGAGGCCAGGTTCTTCGGCGGCTTCGGCGCCTGCGGCCGCGAGTTGTGCTGCTCGAAATTCCTCAGGGATTTCGAGCCGGTCACCATAAAGATGGCGAAAGAGGAAGGACTGCCGCTGAACCCGCCGAAGATATCCGGATTATGCGGCAGGCTGATGTGCTGTCTTAGTTTTGAATACGACGTTTACAAGACGCTTTCCCGGGGATTACCTAAGGAAGGCGAGCATATTTCCGTCCAGCAGGGCAAAGGTAAGGTCATCAACGTGAACGTCTTCAAGCGGATGGTCTCCGTCCAACTGGAAGACGGGACGATCATCCAGGTGGATTACAACAAATAAAAAAGTCCATAGACCATAGTCGATAGGTAAATATAGATTATTTAATCGGAGCGCAGAATTCCCGAATGCCTTAAAAGTAGGTATAGAGTTTCGGGATGAATGCGCAAAGCGGGAAGCCTCGCCAATCTTTGTGGCGGGATTAACCTCGCCAACGCACCAGTGGCGGGCAAAGTCTCGCCAAATCACTAATGGCGGATAATAATTCAGAAAAGAAACCACGGGCGCCTGTCCTGAGTCCCTTCGACAAGCTCAGGATAAACTTCGCGAAGGATTAGCCCGTGGAGTATTCATTTAAGTATTGTGTTCTTGGGATTCAAGCGTCTTCCAAACTATGTCCTGTTTTGGTCCTATCTGTGGACCATCGACTATGGACTGTGGACTGTTACCTTTGAATTCAAGGAGAAATGATGCAAAAGAAATATTATATAACCACTCCGCTATATTACGTGAATGCCTCGCCGCATATCGGGCATTCCTATACAACTATAGCCGCCGACTGCCTGGCCCGTTACTGGAGGGCGTTGCTGGGGAAAGAGAATGTCCGTTTCTTGACGGGCACGGATGAGCACGGACAGAAGATACAAAAGGCGGCTGATGAAGCCGGCCTGGCGCCGCAGGCCTTCGCCGATAGAGTATCGAAGCAGTTCCGCGAGCTCTGGAAGCAGTTGGATGTTTCTTGCGACGATTTCATACGAACCACCGAGGAACGGCACATAAAGACCGTTCAGAGGGCGCTGGAGATACTTTACTCCAAAGGCGAGATATACGCGTCCCAATACGAGGGTTTGTATTGCACGCCCTGCGAGACTTTTTGGATCGGATCACAGCTTCAGGAGTCCCGTTGCCCGGATTGCAAAAGGCAGGTGGAAAAGATAACCGAGAACAATTATTTCCTGCGTTTGAAAAAACACCAGAAATGGCTGATGGATTATATAGAGGCCAACCCTTCATTCATCAGGCCGGAGAGCAGGCGTAACGAAACACTCGGTTTCCTGCGTAATAATGAACTCAGCGATCTGTGCATCTCCAGGCCCAGGGAGCGGCTTTCCTGGGGCATCCCGCTGCCTTTTTCTCCCGGCCATGTGACCTATGTCTGGTTCGACGCCCTGTTGAATTATATCAGCGCGGTCGGAGAATTCGACGCTTCCGGCAGATATGTTTCTCCCTGGTGGCCGGCGGACGTTCAGTTAATGGCCAAGGATATTCTTCGTCAGCACGCGGTTTACTGGCCTATAATACTGCACGCGCTTGATATAGAGCCGCCGCGCTGCGTTTTCGCGCACGGCTGGTGGCTGATGCAGGATACCAAGATGTCAAAATCGCTGGGCAATGTAGTATCTCCGGTGGACGTCTCCGCGCGTTTCGGTGTGGACGCCTATAAATATTTCCTGCTGCGGGACGTGCCGTTCGGCTTGGACGGTAACTTTTCTCAGGAAGCGATCGTTAAAAGGTTCAACGCCGACCTGGCCAACGACCTCGGCAACCTCGCGCATCGCACCGCGACTATGCTGGAAAAGTATTGCGCCGGCCGTATCCCCGCCGACGTGTCGCGCGCGCCCGGCAACGGCGGGGAGATAATCAAAGAAGCGGATTTTTTAAAAGGACAGGTCGCCTCGGCGATGGACGCGTTAGACTTCGGGGCGGCGCTGGAACGCATCTGGGCGGTGATCGGGCTGGCGAATAAATATGTCGAAGAGACAAAACCGTGGAATCTTTCCAAGGAAGGCCGGGTGCCGGAACTGGAGGCGTTCCTCGGAGTGCTTGCCGCGGCGTTAAGGTCGATCGCTTCGGAATTGGCCCCTTTTATGCCGCATACGGCCGGAGCCATAAGCGAACAGTTCTCTTGTGAAGTGCTCAAGAAAGGTTTGCCGTTATTTCCCAGGATCGAGAAAAAACAAACGCCTTGAAATCCGTAACCGCCGGAAATAGCCTAAGTTTCAGCCGAAGAGAATAAATGCTTATAGATACGCATTGTCATCTTGATTTTCCGGAATTTGACGGGGACAGGGAAGCGGTAGTCGCTGAGGCCGCGGTTGCCGGGGTGGCGTATATCGTGAATGTGGCATCCAGCGTTATCGGAGCGCGCCGCGCCCTGGAAGTAGCCGCGTGTTTTCCGGGCGTATACGCCGTCGTCGGCGTCCACCCGCACGAAGCGGACATGGTTTCCGAAGCCGACCTGCGGGAGATAAGCAGGCTCGCGGAGAGAGAGAAAGTGGTGGCGATCGGCGAGACAGGCCTTGATTACTACCGTAACCTCGCTACGCCTCAAAATCAGCAGCGTATTTTCCGTTCTCAGATAGAGATCGCTTTGGAGCGCGGCCTGCCGCTGGTGGTGCATTGCCGCCAGGCGCAGGAAGATACTTTGAAAATATTGAAAGAATATCCTTCTTTAAGAACGGTGATCCATTGTTTCTCGGGAGACCACAGCTTTCTTTCCGAGTGCCTGGCGCGGGGTTATTACTGTTCATTCACCTGCAATATTACCTATAAGAAGGCCGGGGACATCAGGTCGTACGCCGCGGCCGTCCCTATGGAAAGGCTGATGCTGGAGACGGACGCGCCTTACCTGCCGCCTGAAGGATTAAGAGGCAAACGTAATGTGCCGGCCTGGGTGCGTTATGCCGCGGAAGCGGTGGCTTCCGCCCAAGGCGCGGGGTTTGAGCAGGTTTGCGAAGCCACTACAGCGAATGCCAGGGCTTTTTTCGGGATCATATAAATAAAGGGGCCGGTTCATGTCGCAGGTCAGCAGGATATCTTTGGTCAAGTGCTCAGATTATGAGAGCGCGGCCGTGTCCGCTGCCGTGGCTAAGGCGTTGGGATCTTTGGGCGGGATAGAGGATTTTATCGTCCCCGGCAGCCGCGTGCTGGTAAAGCCGAACCTGTTGATGGCGGTGCCGGCCTCCAGCGGCATAGTTACCCATCCGGAAGTGGTCAGGGCGGTGATCCGGCAGTTGAAGAATATAAATTGCCGCGTATTGCTCGGAGACGGTCCGAGCGTCTGGGGCGGGGAAGCCCGGAATACCGAACGCGTCTATGAAGCCACGGGTATGAAGCTACTGGCCGAGCAGGAGAAAGTGGAATTGGTCAGGTTCTCTAAGCATCGTATGCGCGGCGGGATACCGCTTAGCGCCTTGCTTGACGAGTGCGACGCGCTGGTGAACGTGCCCAAGTTCAAGACGCATACTTTGATGTTCCTTTCCGGCGGAGTGAAAAATCTTTACGGGCTGGTCTCCGGGCCTTATAAGACGGAATTACACAGGCGTTATTTCCGCCAGGAGGAATTTGCCGGGATACTGGCGGATATTTACGCCGAGGTAAAACCGGCGTTGACCGTTATAGACGGCATTACCGCTATGGAAGGCGACGGCCCGGGCACCGGAGGCAAGTTGCGCCGGCAGGGGATCATTCTGGCAGGAAAGGACTGCGTGGCTTTGGACAGCGCCCTGGCTTTCATTATGGGCGTAAAGCCGGAAAAAATACTTACGAACCGGGCAGCCGCGCGTAAAGGGTTGGGCGTCTGCGACCTGCGCGCCATTGAAGTCATGGGGGAGACATTGGGATCGGCGCGCGGAGCGGCTTTCCGGCCGCCGGCCACTTCCATAACCGCCGCTATCCCTGATCTGTTACTCAAGCCGCTCAAGAAATTAATGCGTTTTAGGCCCGTGATCAACCGTAATTACTGCGCGCGCTGCGGTAAGTGCGCTGAGATATGTCCGGTAAAAGCGGTCAAATTCATCGATAGTTATCCGCGAGTTGACGATAGCAGGTGTATTTCCTGCTTCTGCTGCCATGAGACTTGTCCGGCAAGGGCGATAACGATCAGGAAGAGTTTGTTGGCTCGTATGGCTGGACTGTAAAATATAGAAGACTGAAGCACGAAGCATGAGGCACGAGGGACGAAAAAGATGGAAGCACGAAGCATGAGGGATGAGGCACGAGAGAGTATCGACACTAATTATTCTATTAACTCAAGAGGATAAAATGAAGTCGATTGAATGGAAGAACGGCAAGGCCAGGATCATAGACCAGACTAAGTTACCCGGTGGATTGGTCTATCTCGATATCGCGGACATCAAACAGATGTGGCGGGCCATTAAAGAACTGAAGGTTCGGGGTGCTCCGGCCATCGGGGCTGCCGGAGCGCTGGGGGTTTATTTGGGAGTGAGAGATTCGCGCGCCGCCGGGTATCCTTCTTTTAGAACTGATCTGCGCAAGAGCGTTGATTATCTGGCGTCGAGCAGGCCGACGGCGAAGAATCTTTTCTGGGCCTTATCGCGGATGATGCTTACAGCGGAGAAGAACTCCCGTCTGCCGGTGGAAAAAATAAAGAAGCTTTTACTGCAAGAGGCGCGCGCTATTATGACCGAAGACGCCGCTTCCTGCGAGAAAATAGGCGTTTACGGTGCGGGGTTATTCCGAAAACACGACAGAGTGCTTACTGTTTGTAATGCCGGAGTCTTGGCTACTGCGGGCTGCGGCACGGCCCTGGGCGTGATCTATAAAGCGCACGGTTTAGGCAGGGTCGCAAAAGTATATTCCTGCGAGACCCGGCCGTTGCTGCAGGGAGCGCGGTTGACATGTTACGAATTGCGCAGGCACGGCGTGGATGTCACGCTTATTTGCGACAATACGGCGGCTACGTTGATGGCTCAGGGGAAGATCGACAGGGTCGTCGCCGGAGCCGACCGGATCGCTTCCAACGGCGACGCGGCCAATAAGATCGGCACTTATGCCTTGGCGGTATTGGCGCGTTACCATAAGATCCCGTTTTATATCGCGGCGCCTGTTTCGACGTTCGACTTTTCCATTAGTTCCGGAGTCGATATCCCGATTGAAGAACGCGATCCCGCCGAGGTGACCGGGATGTTCTTTCGTTCTCCGATAGCCCCGTCGGGGGTTAATGTTTATAATCCGGCTTTTGACGTTACGCCCGCGGGGTTGATCTCGTCGATCATTACCGACCGCGGAGTGCTGGTCCCGCCTTATAGCGGCAAGATAAAGGATCTGGCAAAAACAGCATGCGGAAAATGAAGATAAAGAAGACGCTCGCGCGATTAGGCGAATTCGGTTTGATCAGCAGGTTTACTAAAGGCTTGAGAATGGATCCTTCCGTGTTCCTGGGGCCGGGTGACGATTGCGCCGCGATAAGCGTTTCCGCGCGGGAATACCTGTTGTTGACCGCGGATATGCTGGTGGAAGGGGTTGATTTCCTTAGCGGCGAGAGGCCGCAGTTGATCGGCAGGAAAGCGCTGGCCGTTTCCTTAAGCGATATCGCCGCCTGCGGGGGAGCGCCGCGTTACGCCTTGGTTAGTATGGGCATACCGAAGGCTTGCCCCGTCTCCAGGCTGACCGGGATCTTCAGCGGGATGAAGAAGCTGGCGCGGGAGTATAAAATTAATATTGTCGGCGGAGATATCAGCCGCTGCGATAAACTGGTGCTGGATGTTTCCGTGGCCGGTTTCGTGAGAAAGGAGCGCCTGATAGCCAGGTCCGGCGCCAAACCCGGGGACGTTATTTTTGTCAGCGGCTGCCTGGGCGGTTCTATAAAAGGCGGGCATTTGCGGTTTACCCCCCGAGTGCGCGAAGCGGAATATTTAACGGATAATTTTAAAGTGAATTCAATGATAGATATTTCCGACGGGCTCTGGCAGGACCTCGGCCACTTAATGTCCGCTTCCGGCACCGGAGCGGTGATCTACGAGGATACTTTGCCCTTGTCGAAGCAGGCCTCCGGCACGCAGGAGGCGGTCTCCTCGGGGGAGGATTTCGAATTGCTTTTCACTATGCCGATCAAAGAGGCGGCGCGGCTGTTGCGTAAAAAAGGCGGTTTTGCCTTCAGGCAGATAGGGTTCGTTCTTCCCGAACAGGCCGGGTTAAGATTCGTCGACAGGGATCTTCTTCCGGTAAAAGTGAAAAAGGCAGGCTATAGGCATTTTTAATATAGTTTTTCGGTTATGGTTACGATGCCCGTATTTTAGTCTCGCCAATCTTTAGTGGCGGACGTTTCGTCAATCGTTATTCGGAGACGGCTTTTAGGACGTTACAGTAACCGAAAGTCGTTACCTTGGCCGTTACCGGGTTAAAAAATGAAGAATAATTCAAGGAAGAAGAATCTTAAACTGGTTTCCGTTTCTCCGGGGCAGACCCGCGAGATAGGTTCAAGATTAGCCCGTGCGCTTGCTCCCGGGGACGTGATCTTCCTGCGCGGCCGGCTCGGCAGCGGTAAGACGGTCTTTGCCAAGGGCATAGCCGCCGGGCTGGGGATAAACGCCGCTAAGGTGATCAGCCCGACTTTCGTGCTCATCAGGGAATACCGCGGCGGGAGGATCCCGCTGTATCATTTTGATCTCTACCGTTTGGACGGCCCGCAGCAGGCCGCGCCACTGGGGTTGGAGGAATACATCCAGGGGAACGGTGTTTGTGTGGTGGAGTGGCCGGAGAAACTCGGCTGTATGGAATATTCTCAGTATCTGCAGGTTAATATCGGGTTGAATGAGCAAGGGAAAAAGGAACAGCGGGTGTTGGAATTTATACCGCGGGGTGAGCGTTATCTGCGGCTATTGGAGAGCTTGAAATGAAAGTATTGGGCATAGATACCACCACGGAGATGCTTTGCATAGGTGTAGGCGACGCGGACAAAGAGATGGAGTATAATCTCCGCGTAGGAAGAAAACACGCGGCGCTTTGCGCGCTTACAGTTGAGCGTATTATCTCCAGCCTGGGGTGGAAAATGCGTGATATCGATTATTTTGCCTGCGGGCTCGGCCCCGGTTCTTTCACCGGGATCCGCACCGGGGTCGCCGCGGCCAAAGGAATGGCCTGGGCCTTGAATAAGCCGGTCGCCGGTATCCCTTCTTTGGACATACTGGCTCGCAACGCACTGGAGACAAGGGAATTGTTCGATGAGGAAGCCCCGGGTAACGGGCGCCGGGTCATCGCCGTGACCGACGCCAAACGGGGACTGCTTTACGCCGGTGTTTATAAACAGCAGGGAACCGGCTTGCGCAGGATCTTGCCGTATCTTTTGGCCTCTCCGCCAGATCTGTTGAAAAGGGTCAAAGACGGGAGTATAATCCTGGGAGACGGTATTCCGTTGTTCCGGGACGCGTTGCGCGGGTCCGGCAGACGGTTCCGTCTTCTCGATAAAGATTATTGGAGATTACAGGCGCGGCATTTGCTGGCGCTGGCCGCTGAGAAAATCGCTTCAGGTGAATTAAGCGACGCCTTGCGCCTGAAGCCGGTTTATCTTTATCCCAAAGAGTGCCAGATAAGAAAGTTCTAATACGAGTGACGAAGCACGAGGCATGAAGCATGAAACGTTTGGAATTCCGGGAACACAGTACTTAATTATCCGGATGAGAGACGCAAGGCGAAGCACGAAGCACGAAGACGAGACAGGGAAACTAACGACGAAGGATGAAGCACGAAGGATGAGGGACGACAACAGTTCAATATCTTATAGAGCCAGGATGAATTAAAAAGATGTCTAATAATCATCAGCATAGAATGAAAAAAATAGCTTTCTGCCGCCCGACCTGGGCAGAGGTTGATCTGGATAACCTGGCGCATAATTTCCGTGTTATCCGGGGGAGAACCGGCGCGGGCGTGAAGATAATGCCGATGGTCAAAGCCGACGCTTACGGGCATGGTATGGTTCCTTGCGCGCGTAAATTGGCTGAGTGCGGAGCCGATTATTTCGGGGTGGCTTCAATTGAAGAGGGGATAGAACTCCGTAAGGCCGGTATCGGCTTGCCGGTCCTGGTCTTAGGGGCGGTTTTGAGCGACAGCGCGGCGGGATTCTTCGACGCCGGACTGATCCCGGCTCTTTGCGATTGGCAGACGGCGCTGGCCCTGGAGGAAGAAGCGCGGCGCAGGGGGCGGCGCATAAAGGTCCATATTAAGGTTGATACTGGTATGGGCAGGATCGGAGTGCTTTGGGATGAGGCCGCGGTCTTTATCAGAAAAGTGAGTTTTCTTGATCATATAGAAATAGAAGGGTTGTTCACGCATTTCTCCTGCGCCGACGAAGAAGGGAATGAATTGACGGGCATCCAGGAAGAGAGATTTTTCCGCGCGGCCGAAACAGCCGCTGCGGCCGGCATCAAGATACCGTTCTTGCACGCCGCCAACAGCGCCGCTATACTTAACCGCCCGCATTCCGGGTTCAATATTGTGCGTCCCGGCCTGGCGCTCTACGGCGTCTCTCCAGTGGAATCCGATGCGGGGGGGAGCCTTTTGAAACCAGTGCTTTCTTTGAAGAGCAGGCTGGTTTACACGAAACGCCTGCCTGCCGGGTCCGGGGTGAGTTACGGGCATACTTACCGCGTGCCTGATGAATGCGTGGTGGCGACCATTCCCCTCGGTTACGGGGACGGTTACCCGCGCAACCTGTCGAATTGCGGGCCGGTGCTTATTCGCGGCAAACGCTATAAAATAAGCGGCCTGGTCTGTATGGATCAATTGATGGTGGATGCCGGCAAGACCTGCCTCTGTGCCGGGGAGGAGACCGTTTTCATAGGACAACAGGGCAAGGAGAAGATCACCGCCGGAGAACTTGCCCGTTTGGGAGGGACGATCGCTTATGAAATACTCTGCGGTATCGGCAGCAGGGTCCCGAGGGTATACAAAACCGAAGCTTCTTTTATCGCCCCGGAAGATTGGAAAGAGAAACGGGTTTTTACCCGTTTCCCGGCAAGAATGCGTTTGGATTTTTCCTGTAATGAGACCGGTTTTCACGGTGAAGCGGAAACGCGCGATATCAGCGCCAGCGGACTTTCTTTCGAGTTTAATAGAGTGAATTCCCGCTCCGGCGGCAAGGAGGAAATTGCGCTTAATAAACGTTCTCCGTTCCCGGCCCATTCGCATCTTAATTTATGTTTGTTGGATAGCCGCGGGGCGGAGGTATTACAAGCCGGCGGCGATGTGGTCTGGAGCAGGAAGGTATCTTTTCAGCAATACCGCGCGGGGATCTCATTCAGTAAACTTCCCGGCGCGTCTTTTAACGACCTCAGGTTGTTTTTCAAGAAGTACGGTAACAAGCGCAGCATCCCCGTAAGCGGTCCTTCCCGAATGGATAGATAACGATCGTTTTTCGGTAAGGGGTACGATACCCGTATTTTAGTTTCGCCAATCTTTAGTGGCGGACGTTTCGTCTATCATTGAGCGGTCACGGTTTTAAAACGTTACCGTGGCCCAATGCCGAAACGGGCTTCGTTGCCGTTACCGATCTTAAAACCCGGTTGTCGTTTGTCGGTTACGATACCCGTATCGTCAATCGTCTTACGTTTAACGGTTTGAAAGACGTAACCGTGACCGAAAACCGAAACTGGCTTCGTTACCATAGCCGTTGCCGTATTTTAGATGGTGGGTAATCTAAAATAGCAAGACGCTGTTGCTAAACTATTATTTGACAATAAGTTCTATAACAATTCCTCATCACTTAGAGAGATCTGAAAGACGTTGTTGATAATCAACTGTAAATGTGAATAAATGGGTTATGAAATTTATATGTTTCAGTATGTATTTGTTACGTAATCTGAATAATTACAATTAGATAGCAACAGCGTCTTGGATCATTGTTTTGGTTTTGCCGGGATTTAAGGGAGTTTTTTGATCAGGTAGAGGCTGATAGCGAGCGCGGCCAGATGGTTAAGTGAAGCGGCCAGAAAAGGCGGTATAAAACCGGCTTTTCCCAGAGCCACCGAGAGCGCTCCGGCAACGTAATAAAGGAAGCCCATTATTATCGCTGTTCCTATCGCGGACAGGCCGGTGGCGCGTTTTTTCATATGCAGGGAGAAAGGTATCGCCAGCAGGATGATAAGCACGCAGGCGAAGGGCTCCGTGAGGCGCTGGTAGAAATCGACTTGCAGGCTTCTGACAATACCGGTCGCGCCGCTGCGCGAGAGTTTCCAGATATAATCGTCCAATTGCTGCAGAGTCATCAGTTCCGGCTGTTGTCTTTGATTGAGGAAGTCTTCGGGTTTCTCCGGGATGGCCATCGTCTCTTCTTCTTCATAACCCGGTTCCTGCTTGATCTGTCCGTTCGGCCAGAAATCATAGGTGATCACCTGGTAGAATGTCCAGAATCCGTTGCGGTATACCCCTTTATTGGCGACTATTTTACGGGTCACGTTCTGGCGTTCATCCTGTTCGAGGATGTTGATCCCTTCCATAGTATTGCTTGCCGGGTAGAAACGGTTGATGAAAAAGAGGCGGTTTCTCATCCCGTAGATCGACAGGTTGGTTATCGTTTCTTTTTTGACCTTCGCGTTCTTATCAGGAGAATTCTCTATGCGTTGTTTACTTGTTTGGTTTCTCGCCAGCCAGGCGGGGACGACCTCGGAATTGACGCGGAAGACCAGCAGACTGATCAATATCCCGAATATAAGCACCGGGCGCGTGATCTGGTAAATATCCAGCCCCGAAGCGCGCAAGGCTATCACCTCATTGTCGCGGGAGAATCTGCCGAAGGTATAAATGGTCGCCAGCAGGCAGGCGAAGGCGGAAACACGCGAGAAGATCAGCGGAAGGTAGGAGAAGTAATATTCCGCCAGGACCGTCAGCGGCACGTGGTTTTTTAGTATATCCTCAAGGTGTGAAAGCGCGTCCACCACAACATAGAGCAGCACAAAGGTCGATAAACAGAGCAGGAACACGCTGATCACGCTGCTGAGGATGTATTTGTCTATTATGCGCATACTTTTTTAAACAGCAGCAGTCCGGTTATTCCCATGATTATATTGGGCAGCCACATTACGAAAGCCGGGGGAAGCACTCCCTGCAGGCTTAATGCTTCCGCGCCGATGAACATCAGATAGTAAAGCCCGACTATAAGGAAAGCTATCCCGAAATTGATGGATTTTTCCCTGCGTTTGGTGATCACCGCGATGGAAGAACCAAGCAGTATGAAAATGAAACAGGAGAAAGCCAGGGATATCTTTTTGTGTATTTCCGTGATGATCGGCGCCGGATCTATCCTGTCTTTTTTCAGGCGCAGGGTCTCCTGGGAAAGTTCCTGCAGGGTCATATCTTTGGGTTTCTTGTTTATTTCACCGGTTTCCTGCTGGGCCAGATTCAGCGACATAAAATAAGTCTTGAAATTGAGTTTATAGAAATTAGAGGGGTTATCCGGATCGGGTTCGTCCGCCGTCCCGTCCATAAGTTTCAGCTTCACGGTCTTTTTCTCCGGGATCAGGATGAATTCCCCTTTTTTTGCCACGATGGTGCGCGTCGGTCCTTCCTCCTGAGGCTCGTAGATGCGGATATTAGCCAGTTTGTTGCCTTCGATATGGTAGATAAAGAGGACGTATTTTTCGAAAGCGTTGATGAAGACCCCGGGTTCAAGAGCCGCCGCCGGGTTTTTTACCCCGACTTCCATCAGGGTTTTCCGGGTGGCGTAATGCGCGTAGGGTATTACCCTGTCGTTGAAGATCACCAGCACCAGGCTGAGGCTCATCCCCACCGTCAGCAGAGGAGAGAGCAGCCTCAGCATATTTATGCCGCAGGCCTTGACGGCGACTATTTCGTTGTCACCGGAGAGGCGTCCCAGGGAAATAAGAGTGGCGGCCAGCGCCGCGATCGGCAGCGTGTAGGTTAACAGGTAGGGGATCATCAAAAGGAACAGTTTTGCCACGCTGAGAATATCCACGCCTTTATTTATTATCAGATCGGTGACTTTTAACAGGTTGCCTAAGAGCATAACGAAGGTCAACACTCCCAGTGCCAGGAAGAAAGGGGAGATGAATTCAGCGAGGAAATAGTCGCGTAATATTTTCATAGTCGTCAGTTGGCCAGCGCCAGCACGGTTACCGCGCCGGCGCCCGCTGTTTTAAGGGCCCGTGCCGCTTCGGACAATGTCGCGCCGGTGGTGAGCACATCGTCCACAAGCAGGAGATGCTTCCCGGATAATGCCCCGGGGTTTTTGACCCGGAAGCATCCTCGCACGTTGGAGAACCTGTCCTGTCCGTCGAGCTCGGCCTGCGCGCGCGTTCTTCTTTCTCTCACAAGGTTGTCCGGCATAATTCTTTTTCCCGAGGCCTCACAGAGGCGCTCGCAGAGTATTCGCGACTGGTTAAATTCCCTTTCTCTCAGCCTGGCAGGGTGCAGGGGAACCGGGATTATTATTTCGGCCGCGGAGATCAGGAATCCAT
>JBAZGW010000010.1:22691-29943 GCA_041652635.1 Candidatus Omnitrophota bacterium | reverse complement strand
CTTCACCTCCGTGGGGGAACAGCAGAGATACACGGACACGGCGTTGACCACTTACCACGTCTATTCCCAGAAGCCGATCACCATATTCGCCTCTTCCATAGAACCAAGCAGCAGTTCCGACGACGATTTCTACGCGGTCAGCGGCAACGACCTCTGGCTTTGGTGCCCGGCTTATAACTACGACGGGGACGTGATCATCACCGCTTACAACGACGATACCCAGATCAAGATCACCGACTACGGCAAGGGGGATGATACCGCCACCTTGACCCTCGACGCCGGCAACTTCTGGTTCGGCTGGAACAGGGTCGATTCCAGGGGAGAGGTCTGGCATATAGAGGCCACGAAGCCGGTCACCGTTCAGGCCGGGTTGATCGCCCACGGTGACTCTTCGGAGCAGATACGTTCTTCGGATATGAAAGAGTATTATTTTTACTGTCCGGACGCGGACATTACTTTTACCGCCTATGAGGATAACACGAGCATAGTTTTCGATAACCTTGACGGGGTCACCGGAGACTACAGCGGCACGCTGAACAAGGGGCAGAGTTATAAGCATATACCTAATTCCGGGAGTTCCATGACCTTGCGCGCCCATTTGAGCGCGGACAAGCCGTTGTGCGTGGTGGCGGATGATATGAACGGAGGCAAGGGGCAGATATACCAGAGCTCCGATACTCTGGTCAGCGTGGGGAAGGAATACTATATAAATACCGGCGGCGCGCGTTACCTGAAGCTGATCGACTATGAAGAAGGCGCCAACAATATCACCGTGACCGGGGATATCAGCCCGTCCCCCACTACCCTCACCCTTTCGGCCAAAGGAAGCATGTCTTCTCTCGACCCGGGCAGTACCTGGCGCAATCTTCATTTAAGCGGCACGAAGAAATTCGCCGTTTATGCCTATGGCTCTTACGGGGAGGCGATCACTCCGGTCCTGAAACCAACGGAATTCAATCATCTTATCTCTACGTATCTGGTGGCGAAAGAAGACACGTCCACCAGCTCCGGCGCGAATTTGTCCGGCTGGCTTTACAAGGAGACCATCAAGATAGACAATACTCTCAATACGGCGCAACTTACGGATTTCCAGGTTGCGGTCGACCTGGACAAGAACCACAGGGATTTCTGGCTGCATTGTTTGACCAATGGGGGGGATGTCCGTTTCGCCGACGATGATGACAACACGCTTTTGAACTATTATACCGAGTCTTTTTCTTACTCTGATAAGACGGCGCGTTTCTGGGTAAAGATCCCCTCTTTGCCTTACACGGAACAAAAGACCATCTATATGTATTACGGTAAGGCGGACGCGGTCAGCCAGAGCAACGGGGATAACGTCTTTGAGTTTTTTGACGATTTCGACTCCGGGCTGGATAAATGGGATTCGCAGTATTGCAACCTGACCGCCATTTCTTCCATTTTCGGCATGGATAGCACAGCTTTTAACGTCACCACGGGCACAAGCACGGTCTCCACTACCGTTACCGTGCCTTCCGGAATAGTCGCCGGCAGGACCTACGACTGGTATTGGGAACTGCGCTGGGCGAACGGGGCTTTGGTGGAGGCGCAGGCCATAGCCCAGCCGTTCACGCTTTACAGCGATCTCTTGCGCATGACGGACGGGCCGTTTATGCAGAAGAACGTCACGCAGGGGCAGGTGATCGGCACTATCGGCGGCACTTTTACCAACAATTATTCCATAAGCATAAGCAATGTGAAATTCAGGTTCACTCTCACGGACGTGGATACAGGCGCGTCCTTTTCTAATATCGACAGCTCTACCTTCAATATACCTATCGGGACCACTACCATCAATAACGTATCGGTGACTATGCCGTCCGGCTTGGTTAATGGGCATCTTTATTCCTGGTCCTGGGTCATGTTGGACCAGAACAATAATCAGTTGTTCTCCAGTTCCGCCGCGCCGGCCGCGCTTTTCAATATCGCCTGTAATTTTCAGTTAAGTTCCGGACCGGTGCTGCCTTCTTCGGTGACCGGCGGCTCAAGCGCTTCCATCAGCGCTACCTTTGCCAATACCAGCGGTATTTCCCTGAACAGTGCTTTCTGGAGATTCACCTTGACCGATACCACGCAGGGCGGCAGGAGCGTGGCCAAGGTGGCGCATAACGGCTATCTGCAGGCGAAGTCCAACGTCAGTCCGAGTTACGATATCACCACCGAGGTGATCTGGCAGGCGGCGAACAAGACCGGCAGGCATTTTATCGGTATCAGCGATCCCAACGCAAAGGCATCCACCGGTATGGGGAATTCCAGTTATAAGGCCGGTTACGACGTCTTGATAAATTCAAACGGTTATTACTATGACGAGTCGGGCAACGGTTACAGCACCTGGAATTCCGTGCGCACCCCTTATACCTTTGCCATGTGGAACAAAGACAAGATGTCGTGGAAACCGCACGACACGTTGAACGGGCAGACCGGACAGGTTATCTTCGAATTGAGCACCGGTGATAAACTTACCTATAATGCCGGTTATGTCGCCGGGCCCGGCCTGGCGATCAAACCGACCATCCGCTCTTCCACGGACGCGATCTATGTGGACAAGGTAATGGTCTATAAAAAGTCCTCCGTCAAACCTTACGTGGGGTTCGTATTCACCGAGATTGCCAATCCCACCGGCATGGAAGTTTATTACACCACCAACCCGGTGATCCAGCCGGTGCTGGGTGTATTTTACGATAACAACCTTACCGCTTTTCAGGAAGTCAATACCATACCGCTCAATACGGATATTAAGTATCAGGTCTCCTGCGACGGCTACAACTGGTATTGGTGGGATGGTTCCGCCTGGACGCGGGTGACCGGCGGGTTCAGCCAGACCAACGCGGCTTCAGTGGTCAATAGTAAACTAACTCAGTTCCAGACGAAGTTCCCCAGCGGCGAATTCTTCTATCGCGCTTTCTTGAATTCCACGGACGGCGTCGGCACGCCGCAGCTGGATACAGTCAGCGTTTTTACCACCACCGAGCCTACATACTATATCACGACTGCCGGGAGTCCCGTCAATTATCTGAACTCCGATACGGTCAACGACCGCTGGGTGCAGTATAAGGCGGTCTTGAATTCCTATGGGCAGGAGACCCCGGTGCTGGAGGATGTGAGGTTTTCTTATCTCAACGCAGTGCTTACGTTGACTTCCCCTAACGGCGGTGAATCGCTGCCTATCGGGACGACCGCCTTGATCACCTGGACTTCTCAGGGTATAGACGGGGCGGAGAACAAGGTGAAGATCGACTATTCCGTGGACGGCGGCTCCACCTGGCTGGCAATAGTGGATGATCTGGTGAATAACGGGGCGTATGAATGGCAGGTGGCGAATAATCCTTCCCCGAACGCCTTGATCAGGATCACCAGTAAGAAGTATCCCGCTATCCAGGACATTTCAGACGCCGTATTCGGCGTTATGGGGCTGATATTGACCGCTCCCAACGGCGGCAATCAATGGGAGATCGGCTCGACGCACAATGTCACCTGGTCGTCTTACGGGAGCGTATCCAATAACCTGAAGATAGAGTGTTCCCTGGACGGCGGGACGACCTGGCTTTATCCTCCGGTCGCCGACCAGCGTATCAATAGCGGGGCATACAGCTGGAGCATCCCTAACAAAGAGAGTTATATTTCTTCCGTATGTCTGATGCGCATAATCGATATGAATAATACTAATATCATCGACCGTTCCGACACTGTCTTTTCGATCCTGCCTAAGCCGGCAATGACCATTACCAGCCCGATAGGCGGAGAAATATGGAAAGCCGGGAGCGTAAAAGACATCATCTGGACTAATAAAGGAAGTGTTAACCAGCTGGTAGACATATATTACTCCATAGACAGCGGCTCCACCTGGGCAATCCTACAGTCTTCCGTGGTTAACAGCGGGACGTATCCCTGCATTGTGCCTAACCTGCTTTCTTCAAAGGTGAGGATCCGTATCGTAGAGAGCGCCGTCCCCTCCGGAAGGGATACGCAGACTAAAGTGGAGACTTCTTCCATGGCCGACTTTACCATTACCCTTCCGACCATCACGATATCGTCTCCGAACGGTTCCGAGAAATGGGTTAACGGCGATACCCGCGAGATCGCCTGGTCCTCTGACGGCGCGATAGGCGAGAATGCCCTGAAGATCGAGTATTCCGTAGACGGAGGGGAGACTTGGGTGACGATCTCCGAGAACGAGTCCGATGACGGCAGCTATTCCTGGGTGATCCCGCAGGGCGCGGTCGGTGATAACGTTACGGTGAGGGTCACCGATACCAGCAGGCCGGAGGTCTTTGATGAATGCGACGCTTCTTTCGAAGTGCTGGATAAGCCGATAATCGTATTGGTCCAGCCGAACGGCGGAGAAAAAACCACCATCGGAGCTTCGTATGAAGTGAAATGGTTCACTATCGGGGATGACCTGGACGGCCAGTTCTTTACGGTTTATTTTTCCACCGACTCCGGGGCCACTTATGAAATGATCTCGGACCAGAGACCTAATAACGGTTCTTACTTCTGGATACCTCCGGATATAGAGATAACTACCGCCAGGATCAAGATCAAATGCGATGATACGGTGAATTACGGCTGGGTGGAGGACGCCTCGGAGGCGGATTTCACTATACAGAAGCCGCAGCTTACTTTGACATGGCCCAACGGAGGGGAGTCGTTATACGCCACCGGGACCTATAATATCACCTGGGAATCGGTGGGGAGCATCGGGTTGAACGCCATTAAGCTTGAATACAGCGTTGATGGAGGCACGAACTGGCAGACGATCGCCGCAGGCCTTGCCAATAGTATGACTTATGCCTGGAAACCGGCTGACTCGCTTACCGGCGCGTTGAAGATCCGGGTTTCGGATGCTTCCCAGCCCGGAGTCAGCGGCGTATCCAAGAATAACAATTCGATCGTCGCTCCTTCTTTCACCCTGACTTCCCCTAACGGCGGGCAATTGTGGGTCGTGGGTCTGGAGTATCCTATAACCTGGACGTCGGTCGGAGACCATAATTCCATCAGCAGTAACCTTGTCCTGCAGTATTCCGTGGACAAGGGGAGTACCTGGAAAAACATCGTCACCGGTTTGTCCAATGAAGGGACTTATATCTGGCATATCCCCAATGATATTTCCGATAATTGTATGGTGAAAGTATACGATTACGCCCGTCCGGAGACGAAAGACAGCTCCGACGCCGTATTCATGATCGCCGCGCCGAGCATCGTCATCAACACACCCAACGGCGGGGAAGTCTGGCCTTACGGAACGAATCACGATATCCTTTGGAGCGTCATCGGTCAGGTATCCGATGATGTGACCATCACCTACAGCAAGGACGGGGGGATCAGTTGGCTGCCGGTCTACAGCGGGACGACCAGTAATCATTCGTATACCTGGACCGTGCCGGAGAATATCTCTTCCACCTGTAAAGTGAAAGTCAAGGATAACGCGCCGCCGTATATAGAGGATATGACGGACACCGTGTTTTCCATAGCATATCCGATCATCACGGTAACGCGCCCCAACGGCGGGGAGATACTCGTGGTCACAGATAACGAAAATATAATATGGTCGGCAGAAGGGACGGTGAGCAACAGCTTAAAGATCGAATATTCCCGCGATAATTTCGTGCTCGATATAAATGAGATCGCCGATAATGTCGCCAATACCGGGGTATATATCTGGCACGTCCCGGAAGTGCTCTCCACCGTTCTAAGGGTCAGGATCACCGATAACTCTGTCCCGCAGATAACCGATAAATCCAACGCCAGTTTCTCCATACTGCCGTTTCCCGTGGCCACCATAGACTCCCCCAACGGCGGGGAGAAGTGGAGGATAGGGACTAAACATGATATCACCTGGCACGATAACGGCGGGCCTTTAAGCAATAACCTTGTGCTTGAATACTCGGTGGACGGAGGCTCGAACTGGAAAGCGATCGCCAACGGCGTCTCCAACAGCGGTTCGTATGAATGGACCATCCCGGAGGATTATTCAACCACCGTATCGGTGAGGATCACGGATAGTTCACGGACCACCACAACCGATCATTCCGACGCCGTATTCACCATTGATTATCCCAAGATAACCCTTACCGCGCCTGTTTCTTCCACTTACTGGGCGGTGGGGGATCCGGCGGTGATCACCTGGACCACTGAAGGGACTGTCAGTAACAACCTGTTATTGCAGTATTCCACCGACAACTTTGTCACCTTCGAGAGCATAGCCGTAGGCGAGGCCAACGATGGGAGGTACAACTGGACCGTGCCGGATGAGCCGACCAATAATATGAAAGTGCGTATTGTCGACGGCAACCGGCCGGCGGCGCTTGTCACTTCTGACGCTTTCAACGTATTGCAGTATCCGCAGGTCACCGTCACTGCTCCTAACGGAGGGGAGGAATACATAGTGGGCGACAGCGTGAATATCACCTGGACCAGTAAAGGCCTGACGATAAATCCGTTGACCATACTTTATTCATCGGATAATTTCGCCACCACGCGCACCATAAAGACCGGGGCTCCGAATACCGGCACTTATACCTGGATAATCCCGGATGACGCGCTCTGCGTCAACACCTTGAAGGTCAAGATATTCGATCCTACAAGGACGGTTATTTCGGATGCCTCGAATAATAATTTCAGGATACGGGGAGGGTTCAATATTACTTATCCGACCGCCGATATCGAGTGGGGCGTTAATGAGCCGCGCGCCGTGACCTGGCAGACCAAGGGGACGATCCCCAATGTCAGGGTAGATTACAGCGTGGATAACGGAACCACCTGGATAACGTCCGTAACCAGTACCGCGAATAGCAACTCTTATACTTGGACGGCTCCGGATTACCACGGGCAGAAGGCCTTGATCAGGGTCTCCGATCCGACCGACTCCACCGTGTATTCGATATCTTCGTTGTTCAATATCATTTATTATAGGATCACCTGGATGGTCAAGGACTACGACAATATGGACAATCTGCAGAATTTAAGCGTCAGGGACAGCTGGTGGGTTGATCCCAGCGGCACGATCATCTGTCCGGTCACCCATGAATATCCCTACGGGCATTATACTACTTTCTGGTCAAAAGAGGGGTATATAGAGCGAAGTGCGGACTGGATCGCGGACGGTAATAAGAGCATCACGCTTTTGCTGGAGAACTCCATCAGCGCCCAGATCGAATGGCATGTTCTGCTTTCCACGGCGTATAACTCCGGCACGGATACTATCAGCGCTTCTTCCTGGCTGGAAAGAAGA
>JBAZGW010000010.1:0-22681 GCA_041652635.1 Candidatus Omnitrophota bacterium | reverse complement strand
ATCGTTGGGCTTAATGATATCGATAGAGCCGACCTGGAATCCGCCGCGTTGAGTATTTACGACGGGGAGACTTTGATCAAGACTATGACTTCCACTACTCCTGATGGTAACGGCGTCTTCTGGTTCAACTGGGCGGATACGAATCTGGTCTCCGGAAAGACCTATTTCGTGAAATCAACCGTGGTTTTCCGTAACAGCAGTTATAATTCCGGGGCTTCCATCGACGTCACCTCTGAATTGACAGACGCGAACCAGACGTCTATGCTGCAGACTTTGCAGACGCAGACCGCCACTATCCAATCGCAGGTCACGCAGGATATCCCGCAGAAGATCACCGAGGCGAAAGAAGAAATAAGGGCCGATGCCGCCAAGATACTTACCGCCACCGAGATCGATATCCCGCAGAAGATAGAAGAATCGCGGCAACAGCAGGAAACGGCGATGAAATCGGAGATATTGAACAGGGAGAACTCGGTCAGGAGCGGCACCGATATGGTGGTGCGTTACCGCACTTATTCGGGCGTGCGGCCGACCGTGGATTTCTACGGCCCGGACAATACCCAGTGGGTGGCCAAAGGCGCGATGACGGAGGTCACCGGCGGTATTTATGAATACACTATTTCCATTGCCTCCTCCTGGGGCAGGGGCGATTTTACCATCGTTTGCTCAGAGCCCACTTACGGCTCTCTGGACGCGATGATCATTTCGGTGATCCGTTCCGATATCGAACAGATCGCCGGGCAGGTTTCCGCCGTTCTCGGGACCACTTCCGGGCTGAATAATTTCACTAAGCTTGCCGATACGTTGAACAGTCAGTTCGCAGTGATCGAGTCCGCGATAGGCAAGATCAGCAAGGATCTTGTCGACCAGGTAAAAGAAGTGGCGGGCAGCGCCACCGACATCAACTCCGTATATATGCAGTTGGTGAACATCGGCAGAGAGTTGAAGAAAGTCAGCACTGAACAGAATGTCAGCCTGGAGAAACTGCTTGAAGTCAACGAAGAGAAAAAAGGCGATATGAATTATCTGAAGAATAAAACGCAGGAATTGAAGGCGGTTATGGACGTGAATCAGAAAATGATAGACAATATGGCGAATAAACCGGTCACGCAGACCTGGTTTGAGTTTAAATAAAAAGCAGTCCATGGTCGATAGTCAATGGACCATAGATAAAAATAATCAATGGACTTCTTTTCGTAAGACCGAAAGAGGGGGATGATGGTATGAAGAGAATATTTATTTGTTGTCTGTTTTTATGCTTGTCAGCTTGCGCGTCTAACGCGTATGCCGGCATCGTCTTAAAGGCAATGGCCATTAATCCTTCCAAAGCGGAGAAACAGTCCGTTCCGATCAAAGTTTATCTTCCGAAAGAGGTGAAACCTGAGAATATAATAGATAAAGGTGACCTCGATGTGGGATATGACAACCAGCAGGGATCGTATTTTGTTTACGGTCAGTATGAGCTTGGCCCCGGAGAATCCGTTGAACGTGAAATAGAGATGATGGATGTCTGGATCGTTCCCTCGGCGGAGATAGAATCGATGCGCGCCGAACTGGATAAGACGGTAAAGTTGCTGGTGGATACCGATTTCCGGGACAGGGTCAGTTTTTTAAAGGAGAATATTGAACGAAAACTGAAGATGGTAGAGGATAACCAGAAGGTTGAGGCGGTAAACCCGGAGAGGCATATTTCTCTCTTTCGGGATAACCAGCGCTTAATGGAGTCGGCTAAAGAGGACCTGGCGGTGGCGAGGAGCCTTCTCGCTCAGGCAAAGCCGATACCTTCGGCGGCAGTATGGAAACTTATACTTATAATAGTCTTGTTTCTTGGGTTTATCGGAATAGCCTCTTATTTTATCTGGCAGACGCAGATAAAAGTCATTTCCACGCCTACTTTCGGTGAGGACGGCCGCGGGGCTGCCGTTAATGATGCGTCTGAACCGAAGGATGGCAAAAAGCCCGCTGTATGATAAAACATCGTTTTCTCCCGCCCGCAGCCGGCGTCTTTGAACCGGTGAAGTTAGGCATAATGGTGTTTTTGGTTTCATTCTCTTCCCTTCTTTGCCCTGCCCGGCACGCATCGGCAGGCTATTCGAACGAGTTATGGCAGGTAAGGAAAAGCGTCCATTTCAAGGTTTATTATAAGTCCGATCCTGAGCATTATGTCGACAGCGTTATCGAGAGAGCAGAAGATTATTACGACAGTATCACCGAGAAGCTCGGGTTCCGCAGGTTCAATTACTGGACATGGGATAATGCCTGCACCATAAACCTTTATTCGTCGCGGGAAGATTATCTGCGCAGCACCAATCACCCGGAGTGGTCGGGCGGCAGCGCCAATATCCGTAAACGGAGCATAGATACTTTTTTCCACGCCAGTGATTTCCTGGAGACTACTCTGCCGCATGAAATGACGCATCTTATCTTCAGGGAATTCGTGGGTTATGACAGGTGGCTGCCCCTCTGGCTGGATGAGGGCATCGCCTGTTCGCAGGAGAAAGAGGGCGGACAGTATGTCGCGATCGCCAGAGTGCTTGTGAAGACCAATATGTTCATTAAATTGGATAAGTTGACCGAGATAACCAAGTCAGGGTTGTTTATGCCGGAAGTTTTTTACGCCGAATCGGCGGCGGTCGTGGAATTTCTTCTGCAACAGTATGGGGGGGAGAAATTTATTGATTTTTGCAGGGCGCTAAGGGATAATAAACTCAATAAAGACTGGAAGTCATTTTTCATAGAGATCTACGGGTTTAAGAATATTCCCGAGATGGGAGAACGCTGGAAGGCTTACCTGCTTAAATAACCGGCGCTTTATATGAAAACCAGGGTATTGACCGTTTACGAAAAGCTTTTTGACGGGGAGGCGCGGGAAGTGATCCTGCCCGGCTGTGACGGGGAGGTTTGCGTGCTGGATTTCCATCAGTCTTTCCTTTACCGTCTGCGCTGCGGATACGTGAAAATAAAACCGGCCGGCCTTGGAGCCGCTGCCGGCGGTAACGGCAGTATTTTCATCAAGGACGGCGTCGCCGCGATGAAAGATAATGCCCTGGATATACTGATCGAGAGATAAAGGCCCTATGCGCAATCTGACGATACTCCTGATCATGTTCTTGAGTACGCTTGGCCCGGCCCTTGTCATCGCTTTCGTCGGGTACGGGGCGGTGCAGGCCATAGGGAGGAATCCCTCGGCGACGCCGAGGGTAATGCTCGCGATGATCATCGCTTTCTTGTTCGCCGAGGCGATCGCGGTCATCGCGCTATTGATCGTGTTTAATCTGTTTAAATAGATCTTCCGGTTTACAATTTTAATCGGAGCGCAGAATTCTCGAATACCGGTTTTAAGATTGTCTTTCGGTAAGGGCTACGATGCCCGTATCGTTAATCGTCATTCGGAGACGGCTTTTAGGACGTTACCGTAACCGAGAACCGATACGGGCTGTGTTACCATAGCCGTTGCCGGTATTTTAATGGCGGGCTAAGCCTCGCCAATCTTTGTGGCGGGTAATTAATTCAGGGAAGAAACCCCGACCTTCGATAAGTTTTAATGGTGAGCAAAGTCGAATCCACTCAGGATAAACTTCGCGAAGGATTAGTCCGGGGAGTATTCATTTGATGTCCTTTTACGGGACAAAGATACGGGGTGGCGGAATGCTTCTGCAACTGGCTTTGATACAGATCGTGACTTTCGTGGGTTTGATCCTTATTCTGCGGTTCCTCTTTTATAATCATTTGAATTCCGCTTTGCGGCGTCTGCGCGACCTTAACGAAAAAGCGCTGGTCAAAGAAGCGGCGCTCAGGGAAGAACTGGAGAAGGCTAAAGCCGAAAGGCTCGCTGAAGTGGAGAAAGGCAGGCAGGAGGCTAAAAACATCATCGAGGCCGCCAAAAAGGAAACGGAATCCTTCATCATTAACGCCGAACAGCAGGCCAAGGATAATAGCCGTAAGGCGCTTGTTCACGGCCGCGAGGAACTGGACAAACTTAAATTGAGCATGGAATCGGAGATCGAAGAGAAGGCTCTCGGCCTGGCCACGGAGATGATCAAATACGTGTTCACCGGAGAAGGCAGGGATAATCTGCATCGCCAGATAATAAGAGAGATCACGGGGGAGATAGAGAATCTGCAGGAAGAGAAGTTCTCCGTGGGCACCAATTCCGTGAAGGTCTACTCGAGCTGCCCTTTGTCCGAGGAGGAACGGCAGCGTTTAAAGACACTGCTTTCTGCGAAGATGAAGACGGAGATAGAGATCAACGAGGAGATCAACCCGGAATTGATCACCGGTATCGTCATTCAGACCGGGGACCTGGTGATCGACGCGAGCCTCAAGAATAAATTACGCAAGGTCATCCCTTTCTTGAGGAACGGTTTAGTGAAGTAATCTTGTTTTCGCCGTGTTCTTCAGGGTGACACCGGATAGCCTGTTTATATTATAAAAAGGCCGTCTGTTTTGAGCAGGATTTTTACCGCCGCAACTACATCAATGTTTTTATTTACAGCCGGAGCGCGATGAATAATCAGTTACATATACCCACCCTGGATATCAGTGAAGTCGGGCGCGTTCAGGAAGTGCGTCAGGGGATTGTTATGGCTTCCGGGCTGCCTTCCTGTATCTACGGCCAGCTTGTGGATTTCTCGCACGGTGTCAAAGGGCTTATCCTTGGGTTCAACCCGGATTCCGTGTTGATCGTGGTTCTGGGTGACGACAGCAATATCAAAATGGGGGATACTTTAGTCAGCAGGTCGGAATTGCTGACTATTCCGGTGGGGGAAGGTTACCTGGGAAGAGTGGTGGATTGTGCCGGTAAGCCGCTTGACGACAAAGGCGAGATCGCCCTATCGGAGCATTATCCGGTTTTCCGCGAGGCGATGGGCGTTATCGGCAGGGACCCGGTCGTGGACCCCCTGGAGACCGGCGTTAAGATCATAGACCTGGCCATCCCCGTGGGTAAAGGACAGAGGGAATTGATAATCGGTGACCGCCAGACCGGTAAAACCAGCATTGGCATAGACGCGATCATAAATCAAAAGGGAAAAAATGTCGTTTGCATATATGTCTGTATCGGCGGCAGTTACACCAGCCTTAAACGCGCGGTGTCTCTGCTGGCTCAAAAAGACGCCCTGGATTATACGATAATAGTGGCGGCCACCGCCGCTACCTCTTCCGCGGAACAGTATCTTTGCCCGTATTCCGCGTCCGCTATCGGCGAATATTTTATGTTCCACGGCCGCGACGTGCTGGTGGTATTTGACGACCTGATAAAGCACGCTTGGGCTTACAGGCAGATGTCCCTGTTGCTGGAGCGCCCGCCGGGCAGGGAAGCGTACCCGGGGGATATTTTTTATATCCATTCACAGTTGATGGAACGCGCCGGAAAACTGAAACCGGAGAATGGCGGAGGCACAATGACGTTCCTGCCTATTGTTTCCACTCTCCAGGGGGATATCACCGGCTATGTCCAGTCCAACCTTGTTTCCATGACCGACGGCCAGGTTTACCTGAACGCTTCTCTTTTTCACGAGGGGTTCAAGCCGGCCATAGATATGGGATTGTCGGTCTCGCGTATCGGCAGTAAAGTCCAGTGCCCGGCGATAAAAAAAGTCAGCGGCGGCCTGCGCCTTGAGTACGCGCAATACCGTGAATTGCTTCGGTTGACCAGGCTAAGGACTAAGCTTTCCGACGAAGCCATGCGCCAGATGAAACGAGGGGAGATATTAAGGGAACTGCTCACACAGGATAACGGCAGTCCGGTTCCCACTCTTGAGGAGATCGTTATGTTTTACGCTTTAAAAAGCGGCGCGCTCGAGAAACGCGACGCGCGCGAGGTGAAGATCTTCAAGGACGGGTTCTTTACCTATTTGCGGGAAGCCGACCCGGAATTGGCCGGACTGCTGGATTCGCAGCGCGATCTCAGCGGGGAGATCAAGTCCGCTTTGGACGGGGAGGTCGAGGAGTTTTTTTCCGCCTCCAATAACGCGGTGAGTAAAGGATGATCTCGGTAGCGGAGTTAAAGAGCGATCTGGAGTTGAATAAAAGCCTGGGGGCGATCATCGAGGCGCTTAAGTCCGGAAGCGCCATCCAGTTAAGGCAGTTCCAGTCGAAGACGAAGGCCCTGGAAGAGGTGTCTTCCGTGGTCGAATATGTTTTCTCTATGCTTTTGCGCCAGAAGGTGCGGCATCCTTTTTTAACCGGTAATCCCGGTTTGCCGGCCTGTTTTGTGGTCGTAAATACCGATAACGGTTTTGTGGGAGAACTGAACACGGCGGTAGCCAACGCCGCGCTGGAGGCCTCCGGTAACAGCCTGGATAGTTTTGTGGTGTTGGGAGAACGCGGCTGGAATTATTTCGACGATAAAAACAGGCAATTTGCGCGTATGCCCGGATTGAGCGAGGAAATAAAACCGGCGGAGATATCCCGGTTGCAGGAATATCTGGTGAAAGGGTATCTTCGCGGCGATTTCGGCAGCGTCAATGTCGCTTATCCTCAATCGGGAAATGTCGGCGCCTGGAAAGTGCGTCTTGACGCCTTGTTGCCGTGCGGCAGCGCTCCGGAAAGCGCCGCTTACGCCGCTGAAGATAAAGATCCCGAAGGGATCTTCACTACGGAACCTTCCGCGGGGGCGGTTATGGAAGGCTTGGTGCGTTTCAGGTTGTCGTTCCTGCTTTACAATATCGCCTGGACCAGCAAGTTTTCGGAGTTCGGGGCGAGATTGATGCATTTGGAAGGCAGCGAGCAGGAATTGGCGCGGATGAAGCAGCAGCTTAGCCTGCAGTATTTTAAGCACGTGCATTCGCTGGCGGATAAGACCATCAGGGAAATAATTTCTTCGAGGTTAAGCAGGAAACAATAATCCCGGGGGAGAGGATCATGGAATATATCGGTAAAGTCGTGGGTACCGCCGGTCCGGTCGTGGACGTCAAGATCGAACCCCCGCATGTTATGCCTCCGATATACGAAATAATGCGCCTGGAGACTTTCGACGGTAAGCCTGTGACGCTTGAGATCGTCGAACACAGGGAGAACAATATCTGCCGTTGCATCGCCTTGGCTCCGACTTACGGGATACAGCGTAATTGTCCGGTCATAGCCCTGAATAAATTCCTCAGTATGCCGCCCGCCGAGAGCGTTTTCGGCCGTATGCTCAACGTCCTGGGCGAGCCTATAGACAACAAGGGCCCCGTCAACGCGGAATACACGTTGCCTACGCGTAAAAACTTCAAGGCTGTGTTGAAATCCGCCGAGCAGAAGACGGTCGTGAAAGCTGAAATTATGCAGACCGGCATAAAAATGATAGACCTGCTTTTCCCCCTGGTGAAGGGATCGAAAACCGGGATCATCGGCGGCGCCGGTTTGGGAAAGAGCGTGTTGATCCTGGAGATCATACATAATATAATCCAGAAGAACCGCGGAGTCTGTATTTTTACCGGTATCGGAGAACGTATACGTGAAGGCAATGAACTTTATTATGAATTCGTCAGGACCAACCTGCTGGAACGTTCCATATTGGTTTTCGGGCAGATGAACGAGTCGCCGGGAATGAGGTTTGAGGCGGGCAATACCGGGATCACCCTGGCGGAGTCTTTGCAGGACAGCGGGCATGACGTGCTCTTTTTCTGCGATAATGTTTTTCGTTTCGCCCAGGCAGGCAGCGAGATGTCCGCGCTCTTAGGAAGGATCCCTTCGGAAACAGGCTATCAGCCTACTTTGACCAGCGAGATCAGCCAGTTCCACGAGCGCATACAGTCGCGCGAAGGGGCGAGTATCACTTCGATCGAGGCGGTTTATGTCCCGGCAGACGACGTGACCGACCCCGCTGTCGTTTCTATTTTCAGCCATTTGGATTCCGTGGCGGTGCTTTCCAGGCTTTATGTCCAGCGCGGGCTTTATCCGGCGATATCGCCTTTGGAATCGTCTTCGGGTTCTCTTGACCCGCTGGTAGTCGGCAAACGCCATTTTGAAACGGCGCAGTCGGTGTTGAGGCATTTTCAGAAATACGACGAATTGCAGAGGATAGTTTCCATCGTCGGCAAGGAGGAACTTTCCAAACAGGAGAGGATCGTTTTCGACCGCGCCAAGAAACTTCAGAACTTTCTCACCCAGCCTTTCTTCGTGGCGGAAGTGCACACCGGGCATATGGGCGAATACGTTACCATTCCAGAAACGCTTATCGGATGCGAGAAGATCATTTCCGGAGAACTGGATGAAGTGGCCGAGGATAAGTTCTATATGATCGGGGCGGTGGAAAGCAAAGGATCGGGGCTGCCTTAATGACAAAAATAGGTGAATTCCTGGTACAGCGCGGATTGCTCAATCCTGAACAATTGGAGATGGCATTGAAGGAGAGCCGCATCAGCGGAGAGTTGATCGGCAAGACCCTGCTGCGCATGAATCTGGTTACGCAGGAGCAGTTGCTTATGGCCCTGGGAGAACAATTGGGGATCCCGTATTACACCAGCCTAAAGGGACTCGATATACCGGCGGAGGTGGTCAAGGCCGTTTCCCCGAGGTTCATACAGCATTACAAATTCATGCCGGTGAAATTAAAAGGGAATGTGCTTACCGTCGCCGTCTCCGATCCTTTGGCGGTCTGGCTGTTGGAGGACCTTAAACTGCATCTGGGATTCGATATCGAGAGGGTATTGGCCACGCAGGAGGAGATATTCGCCGGGATAAAACGTTATTACGGGGTCGGCGCCGATACCGTGGAAGAGATACTCACGCAGGAGAAGTCCGGCAAAGGCCGGCAGTCGAAATACGAGACACTGGAAGAGATACAGGATATAGAAGAGGTAGGCAAGAGCGCGGAGGACGCTTCGGTAATAAAATTGGTCAACCAGATACTTTCCGAGTCTGTCAACGCCCGGGCTACGGATATACATCTGGAGACATTCCGCGATTATGTGCGGGTGAGGTACAGGATCGACGGCATCTTATACGATATGCGCGTGCCTGAGGCTATAAAACACCTGCATTCGGCGGTGGTCTCGCGTATCAAGATCATTTCCAACCTGAACGTGGTGGAAAAACGGCTGCCGCAGGACGGCAGGGCGATCATCAAGATACAGGACCGGCAGGTCGACCTGCGTATCTCCATTATACCGTCTATTTACGGCGAAAATGTGGTCATCAGGATACTGCCCGTGCAGCTGCTTTTCAACCTTGATGATCTCGGGTTCTTTCCCGAAGACCTGAAGAAAATAGAGACGCTGATGCTGAAACCGCACGGGATCATTTTCGTGACCGGTCCCACCGGCAGCGGAAAGACCACGACTTTGTACGCCTGCCTGAGCAAGCTGAACAAAGAAGCGGTAAAGATCATCACCATAGAAGACCCGATCGAGTATGAACTGGCAGGGGTGATGCAGATACAGATCAAGCCGGAGATAGGTTTTACTTTCGCCAACGCCCTGCGCAGTATCCTGCGGCATGACCCGGACATAATGATGATCGGGGAGGTCCGGGATCTGGAGACCGCGGAACTGGCCATCAGGACTTCTTTGACCGGGCATCTTATTTTCTCGACCCTGCATACCAACGACGCCGCCAGCGGCGCGACCAGGCTTCTGGATATCGGTATCGAACCTTATCTCGTCGCTTCTTCCGTAAATGCTTTTATTTCCCAGCGTCTGGTCAGGATAATCTGCCCGGCCTGCAAGGAGGAAGTCAAGGATAAGTCCCTGCTTCCGGAGGAATTCCGCGATATGAAGATTTACCGCGGTAAAGGGTGCGAACTATGTAAATTCATAGGATTTAAAGGACGCACCGCGATCCATGAGATATTTTTCGTCAATGAAGAGATCCGTTCTTTGATCCTGCGCAAGGCTTCTTCGTCCCAGATCAAGGCCAAGGCCCTGGAACTCGGTTCTACCACGCTCAAGAAGGCCGGGCTGGAGAAGGTGCGCCTCGGGCAGACCACTCCGGATGAAGTCCTGCGTGTGGTGGAGTGGGGAGGGGATTAGTATGCCTAAGTTCGCCTATAAGGCAAAACGCGGGCTGGACCAGCATGTGGACGGTGTGATCGAGGCCCCCAATGAATCGGAGGCGTTGAACAGAATCATCGCCGCCGAGCTTTTTCCGGTATCGATACGCGAATTGCCGGCTGAGACCAAACCGTCAGCTTCAGCGCGGTTATGGTTGATAATAAGCGCGTTTCTTCCGCGGATATACATATTTTCACCAAGAAATTGACTACTTTGATACGCGCGCGGGTGGAGCTGCTTTCCGGCCTGAAGATCATTTATGAACAGACAGATAATCAGCGGATGCGTGATATCGTGCAGGGATTGTATAACAGTGTTAAAGAGGGGAAAGTTTTCTCCGAGGCCCTTTCCGCCTACCCGGAACATTTTTCCCCGTTATTCATCAATATAATAAAAGCCGGTGAGACCAGCGGCAGGCTGGATTTGAGTTTTGAACAGATCAGCGGTTTTATGGGCAGGGATGCCGTCCTTTCCAATAAGGTCAAGACGGCATTGGCGTATCCGGCCATTTTGCTGATAGTGGGAGTGGTCAGCGTCTTCATTCTTATGAATTATGTGCTCCCCAGTCTTAAGCCGGTGTTCTCAAATCTGGGGGCGAAACTGCCTTTGCTGACCACGCTTATATTAGGATCAAGCGATTTCAGCAGGAAGTGGTGGCCGGCGGTCGTGGTCACCTCTGCGGCGGGAGTGCTTCTGCTGCTTAGGATAAAGGGCAGCCGGTTCTTCCGTGATTTGGCGGCGAAAATGAAAAGGCATATTCCTTTGTTGAAGAGGATGACGGCAAATCAGGAACTTGCGCATTTTGCCGGCGGCTTAAGCCTGCTGCTTAAAAGCGGCGTGCCTGCGTTGAAATCGCTGGATATCGCCACTTTAAGCGTCGAAGACAGAAATTTGAAGGAAGGTTTGAAGAAAGCAGGCAGGGACATCGCTTCCGGGCAAAGCATCGCCAAGTGCCTCCAGGATCATACCCAATTGCCGGTCTTTTTCACCAGGATGGTGGCTGTCGGCGAGGAATCCGGGAGGCTTTCCGAAGTGCTGGATGAAGTGTCGTCTTCTTATACACAGGAAGTGGAATCCGACATATCGCTTGTTTCTTCCCTGCTTGAGCCGGTGCTGATATTAGGTATGGGGGTGGTGCTCGGGGTGATCGTTCTTTCCGTCCTTCTTCCCATATTCCAAATAACGGAGTTTGTGCACTAAAAAATATTGAAGGACGAAGCGCGAGGCATGAAGGATGACACGTTTTGGGTAGATTAAAGCCGGGAAATGTAAATTCGGGAAGAGATATTGAAGGGCGAAGCACCTTGCCCTTATGTGGAATTGGGCAGGTATTCACTTGTGTGAACACGATGCAGGAAGGACCAAGCACGAATGATGAACTGAAAGAAGATGGACTAGCGGCGAAAGACGAGAAACACTTTAACATTCACTATCCAGTCTTGCAGATCCCTGATTAATTAAAGAAAATATATGAAATTACCTATAGCCTTAGAAATAGACCAGTCCAACTTAAAACTCGTTTTCGGCGCTCCGGATGACGCCGGGCGGTTCAAAAGCGCGCACTGCCTGACCGAACCGGTAGCTTCTCTGACCGACGAGCAGATCGCCGTAAAGACGGCGGAACTGTTTAACCTGCATAAGATTTCTCCGGGCCGGACCACTCTTTGTCTGCAGCGCAGCGCGGTCACTGTCCGGAATCTCCATCTGCCTTCGCAGGACCCTAAAGAGATAGCTGAGATGGTCGAGCTGCATATGGTCAGGATCGTCCCCTACAAAAAAGAGGAGATCATTTTTTCTTACCGTTTCCTGGGCGTGGATGAAATGGGCTATGGGAAAGTGCTTCTCGCTATTATCAATATCGGGGCGGTAAGGAAACAAGTGAACATCCTTGAAAAGGCGGGCTTGTCCATTGACAGGGTGAGCTTAAGCTCTTACGGGGTCTGGAAGTATGCGGTGACCGCGTACCGCGGTGAATTCTCCGCCCAGGACCTGTATATATTATTGGATGTCGATCATGATTTCACCGATTTCATCATCTGTAACCGCGATAATTTTCTTTTCACGCGCAGTATAAATATCGGGGCGAAGGATATACAAGCGGCTCCGGAAACAGGCATCTCGAAACTGATAGGTGAACTGAAACAGTCGCTGATAATCTTTTTTAACGAGGAATTGAACAGGAAACCGGTGCGGATATTCTTAGGAGGCGCCGACCTTGTCGGGCATTTCAGTTCCACGATCGGCTCGGAGTTGAATATGCCGGTAACTTTATTTTCCGCGGACTGCCCGCAGAATAAAGCCGCCTCCGGCATGCGGGATGTCTCTTTTTCCGGAGTCGCCGCCGTGGCTTCCGTCCCGGAAGAAGACGGGTTTTTCTTCATGGTGCCGGAAATACAGATACGGAAGTCTTTAAGGGATAAGATCAGGCTGCTGCTTGTTCTCGGCAGCACGGTTATATATCTGCTTACCATCGTTTGCGCGGTTTTTCTTTTCAGGATATATGACCGCCAGAATTATCTGAAGGAACTTGAGGAAAAAGCTAAAACTGTCGAAGGGGATATGGGGGAATTGTTCATGAAGTTGGATAAGATAGGCTTTATCAGGGGGTATCTCGCGGAGCGCAAAAGGCCGCTCTCTGCCGTTAAACAATTCTTTAACGCCATCCCCGCAGAAATATCGGTGACCGCTTTTGATATGGATATGCAAAACGTGAAGATCAGGGGCAGGGGGCCGCAGTTGTCGGATGTTTATAAGTTCGTGACCGCTCTGGAGGACTCGAAATATTTTAAGGAAGTGCAGACTAAGTATACGCGCAAAAAGAGGACCAAGGACGGCGAATTCACCGATTTTGAGCTGGAACTGAAATTAAAGGAATAAACGTCATATGGCCGTTTCAAAACTCGATAAAAAACAGAAGATCATCATTTCCGCAGTCGGAGGCATATTGCTGTTGTTGTTTTTCAATAAGATCATTATCGGCGGTATCAATGAGAAAACCCGCGTCTTGGAGCGGCAGATAAAATTGGCGGAAGCGAAGCTTGTAAAAGACACCGGTATCCAAAAAGACAAGGATAACCTGCTTTACGAGTACAACGCGTACCAGTCTTATTTTAAATACGCCAAGCAGGACCAAACCCTGATCATTTCCGATTTTATGAAAGAGATCGAACGCCTGGCTAAAGAGACGGGGGTTTCTATTGTCGCTTTAAGCCCGCGTTCAGAGCCCGAGAAGTTGAAAGAAGCGGTAAAATACAAAGCCGATCTGAAGGTGGAGGGAACTCTCGCGCAAGTGCTTACTTTTATGTGTCAAATAAGGGATAATAAGCTTTTGATCGGTTTTGACAAGGTTTTGCTTGCTCCTAAGGATGAGACTGGATTATTGATCCGCCTGGAAGGAGTGATCAGTATAATAGCACTTTAGCATAGCAGAACGCAGAATCTTGAATGCCGAGGGTTAAGATCGTCTTTGTGTAAGGGTTACGATGCTCTTATTTTAGTCTCGCTGAAGCTTCAATGGGGACGGTTACGGCTTTTTAACGTTGCCCAAGACCGATACGGGCTTAATTACCGTGACCGGGCTTAAATGGCAGGTTATAAAGAGATGAAATTACTTTTTTCTGAACGAATGTTTGGCGGAGCCGCCGAAAAATATGGATTTGAGCGTAAAGTACGGAATCTCTTGTCGGTTTAAAAATATTTCTCTGAGGGCGCCTTTGTTCGCTGCCGCTTCCCGCGCGTTCACTCTTGTGGAATTGATGGTAACGGTTTCCATCTTGGCCTGCGGAATAGCGCTGGTTGTCCGTTCTTTTGCCGCGATAGCCGCGGCACTGGACAATTGCGATAATCGGGTCGCGGCCGTGCAGTTCCTGGAGAACAAGATGGGGGAGGCGGAACTTCAGGAAAGGGAAGAGGGCGGCATCAGCGAATCAGAGGAGCAGAGTTCGGTCCAGTTGGGTAACCGCGCGGCCCAATGCGCACGCCGCGCGGTGCTTGTGGAATATCCCGAACAGGATGAAGAGGACGCTTTTATTGAGGATACGCTTACTGTAAGCTGGAAGGAAGGTAATAAAGAGAAGAATGCGGTTCTGGCGGCTTATTTTAAACGGAAGAAAACCGATTGATCCCCGCTCATTTGTCCTTCTGCCCGGGGTGAAAATGAAACGAGAGGGATTTTCTTTAATTGAAATGGTGGTTTGCGCGAGCATCGTTTCGGTGATAGCCGCGGGATTGATGTCGGTTTTCTTTTCCGGGGTGAGAATATGGAAGAGGGCAGCCGGCGGAGATTTTTCCGCTATGGAAGCCGCTTTGGAAACGGAAAAGATATCCAAAGAGTTGAGGCAGTGCTTTCCTTTATTTGAGATAGGCTGTTCCGGGAAGAAAGAAGAATTGACTTTCCCGGCGGTTTCCGCCAAGGGGAGGGTGGTGCGTGTCACTTACCGGTTCGACCAGGAGGGGAAAAAGTTCACGCGGCTGGAAACCGATTACGCTTCCATATTGTCGGAAGACGAAGAAATAGTCGAGCGTGATATATCCTGTTTCAGCGGATTCTCCGCGGAATACCGGGGTTTCGATAAAGAGAGCCAATTGTTTTTCTGGCAGGATACCTGGGATAAATCTCTCGGCCTATTCAACGCGGTAAAACTAACTTTTCAAGTGGGTGATGAAGAACTCAGTAAGATCGTATTTATCCCTAAAAGATAGAGCCGGCGGCAGTATTCTGATCACCGCTATCTGGATATTGGTGGTATTGTCTGTTTTTAGTTCCGGGTTGTACCGCATTGTTTCTGCCAGGATCAGGATGTCGCAGGCCGTCGAGTCCAGGAAAGTGTCGTATTTCCTGGCAAAATCGGCTTTGATCGATGCGGCCGGGGTCCTCTTTAAGGATAATAGGCCGGCTTACGACACGATATTCAGTCTTTCCGAGGAACGGAGCAGGACGATCGGCAGCGGGGAATTAATTTATACCGTTGAGGATGAGGAAAGCAGGATCGATATTAATCAAAATTCAGTTGAGGTGATCGCCAGATTGCCGGGGTTGACCGGAGAATCGGCGAATGCCATAGTTAATTCGCGCCTGCGGCCTTTTACTGCCAAAGAAGAACTTCTTCTGGTTGAAGGCATCAGCGAAGAGGTTTTTGACGGTTTCAAGGATTTTATCTGCCTTTATTCCGGAGGTAAAGTTAACATTAATACGGCTCCGAGAGAAGTTCTGACCGCTTTGGGGATTGACCCGGCGTTGGTGAATATTATCGTGGATTTTCGTCGAGGGCAGGACGGCAAGGAAGGGACTGCCGACGATGAGATATTCGAGAGCACCGCTGAAATACTGGACCGCCTGCGTTCCAGGGTTTCCTTTATGGCCGCGCAGGAGCAGACGCTTGCCGGAGTGACGAATCTGCTTACCGCGGCTTCGCAGTATTTTCGCGTAAAGATCAAAACTTATGTTTTTAACAAACAGGCAATGTATTATGAGGCGGTTATCGGTAAAAGCAGCGTGTTGGAGTGGCGTGAACGGTAGGCATATCAACCTGTACGGCACTGCGTTGGGGCTGGTGCCATCCGAGGAGGTTAAATATGTTTTACGGTAAATCCAGGGCAGGGTTTACATTGATCGAGTTGATGCTGGTGGTCATTATTCTGGGAGTTCTGGTTTCTATGGTCGTTCCCAGAATGGCGGGCAGGTCGGAGCAGGCAAGGATTGAAGTGGCAAAAGCCGATATCGGGATGAATATCCCGATGGCTTTAAAACTTTTCGAGATCGACAACGGCGCTTTTCCCACCACCGAGGAAGGATTGGCGGCGCTGCAGACCGCTCCTTCTTCAGCCAAGAATTGGAAAGGCCCGTATGTGGAAAAGAAACCTCTTGACCCCTGGGGCAAGGAATATCAATATAAAAGTCCGGGAGTTCACCGTGCGTATGACTACGATATCTCATCCCTCGGCAAAGACGGCGTGGAAAGTTCGGACGATGTGGTGAATTGGGAAGAGTAGGGAACGGTTTTAAACCGTTCCCTACGTAAGGATATTATTCCCTCGGTGGGGCAGTGTCACCTGTTTTTGAAAAACAGTTGACAATAACGCGTATCCGTAGTAAAATTTTATAAACTATTTATACGCGCTGTTTTAATTAACATATTGATTCGCAAAGAGTTATGAAAATTACTGCCGTAGCGGAGAGCGATCGCGAAGGCAGGGAGAAATAGTACGATAAGGGGGAGCAATGGGTGAGTGGATAGGAATAGGCAGGCGCGCGCGCAGATGTTATGGATTTGATGAGATAGCTCTCGTTCCAGGGGACCGGACTGTTAATCCCACGGAAGTGGATACTTCCCTGGAAATAGACGGCAAGAAATTCTCCATCCCGATCGTGGCGGCGGCGATGGACGGCGTGGTGGACGTGGAATTCGCCGCGGCGATGTCTAAATTAGGCGGGATCGCCGTGCTTAATTTAGACGGCGTGCAGACCCGTTATGAAAATCCCGCTGAGGTGTTGGACCGGATCGCCAAGGCGTCTCCTCAGGAAGCCACGGAACTTATCCAGCAGGTCTATACCACTCCTATAAAAGAGAAACTGATCAAGAAGAGAGTCGAGCAGATAAAGCAGCGTAAGGGTATAGCGGTGGTCAGTTGTATACCCGCGCACGCCGATAGTTTCGCCAGGATCGCTGTCGGCGCTGGAGCCGATATATTCGTTATCCAGTCCACGGTTACCACCACGAAACACATCGCCAAGGAATACAAAAGCCTGGATCTTGAGGTGTTCTGCAAGAAGATGAAGATACCGGTGATCTTGGGCAATTGCGTTACTTACGAAACCACTTTGGCCTTGATGGAGACCGGAGCGTCCGGTCTGTTGGTCGGGATCGGCCCGGGTGCCGCGTGCACTACCAGAGGAGTTCTCGGTATAGGGGTTCCGCAGGTTACCGCTACCGTGGACGCCGCCGCAGCCAGGGATTTTTACTTTAAGACAAAAGGAAGGTACGTTCCGATCATCACCGATGGAGGAATGAACCGCGGCGGAGATATATGCAAGGCTTTCGCCAGCGGAGCGGACGCGGTCATGATCGGATCGAGTTTCGCGCGCGCCCTGGAAGCCCCCGGAAGGGGCTATCACTGGGGCATGGCGACTTCGCATATGAACCTGCCGAGGGGAACGCGCATTTACGTCGGCACTACCGGCAGCCTGAAAGATATACTTTTCGGGCCGGCGAAAGCGGATGACGGTTCGCAGAATTTGATCGGGGCTCTGAAGACCTCAATGGGGTCGCTGGGAGCTATGAACCTGAAGGAAATGCACAACGTGGAGATCATTATCGCCCCGTCCATTCAGACGGAAGGCAAGATCTTCCAGGTCGGGCAGAGAGTCGGAATGGGAAAATGAACAGACAGACGGTATTGATACTTGATTTTGGATCGCAGTATACGCAGTTGATCGCGCGCAGGGTAAGGGAGAATAAGGTTTTTTCCCGGATCATACCATATAATACTCCGGCCGCGGAAATAGCGGCCATGGCGCCGAAAGGGTTGATCCTTTCCGGAAGTCCGTCCTCGGTTACCGAAGGCAAGGGCCATTATCCCGACAAAGGGATATTCAAACTCGGCATCCCGATACTCGGTATATGCTACGGTATGCAGGTCATTACCGAAATGCTGGGCGGGAAGGTGAAAAGCGGCAAAGAGAGGGAATTCGGCAATACCGAGTTGTTCATAGACGATAATTCCGACTTGTTCAATCATCTCCCTGGGAACCTTACTTGTTGGGCCAGCCACGGGGACCTGGTCAGGAAACTTCCCGAAGGTTTCAGGGCGCTCGCTCATTCTATGAACAGCCCGATCGCTGCCGTCGCCAACAAGAACCGCAGGATCTACGCCGTACAATTCCATCCGGAAGTTACTCATACCGAGAAGGGCAGTCAGATCATCGGGAATTTCCTGTTCAAGATCTGCGGCTGCCTGAGCCGCTGGACCATGGCGTCATTCGTCAAGGAGTCGGTGGAAAACATAAAGAAGATGGTCGGTAAAGATAAGGTGGTTCTGGGATTGAGCGGCGGCGTGGATTCCTCAGTGGCCGCGCTGCTTATTCACCGGGCTATCGGTAAGAATTTGCGTTGTATCTTCATAGATAATGGGCTGCTGCGCAAGGATGAAGCGCAGCAGGTAAAGAAAGTATTCACCGGTAATTTTCATCTTAACCTTGATTGCGTGGACGCGAGCAAGAAGTTCCTGCAGCACCTTGAGGGAGTGACCGACCCTGAGCAGAAAAGAAAGATCATCGGCGCGGAATTCGTCAAAGTGTTCGAGGATGAGGCGGCCAGGTTCAAAGGCGTGAAGTTCCTCGGTCAGGGGACGCTTTATCCCGATGTCATTGAATCTATCTCGCCGACCGGGGCGCCCAGCAGTCGTATCAAAAGCCATCATAATGTCGGCGGATTGCCGGAGCATATGAAACTCAAGCTTCTGGAACCGTTGCGTGAGCTTTTCAAGGATGAAGTCAGGGCGGTGGGCAAGGAACTCGGTTTGCCGGATTTCGTTCTTTACCGCCAGCCTTTCCCGGGCCCGGGCCTGGCCGTCAGGATCATCGGCGAGATAACCAGGGCGCGTTTAGAGATCCTCAGGGAAGCGGACAGGCGGGTGATCGAGGAAATAAAAGCCGCCGGATGTTATGAGCAGATCTGGCAATCATTCGCCGTGCTGCTGCCGGTAAAAAGCGTCGGCGTTATGGGCGACGAACGCACGTATGAAAATGTGGTGGCTTTACGTTGTGTGACCAGTATTGACGGAATGACCGCAGACTGGGCCAGGCTCGCCCCGGAACTGTTGCAGAAAATATCCAACCGCATCATAAACGAGGTTAAAGGCATTAACCGCGTAGTCTACGATATCAGTTCCAAGCCGCCCGCTACCATAGAGTGGGAATGACGCTTCGGCGGTGCCCGTCCCGGCGTCCCGGGCGCAGGGGCGCCGTTCCACCCGGCGGTAAGAACGCCCAATGACGGTTTTTTTGTGTTCAGGCAGTAAATCCCCCGCCGGATCCTCAAGCGCCTGACCGGCGCGCGGCCGTTATAACCTCCAAGGGTTACAATATATGGCTCATTCCGAATTTATCCATCTTCATCTGCATACGCAATACAGCCTTCTGGACGGCGCCTGCCGGATCGACGAGCTTTTGCAACTGGCGGCCCATTACAAAATGGATTCTTTGGCCATCACCGACCACGGCAATATGTTCGGGGCTATCGAGTTCTATTTCGCCGCGCAAAAGGCGGGGATAAAGCCGATCATAGGCTGCGAAGTTTACGTGGCGCCGCGCAGCCGCCTGGATAAGACGGCGGAGGAGTCCTCTAATCATTTGATACTCCTGGCCAAGGATGAGACCGGTTACCGGAATCTGATGAAACTTGTTTCAATAGGGTATCTGGAGGGTTTTTATTATCGTCCGAGGGTCGATAAGGAAGTTCTGGCGGCGCACAGCGCGGGATTGATCGCCCTGACCGCCTGTATAAAAGGCGAAGTGCCGTCTTTGATCAGGGAGAAACGTTTTAATGACGCGCTCAAGGCCGCCGACGATCTGCGGGGAATATTCGGCCATGAAAATCTTTACCTGGAACTGCAGGAGAATTCCATTCTTGATCAGCGTGTGGTCAACGACGGGTTGATCAGGATCTCCGCGGAACTCGGTATTCCGCTTGTCGCCAGCAATGACGTGCATTACCTCAAGAAAGAGCACGCCCGCAGCCACGAGATCCTCCTTTGTATTCAGACTCAGGCCACTATAGACGACAAAAACCGTTTCCGTTTTCAAAGCGACGAGTTCTATTTTAAGTCCCCTCAGGAGATGTGCAGCGCTTTCGCAGGCGTGCCCGGGGCGGTCGCGAATACCCGCGAGATAGCGCAAAGATGCAATCTGGAATTGGATTTTAAAGGGCATCATCTGCCTAAATACGAAGTCCCCGCGGGCAGGACCAAGGATGAATTTCTCTGTGAGCTTTGCGATCAAGGGTTGAAGAGAAGGTTTAACGATCTCTGCACTCCGGAGATAAAAGCCCGCCTTGATTACGAATTGAAGATGATCGCGCAAATGGGTTTCACGGGGTACTTCTTGATCGTTTGCGATTTCATCAATTACGCCAGGAGCAAAAATATAGCCGTCGGGCCGGGGAGGGGAAGCGCGGCCGGCAGCCTGGTCAGTTATCTCCTCGGTATAACAGATGTCAATCCGCTGTTGTACGGGCTGCTTTTTGAGAGGTTCCTCAACCCCGCCAGGGTGAGTATGCCGGATATAGACATCGATTTCTGCTTCGAGAGGCGGCAGGAGGTAATAGATTATGTCACCCGTAAATACGGCCGCAGCAATGTCGCGCAGATCATCACTTTCGGGACGATGCAGGCCAGGGGGGTCATACGCGACGTGGGCAGGGTAATGGGGATGAGTTACGCCGATGTCGACAGGATCGCCAAAATGATCACTCCCGATCCGAATGCGACGCTTAAGGACGCGCTGGAGAACGAGGCGGAACTGAAAAACCTTTACAAAAGCGATCCTTCTTTTACCCAGCTGGTCGATACCGCCCTGAATTTGGAAGGGCTTAACAGGCACGCTTCGATACACGCGGCCGGAGTGGTGATCGGCGACAAACCTCTGGATAACTACGCCCCGCTCTTTAAGACCCAGGATGAACAGATCACTACCGGTTACAGTATGTCCTCACTGGAGAAGATCGGCCTGTTGAAGATGGATTTTCTCGGATTAAGGACGCTGACCGTGATCGAGATGGCCCTGAAGAACGTCCTGGAGAAGAAGGGCGTCAGCCTGGATATAGAGAATATTTCTTTGGACGACCCGGCCACTTACAAGCTTCTCAGTTCCGCGCAGACAGTGGGCATATTCCAGGTTGAAAGTTCCGGGATGCGCGACCTGCTGAGAAAACTGGAACCGGAACGGTTCGAGGACATTATCGCGCTGCTTGCTTTATACCGTCCGGGGCCGATAGGTTCCGGGATGCTTGATGATTTCATCAAACGCAAGCATAAGCTGGTGCCTATCAAATATGACCATAAACTTCTGGAAAATATACTAAAAGAAACTTACGGGATAATCGTTTACCAGGAGCAAATTATGCAGATCGCTTCCGCGCTGTCCGGCTTCAGCCTTAGCCAGGCCGATCTGTTGCGCCGGGCGATGAGCAAGAAGAACCCGGAAGTAATGGAACAGCAGAGAAGCGCGTTCCTGCAGGGCGCGGTAAAGAACTCAATTTCCGAAGCCATTGCCGGGAAGATATTTGATCTTATAGAATATTTTTCCGGGTACGGGTTTAATAAATCCCATAGCACTGCCTACGCCTTGATCTCTTACCGCACCGCTTATCTTAAAGCCAATTATCCGGTGGAATTCATGACCGCGCTGTTGACCTCGGAACGCGATAATACCGATAAGATCGTTGAGTATATAAACGAATCGGTGCGCATGGGTATCAGGATACTTCCTCCGGACGTCAACGAGAGCGACGCGTTCTTTACCGTCTCCGGCGAGAAGACTATCCGGTTCGGGCTCCTGGCGGTGAAGAACGTGGGAGAGTCGGCCGTGGAATCGATTATCGCGGCAAGAAAGGCGGGCGGGCGTTTCGAGTCGCTTTATGATCTCTGCCGCAGGATAGACCTGAGAGCGGTGAATAAGAAGGTCCTGGAAAGCCTGATAAAATGCGGGGCGCTGGATTCTTTAGGCCGGATCAGGGCGGCAATGGCGATGGGTCTGGAACAGATACTGGAAACCGTTTCCCGTCTTCTGAAACAGCAGAATAGCGGGCAATTGTCTTTTTTCGACGAAGGGGCTTCTCTGGAATGCTCTCTCGGAGGCGGGAATATCAAGCTTCCGGAAGCGAAAGAGTGGCCGGAGCCGCAGATACTCGCTTTTGAAAAAGAGATGCTCGGGTTTTACGTGAGCGGGCATCCCCTGGCCCGTTATGCCGGGCAGCTTTCGCGTTTCGCGTCCACCACCACCGGAAAAGTCAAAAGCCGCGCGGACGGGGAGGAGGTCAAGATAGCAGGATTGCTTGTAAAAATCAAACAGACCGTTACCCGCGCCAAGCAGGAAAAAATGGCTATACTTAAGCTGGAGGATCTGGAAGGTTTTATCGAAGGGCTTGTCTTCCCGCAGACATTCCAGAAAGTCTCCCGTTATCTTCTTAACGGGGCGGTGGTGATAGTCAAGGGCCGGCTTAATCTCAAGGAGGAGTCGCCCAAGATAGTGGTGAATGATCTGATACCCGTGGAGGAAGTTTACAGGCTGGTTTCCTGCCTGAACCTTAATCTTACCGGAGTGAGGCCGAACGTCCTTGAGACATTGAAACAATTGCTTGCCGCCAATCCCGGGCAGGCGCCGGTTTATCTGCACCTTGATACTTCTTCAAAATCCCGCACCAGGCTGCTTGTCGGTGACGGGCTGTTCGTCGCCCCGAGTGAAAAACTGGTACACGAGATGGAAGATATTCTCGGCGGTGACCGCGTTTCTATCACGATCTAATCTAATTGCAGTTGTTTAAACCGTCGTTCGGCAACGGTTACGATGCCCGTTTCGTCAATCGGTAATGGTTACGGTTTTAAAAACGTTACCGTAACCGAATATCGGTACGGGTTTCGTTACCATAACCGTTGCCGGATTTCTTAAATTCAGAAATTCATCAGAAATAGAAATTTGCGTTTACTAA
>JBAZGW010000009.1:2056-30058 GCA_041652635.1 Candidatus Omnitrophota bacterium | reverse complement strand
GGGAATTATCGATATTTCGGGGATTTTTCTCTGCAGAAAGTATCAGATTTATCCACGCGCCATGAAAACTGCTTGCTTTATTTATACCAAAAAATCTACCAAAAGGCAAATGAATTATCTCACCCCGAATTCCTATTTAGACTGGAGGACGAACGATTTTCAGGAAAAAAGCAGGGTCGTCTTACCGATGAACTGCTTATTCGTATGAACTACCGGTAGTTATACCCCTGTAATCTCCGCATTAAGCCTTTTCCGAAGTTGAACATCACAAAATAGACGCACTTCCCCCACAAGGGGGCAATATGATCAGCTTCGACTTACAATTCCGGAACAATTCAAAAGTCTCCTGCGTCACATTTATTATCTTACAGTAGAACCGCCGTCACGTCTTGATGATCTTGCCGCATACATGAATGAACCGATACCGTATCGTCTTCAGTGTCCAGGAGAGCGCTTCTTCTCCCAAATAAAACAACTTCATGATCTGCACTATGTTATACGCGATGATTCCTATCAAAAAATATCCCCGGTTCTTCTCGAACTCATGGCTCGGCGTATAATCACATCCCAAACCGCTCTTGATCTCCCGGTGGCTCTGCTCGATACTGCCCATCCGTCCGTTATGCACCTTCAGCCACTCCATCGCCTCTATCTCATTATTATTCGTCCCGATGACATGGTAACAAAACGGCTTCGCCTCAAACAGCGTCGGATCCGGATTCGCCCACCGTAACACCAACATTCGCATCGAATTCCCCGCGTTCGTTACATATACCCCCTCTGCCCATTCCGCCCCTATCCGCTCTCCGTACTCTTCCAACAACGGGGTCCATTGCTGTTCTTCTATCCCGCGGATACTTTCATTGATCGCTTCATTCTTATCCAGGCTGATATAATACTCTATCCCGTTTCTGTCGCAATATTCGAATATCTTATTCTGATGCGCCGCCGAGTCGCTGCGGAATCGTTTGATCCTCTTTCCCGCGGCACGCGCCTGCCTTACCGCCTTACGTAATTGATTGTATATTCCCGTCGTCGGGCTTATCTCTCCACGGCGAAAATCCACCGTATCTATCAACCCAAGTTCCGCTATACATCCGATCAATCCGCTATGCTGCCGCTGCTTCTGATACGAATACCCCGCGCTCCTTTTTTCGCTGTCAAAATACGTCGCGTCATTATCATACGTGAATTCAAGATAAATATATAACCACAAATAACGAAATTATACACCCATATTCGTCAACGCCTGGGTCACTTTCTTTATATCTACATCCACCTCCATACTTTTGGATTTCTCCATAGGAACGATGCGCGGTAGATCGAAAACGCTCCCTAATTCTATGTCCTTATCCACTACTGCCATCTTCTTAGCCGGTTCCCCGGAAACAACCCCGGCTTTGGCTAATTTATCAAAGAATGCGCCAAACGCCTCCCGCACAATCTGCGCCCCCTGCTCGCTGCCTGTTCCAAAAATGGATTTCAAAGATAACCCAATCGTTAAAGGCAAGACTTCACCGGCTATTATCTGCCTGACATGTAAAATATGATCCAACGCTTTATCAGCAGACCCCGTAATCATCACAATATCCTGATTTCTTATTCCGCCACCGTAAAGAACATCCATTATATCGTTAAGATTTTGCGCGACGATAATGTTAGAATTCTCTGCCAAGATCCTAACTTTTCCGGAATCTTCACCATAGACGGCAATCCTTAAAACTGGTTTATTAGTCTCTTTACCGGACGCTTTAACTTTTACTTTCTCAAATTCGCGTAATGCCTTCACCACCGGATAAAATCCCGGTTTACGGCTATCCTCCTCGCTAAACAGGATAACTTTCTGCCTGCTCCTGTCCAAAGTACCGTTTTCCAGCATATTCTTAAGATACGCGACAAAAACATTAAGTTCTTCCCCTCCTAATTTTGAGAAGATATTACTGTTCGCGCTTTCAAAACCTGCCCATATCTCTCGCAACTTTTCCGCAGTCATCCCGGGATTACGCTCCATTGTTATCTCTAAAAGCCCGGCCGGCAATATATTCTTCTTCCCCCCATCCATTCTTATAGGATTCTTCCGGGACAAAACCGACGCTTTAGACGAACTTTTTACATCAACAATACTCAGATTCTCCAATTGCTCGTCAAGGAGCTTGATCTTATCTTGCGCTTTAGCAAGGTACATTTGGTTATCGAACTCCCAACTTATATATATTATATTGGCTTGGGGATCATAACGTAATGATTCTTTTTGCGATGCGGGGCCTAAAAACACATTCACGGAAGATACGCTCGCTCCATCTTGGGCTTTTTCCCGAAACAATTCCCGGCTCTTCAGCAACTCATAGACATCATTATCAACCCATCCCGGAACAGTATCCACAATCAGCCCTCTTTGATACTGGAAGCGTTGCCTTAAAGTAATCGCATTCTTATTTATATCCTCCAAGTCGCCATCAATAAGATCCGGGTCCGCCGTCAGCATTTTCGTTATATAGGCCGTTGTAACTGACATACTCGGCACGTTCTTTCCTTGGATTATTTCAAAGAATGCTTTCGGAAATGCTTCGCCGATAGCATTGCATATCACCGCGCTAAACCTGGCATCATCCGAAGAAGGATAGGATTTAACCTTAGGCTCGGTACCCGAAGGACGAATCACCTGCCAGGCGCCATGGCTGAATTCCATACGTACGGCGTCTCCCACGAATTCAAAACGCTGTATATCATCTATCTGCTGCGACAACAACTGCGGAGCTGTACTATCGGTTACAGCGATAATCCGTTTCAGCATTTCCTCATCCTGCAGCAACACTTCTTTCAAGATCGCTTTCACGTCATCAAGACTTATATGCCCGTCCTGCAAAGCAAAAGCAAGACTTAAGTAAAAATTAAAATTAGCGTCCCGCCGGTATATCCCGTCTTTGGTCATTTTATCCCTCTCATCGCGGCTCGCCTGCGCCGCGGTTAAAGGATCTATCAACAATACATCCGCCCTCAGTTCGGCATTGCGTTTCACCTCTATCTCGCTTAATGTCTCACTGAACATTTTGCTCAAAGATATATCTTCGAGAAATTGTTCATCATTATACATATTTTCCTGTAATACACCCCGGCCTAAAGCGGCGTCGAATGCCTTATTGAATCGTTGGCTTAACATGATCGTGGTGCAGATACTGGCTTCAATCGCATTTTTCTCGCGCCAGCTTAAATAAAACCTGAGATTGTCTTCGGACCTAAGCATATCGGATGAGCCCTGTATCATGCCTCCGGATTCCTCCCCGGCGAAAAGCAAGCGCGGATTGTATCCCAATCTCACCGGTTTGCCGAAAATATCATGTACCACGACCATTCTACGGGAAAGCCCCATTGATGCCCTTATCTCATTAGTCAACAGCTGCAGCTCTACTTTACGCATAATCGCGCCGATTTCCTTAAAACCAACCGGCACTTGAACCACAGGCACGCCTTTCTTATCATACAGCACCAACCAGGTATCCGAAGAAACCGTAGTCTTAATTGCAAAAAAGGTGCTCGCCTTAGAGTTATCCAAATCCTGGGAGAATTTGCCTTCTTCTGTTAACTGTTGTATATAAGCATCCTGTATCTGGAGGAAGGTCTGATTGGGTACATACACAGCTAATACCTTTTCTTTGGAAAGAACTACATAAGCAATATTAAACTTCTCCAGCCGCTTCTTCGTGAGTTCAGTATTTCTCTCTACTTGAGCGACTACAAAACGGTCACCGTCCGGATCCGTTATCGGATGCACGTACCCGATCGGCTTGGACAACATAAATACGGGTAATTTAGAATTAATAACCACTTCCAACAAGCTGACATCCTGCGAGAAATCGGATATCTTAGGCCGGTAATAAGCCAATAGTTTACCGCTGCTGAGTATGCGATAAGGCATACCAAACCGCTTTAGCACACTCTCTTCCTCCTTGGCAAAAACTTTGAACCTGATAGTTACGAGATCATTTGATTTTTCCAACCTGGCTTTTTTATGAACAACCTTAGCAAGACTCTGTTCAGAGATAGTCACCAAGAACGAAGTACCAAACGCGGCGTTACTAAAGTAACCGTCCAGTTCATTCCCTTTCGCTTGCACGTATTCAGCCACATACGCATCCGGTGGCTGTTTTGAATTAAAATCAGACATGCCAGTATCTCCAAAGAAAGAATCCGGCATAGTCCCTGTCCATTGAACCTTTTCGGTTGTATCTGCCCCGAAGACCTCCGTGTAAACATTGCTAAAAAACCGATAAGCCGCTCCTCTAGTCTGATCAAAACCCATTTGCATCCCGTTTCTAAAGGCTTTCCTGACAATTTCCCTGTTATTCTTATTCACATACGCGTTCCTTAAATATTTCGAGTACTTACCAACTACATCTATATTGCCTTTAGCCTTGGGATTATCGATATCAAACAGTATCTTTGGATCGTTGCCGGCGGCAAGATCAATAACTAAAGATTCTCCTTCATAAGACCGGCTTATTTTCCTGTCTATCCTGTTGGCAATCTCCACCATATCTTCCACGAGAAGCTGCGCGCCTTCGCTTCTTGACATCTTGTACTTTTCCGAATCAATGCCTATTTTATTAAGAAAAGATTCCAAGAACGGAGAAATTGAAGCCTTAAGGTTACCCATTAATTTAACCCCGTAGACTGAACGAGCAGAATGGCTGGCAGTATCATAAATGGTAAACATGACATTCAAAACCGTGGTAATATACGAGGTAGCTCCGATGGGCAGATAAACTCCCCGCGCAGGGCTGTGTACGGTAAAGCCAAGTTTAGCGAACCGGCGACGGAACATCTCGCTTACTATAGGCGTATTATATCTTACTTCGCCGCCGACAATAGCATCGGGTTCTTCGGTATTCTGCATTCTAGCGGTCTCTAAAGACATTTCCGCCAATTCATTAGACAATAATAATGCCAAGAGAATATTCATCGGGGAGTTCAAATCTCCTGGAAACAAAGGGTTTGCGCTATTACGCATGCCCGCGACTGCAACCACCGCCATATCCTTAACCATCTTTGCCAACCGCTCTTTAAGCTCCCATTTTTTTGCGAGTTCTGGAGTAATCACCAAGGAATACTCGCCGCTGTTAGGATCCTGAAGATGCTTAATTAATTCATTCAGTTCCGGAAATTGACTAAGAGCTAAATCCGTGTTTCTCTTATAACCGGACAGAAATTCACGTTCAAGTTGCGCGCCCAAAAGCATTCTTTCCATAAGCGGAGTAAGCAAAGAAACCGGTTTTTTATAAGTCAACCCGGCAATCATTATCTCTTTAGTAACAAGGGTATCGGCAATGGAAGACAGCATTTGCCTTCTTAGTGACGGTTCTGAGGCGGCAATAGAAATCTTAGTTGTTTTTTCTTTATCCTCAATTTTAACTTTAGCGCTGTTTTCATTTATCAAATATTGTATCCCCTGAGAAAAACCTGCATGTTGTTTAGGCCTCAAAAGAATAAAGACCTGCAATTCTTTTTCTTGCTCGGGGCAAGCCACCCATAAGCCGTCGATTCCGACAATGAAGCTCAATTCCTCCGCAGTTATATTCTTAGGTAATACCGCAGCGATGTTCTCGGCTGCTTCGTCCACGCTATCGAATCCTAAAGTTACAGGCAATTCTAAATTAGCCTGTCCGAGAAGTTGTTGTAAACTTTGCGATATCTGACGAATCTGACGTATATCACCTAATATATTTTTTATCTGTCCGCCATCACCCGCAGAAAGTTTTCTAAGGTTGTCTGTCTGACGCACAGCGGCATAATTATTAACTGGTAAACCAGTAAAAATGAAAGATATAAGGACAAAACAATTAATCACTCTTCCAAATTCAGTTCTTCTTAACATTAGAATCCTTCCTTTCTTTCCTTTAGTTATCAGCATTCTTAGCATTTAGATGACATATATCTATACATAGGTTACCCAAAAGTATCAAACCATCGGTAACCCTGAATCTTCTATACTGGTTTTCCTACATAGGAGGCCAGTATAAAAGAAGAACAATTCAGGGAACTTGCAATACAACGGTACGAATCCGGCGAAGAACCAAAAAGTATTTATACGGATTTACATAAAAGCAAGAAATGGTCCTTCAAATGGCTTAAACGTTTTAAGAGTAGTGACCCTGGCTGGTCAAAAGATATCTCCAGAAGGCCACATCACTCACCTAAAAAGATCGACAAGACTATGGAACAAGCCGTCATAGAAGCCAAGCAACAACTTGAAGCGACGCCCTATGCACGTATTGGCGCAGAAGCTGTGGACTGGCAACTTAAACAACAAGGGAATAAGCGGCCGGCGATTGCAACAATTAACCGGGTGATTGACCGTAATAATCTGACTCGTAAAAAACCGCCGCGTTATAACCCCAAAGGCCTTGACTACCCGTCCATTGAAATCATCAAAAGCAATATATTGCATCAAATGGATGTGGTTGGACCTCGGTATTTAGAATCAGCTGGTCAGTTTTATTCTATCAACATTGTCGACGCCCATGACCATCGCGGAAGAATTAATCCCCATCGGCGCCAAACTAAGACCGATGTAACCTCCGTGCTTATCCGATGCTGGCAAAGCATGGGAGTACCGGCGTATCTACAAATGGATAATACTCTGACTACCCAAGGAAGCCAGAGACATCAGCGTTCTTTCGGTCTGGTTATTCGCCTGTATTTACTATTGGGTATTCAACCAGTTTTTATTCCCATTAGAGAACCTTAGCATAATGGTATCATCGAGCGATTCAACCAGGACTTCGATAAATTGTTTCTACGCACACAATTCTTCAAGAATTTTGCTTATTTGTGCGCACAAGCTGTCAATTTTGAAGTCTATCGTGAAAACCACCATCGTTATAGCACACTTATGGGCATACCCCGGCACAACATGTAACAGATAACTTGAAACTTTTGTCAAATAACTTTGAAACCCCGCAGAAATTGGATATCAAACCCGGATTCATTCATGTGATCCTGTTTATACGCAGCAACCGCGTTCTGGACATATTCGGTGAAGATTTTTTGATGCCGTTATCTGTTGCTTACGAAGATGTCTGGGCTACCATTGACACAGAACAACAAAAACTATTTTTATATCACGATAGGAAACTGTTCAAAGAATTTACTTATCAACTTCCTTCAACGGCATTCGATCTGTCCGAGTTAGAACGTTGAGGGTAACCGATGTATTAAAACTGTAACTCTCTAACTCGGGTAACCTATGTCCTGATATCCAGGATTTAGAAAATGAATACTCCACGGGCTAAAGCCCGTGGTTTGTTTTCTGAATTATTACCCGCCACTGGTGCGTTGGCGAGGTTAATCCCGCCACAAAGATTGGCGAGGCTTCCCGCTTTGCGCATTCATCCCGAAACTCCTATATTTTGTTTTAAGGCATTCGGGATTCTGCGCTCCGATTAAACCTGAATGTTTTGTTAGATATGCTTTCTGCATATAAACACTTCTATAAAGTAAGAAAATAACAAATCTTATCTCCAAAAGAAACACTACTATTTGCATTACGCGCCGATACCCGTAAGCGTAGTCGTGATTTTGGCCACTTCTACCTGCGCTTCGGTAACAGCGGTATGTTTCCCGGCTTCCATAGTCGGCAGCGCCGCCAGATCCAGGGGATTTTCCGTAGTGACCGGATTAGTCACCACTTTATGATATGTCGCGGTAAGATCCTCCCCGGAAACAGGAACAATCTTGGTCTCTATGAAACTCACAAAAACCCCGCCAAAGGCATCATCAACCGCCTGTTTATGCCCGGCATCTACCGAAGCAAACAACTCTTTTAAAGCCACTCCGGCCGCTAAAGTAAAAACATCTCCGGAGACAATGCTTCTCAGCCCGATATCCCTGCCTACAGGTTGTTCGCCTTTAGCATTAACCACGATCATATCAGCCGCTTTTACTCCGGTTTTCTCTAACTTCGCCTTTAAAGATACCAAGTCATCGGCAATAACCAGTTGCGGATCATTAAGCAACGCCTGAATTGCCCCGGCATCTTTGCCGTACACCGCCATCTTAAACACCGATTGCCCTTTTTTATCCCCTTTTGTTACCTTTACACCTTCCAAAGCCCGCAATGCGTTAAGGGTAGGATAAAATCCCGGCAGTTTGCTGTCCTCTTCGCTGAAAATCGCCGCTTTCTGACTGCCGGTATCCAGCAATTCTTTAGCAATCAACGACTTGATAAACTCATTCAGCTTTTCTCCCGACAATTGCGAGTAGATCGCGGAGTTGTAATTATTAAATTCTTTCCAACGCGACGCCAACTGCTCTTCGGTAATGCTCGAGTTGAAACTTTTGACGATATTTCTCAGACCGGCGGGAAGAACATCTCCCTTATAGAAACGGCCCTTTATATTCTCCGCGGCGATATCAAATGCCTTATCCAATATCTTTTTTATCTGTGGCAGGTAAGTAGCGTCCGGCACGGTAACCATCAACGTGCGTCCTCCGGCGAAAGCCCCCCTGGCCACATTACCTATGCCGAACACATAAGTGGCATTATCTATCGTTATCGGCCATTCCTTAACATCGGAAGACTTACCTTTCTCGATTACCGATCCTCCGATCTTATCACCGTACGCCCTGGTATAGACGATCGCTATATTGAGAGCTTTCTTCTGATGCGTGAAAACTCCTTCCGCCCCGGTATGCGCGCTATTGGGATACGCCAACATCGGGACGGTAATTCCCCATTGCGCGAACCTGTTTAAGATACCCCGGACAATATCACTTATATCCGGGTTATTAATATCCACTTCCATATACGATAGGGGCATATAAATAATATTCCCATCCCACATATCTATTATATACTTGGCCACTTTTTGCTCGATGCTCCTGCCTTCAGGAGACCAGCTGCTGTTCTCCCGCAAAGCAACGGCAAAACTCATATTCTGATCTTCCGGGTTCAAGACCAATTGCTTATACAATCCTTCTTTCGATTCATCAGCCAGCCGCTGCTCGCGCTGTTCCGCCCCTTCAAGATCAGACTTGGCAAAAGTGGCGTTAATATTCGGCACCGCTGCTCCGCCGGCCTCGCCTAAATCAGCTTCCGCCACTTTTTTGGATAAAGCGGTATTGATAACCTTCCCCACCGCCCCCTCTTTCATACCCAAAGCATTTTCAAGAGCGGCGGCTTCTTGCAGAAAATCGTTGAAGTCTGTGCTGCCGATTTCTTCCATTGTGCGCCGGATTATCCGCTCGATGACTTTGCCTTCTTTATTCTTGACCGTGTCTATAGTTTCAGCCAATGTTGTCTTATCCTTAGCATCCTTCACCGCCAAACTACCGGCAATCTCCTTAAAAGTTATTACCGGATTCGGGTCTCTATTGAGTTTCTTCGCTATTAAGGCGTCGAAAATTGTAGCCGTGATCGCGCGCACCAATTTTACGTTCGGATTGGAATTTGCGTCCTGCTTGGTAAGATAAGTGAAATAAACGATCATATCCTGAACAAGATAGCTAGCGCGTTCAGCCGTCATTAAGTTTTGCTGCAACGTGGAAAGATTTTCACCTTTAAGCGCTTCCCCTCCATTAATATCCAGGGCTACGGCGATAACCGGCACGCCTTTAGCCCGTAAACCGGCAATATACCGCAAATTCTGCTGATAGTCGGCCGCGTTCTTATTTAAGAAGAATATCCCGATCTGGCTGTCGCCCGCCTTATCGAATACCAGTTTATAGATATCCGGATTATCCATGGAATACCCGATAACCAGATTGTTATTTATCCCGTCGGCGGTGACTTTGTTAGCGCCCTCGTTATTCAACTGCTCCAGTTCTTTGAATAAAGGATACAACCCCGGGCTATAAACCACCGCAAAATTATGCCTGCCGGATCCCCTGTGCCGGAAAAGGAATTCCGCTCCGTTTACCGCTAAACTACCCGGACGATAGCTCAAACGTTGATTAGAATCCAATGACGCCTTACAATATTCTTTTAACGTAGCCACGGCCGCCTGTTTGTCCTGTAAGCCCAAACGCAAAGCCAGGTATAACGGCGCGTATAACATCAGGGTCTTACGGTTCATTTGCCTGCCGCCGATATCTTCCGGTATATCGTCGAATATCGAAACCAGAGCCTGCTCATCTTTGCTTAATTCCCTGCCGATCTCGTTCAACGCCCCTTTATTCGCCGCGACGATACGATGCTTAAAACGCTTCAAAGTATAAAGCATAAATTTCTTTGTTTCATCGGTCGAACCGCTGCGCGACATTTCAAACACGATCGTATTCTTATTATCGGCGTCTTTCGGTAATATTCGTTCATGGGCCGGATTATTCACCACGATCCAGCGAAAAGGTAAACCGTTCTTCTCCATATATTCGTTAAACAGCCGGGCGCGCAGATGGGAATACATCTCATTAGCTCCGATACCGGAAGTAATAATATACTTCAAGTCTGGAAATCTCTTCTGCATTCCCTTTAAGGCGGCCCGCTCGTCGCCGTCTAAATATGCATCCAGCTTATTGATTATATCCTGCAGATCCGAAGTTTCGCCGGACTTTTCAACCTTCATCCCTAAGAACCGGCCGAGGAACTGTTCCTGATTATCCCGGAAAACATTCTGAACGCCGCTTGCCGCGCCGCGCATAAATTGCAGGTACTCCGACATCGCCCCGCCTGAGACATCCGCCTGGCTGCCTGTTTGCGTGAAACCATCCACGGCAACGTCAAAATCAATCCCCTTGTTAGCGAATTCAGCCGGGAAGAAGTTTTTGACCCGGCGGTATCTAGCGTCAGCCACTAAAGGTTTGAATATATCGATTTTGTCCATCGCGGCTTCAACTGTTTCCACGCTTTCTCCCGAAAGGCCAGCAAGATCATTAATAAAGCCGGTTGAACTGCTGGAAGTCAAGATTATCTGTATAGCCCGTTTATAATCGCTGACTTTTAGCATACGCATTACGTAATCCAGTTCAACAAGCAGCGACACTGTATCAAGTCCGCCATCCGGTAATTCTTTCTTACGCATATCTCTGCTCAATTCCGTTTTGTTCTTCCCGCCGTCTTTAGTCTGCCCGATAGATTTCGGCCTTAAGTTGTCGTTCCTGCCCGCGCTGGCGTAAAGCCCGGCGGGAATACTGTTGACACAAAATACAAAAAGGACAATTGAAACCAGTATTTTATTGTTTACCAATTTATTCATTGCCGAGACTCCTTTTTAGCTGAATTTATCCTGGACAATAAAAAAAACCACGTCTTACCAGCCTGCGGGGAATAACGCCTGACTGGAATCCGTGGCATTTGATTTATTTTTCGTACCTGAACACCCGTTACTTTTAATAAGTATACAGGAAAACCCTTGAATTTTCAAGGAAAATACAGGGAATGTTTATTTTAATGAGATTCCACTTAGAAACCAATCAAGAGAAAAACAGGCATTCAACCCCCGAATAGACACTTCGTTCCAATAGAGGCAGACGCAATTCAGCGTTTGCTTTTTAGGGCATTTTCTGGTATAAATAAATTCTTCGGTAAATAATTCTGGAGGCGTCGCATAGTTGGTTGAGTGCACCGGTCTCGAAAACCGGAAGGGGCGCAAGCCCCTCGGAGGTTCGAATCCTCCCGCCTCCGTTCTTCAAAGTTCCCTAACGAAGTTCTGCGTAGCTTTACACGAAGCAGAACGGAGTTTTGGAGCGTAGAAGAACGATATTTTACAAAACCTCTTCCCACTTCCCCGCTAATATCGCCTTCAGGTCCTCTTCCGGAGAATCCCCGATCAAACGCAGATCAAATTCCTTTTTCAGGAATTCAAAGACGTTAGCGCTGATGAACGCCGGCGGCGTGGGCCCTAAACGCATACTTCTGATGTTAAGGGAAAGCAGCGTAAGCAGTATCGCCACCGCTTTCTGCTCAAACCAGGAAAGCACCAGCGTAAGCGGCAGTTCATTTATACCGACGCCAAAGGCCTTGCTTAACGCTGCCGCCACCTGTATCGCGGAATAAGCGTCGTTGCATTGCCCCATGTCTATCAAACGAGGAATACCTTCTATTTGCCCGAAGTCCTGTTTGTTAAAACGGTATTTGCCGCAGGCCAAAGTCAATATCACGCAATCCTTAGGGACCGCCTCGGCGAAACGGGTATAATAATCCCTGCCCGGCTTGGCACCGTCGCAGCCGCCGATCAGAAAGAAATGCCTGATCTTTCCTTCCTTCACCAATCCAACCAGTTTATCCAACACCCCGGAAATAAAGCTATGGTGAAAACCGGTCTGTATGTATACTCCCGCGTTCTCACGCAGATCCGGCAAAGCCAGGGCTTTTTCTATTAAAGGGGTGAAATCGCGGTTTTCTATGTGTCCCGCCGAATCAATGCCGGTAACTCCGGCGGTAAACAACCTGTCCAGGTATGTCCCGGCAGGCGGATTAAGCACACAATTCGTGGTCGCCAGTATCGCCCCGGGGAAATCATTGAATTCTTTTTTCTGCTCCTGCCAGGCCCCGCCGTAATTGCCTACAAGGTGTTTGAATTTGCGCAATTCCGGATAACCGTGCGCGGGCAGCATTTCGCCGTGCGTATAAACATTTATCCCCTTGCCTTCGGTCTGACGCAACAGTTCATAAAGGTCAAGCAGGTCATGCCCGGTTACCAATATCCCTTTGCCTGCCCTGGTTCCGGTAAAAACCCTGGAAGGAGTAGGATTACCGAATCGCGCGGTATTCGCTGTATCCAGTAATTCCATTACTTTCAAATTAACTTTCCCACAACGCAAGACTATCTCCACATATTGGTCAAAGTTGAAATTTACATTGGTGATCGTCTTAAACAAAGCCTCGTGCATAAAAGCGTCTACTTCTTCATCCTTGTAACCTAATTCCCTGGCGTGATAAGCGTACGCGGCAATGCCCTTCAACCCGAACAAAAGAATATCCTGCATACTCTGAATATCCTGGCTCTTGCCGCAAACCCCGCCTTTAGTACATCCCGTGCCGCCTGCCGTCTGTTCGCACTGATAACAAAACATATTTGCTCCTTCCTCTAAAACTGTGTCCTATGGACTATCGACTTACTTTATTATTCAGAACACCCGCTTTTTTCCCAGAACCTAGAACCCAATACCCAGAAACCAGCCTTTTTATTGATCTTTCTTGAGCAAGGATGCCAAAGTTATGCCCGATAGTTCCCTGCGCAGAGTCGCCTCTATGCTATGTAATTTCTTGCGCAAGACACAAGTCTTACGGCCCGGGCAGATCTTCTTTCTGAACAGACAATTACCAAACGAAATCTCCCCTTGAAAAACGCCGATGAGGCCGGAAAGGTTTATTTCGGAAGCCGGGACAGCCAGCTTTACCCCGCCGTTCTTGCCGCGGGTCGAAACCAGTATACCCGCCCTGCATAACGCCAGCGTAATCCTGCGCAGGAAAGGCCTGGGTATGCCGGATTCACGCTGTAACAGGCTGACCGGGCAGGATTGCCCGGGACCTTTGCCTGCCAGGCAGGCCAGGATACGCACGGCGTAATCCGTCTCTCTTGTAAGCAGTTTCATAGGTATATGATACTGCAACAGTATCATATTGTCAAATAAAAAAATCCCTCCTTGTTCTCAGGGGACAATTACCGCCTATTCCCGGTTAGCCGCAGTCCCGGGCACATTAACGGCGCCTGCTTCGCCGCCACGCTGCAGCGTCCGGTCCAACTCTTCTTTTTGTTTTAATAAAGCGGACCTGGCCTCCGCCCGCTGACGGGAGAACTCCTGGCGCATTTCTTCTTTTACTTCTTCTATCGCCGAACGCAAGGATATCCCCAGTTCTTCTTTATAGGCGGACATCCGTCTTTCCAGCTTCGCATTCTGGGCAACCGCGTTTTCTTCCGCCAGTTGTCCGTATTCACGGAGTTTTTCCATTACCGGCTTCCTCAAGCTGCCGCTGAAAGCGGAAAGTTCCTGTTTTACAAGTCCTCCGGTCCAAGAACGAAAATCATCAAATCTCCTGTTGAGGAACTCCTCCCTGTCCCGCTCATATTGTTTCAGCTGATTATTAATCGTATCCTGCAACTGGCGTTCGTATTCCAGTTGCATAACCACTTCCTGCTCCTGTTTCTTCTGACGTAACTGATCCTTGATGGATTCTTCCATCTTTTTCCGCTCTTCAACTTGCGCGAGCACGTAATCCGCGAGTTTCTCTTTCATTTCTTCCTGCCGAGCTTTTTCCCTGATAAACATCCCCCAGCCGGAAACAGAAAGCAATAAAGAAATAACGGCGATAGACATAACGGTTTTATTGCCCATTCTGATGACCTCTTCTTGTAAAAACGGGTTCTGGATACTATGCTTTGGGTTCTGGCAAACGTTATTTAAGATATTTACAAAGACAAAAATGGCTTTGATGTTTCTCCCAGAACCTAGAACCTAAAACCCAGAACCCGCTTCTTTAATAATTCTCCGCCAGGAGTTCATAGTAAGCCTGCGGATGCCTGCACGCCGGGCATTCCTGCGGCGCGTCTTTGCCCTCGTGCACATATCCGCAGTTACGGCAGCGCCAGCGAGTGGCCGAATCCTTCTTGAATACTTTGCCCGCTTCAAGATTAGCGAGGAGTTTCCTGTATCTGGCCTCGTGCTCTTTTTCAACCTTGGAGATCTGCTTAAAAGAAGCGGCGATCTCCGGAAAACCCTCCTGCTCGGCGACGCGGCCGAAATCGGCGTAGAGCGTAGTCCATTCCATATTTTCTCCGGCGGCAGCGGCGGCAAGATTAAGCTTAGTCTCCTGGATCATACCGGCCGGATAAGACGCGGTGACCTGGACGTCTCCTCCTTCGAGGTATTTGAAAAACACCTTGGCGTGTTCCTTCTCGTTGTCGGCGGTATCAAGGAATATCGCCGATATTTGTTCCAACCCTTCTTTACGCGCGGCGCCGGCAAAATAAGTATATCTGTTGCGCGCCTGCGATTCTCCGGCAAAAGCCGACAGCAGGTTTTTCTCGGTCAACGTGCCTTTTACTGATTTAAACATAATAAGATCCTTTCAAATAAATAAATTGTCCCGCCGCTTTCTTATCCGGTTCGTTATTTCATTTCTCCCGCCTCATTCGCAGTTGTATCTTAACGCTCCACGCCTCGTCATTCGCTCATCATCCTTCTATTTCCCCCATCGGCTTCCCACAACATACAAGTTCACCGCCGCCTACTTTGGTAACCACAACTTCGTTGCCGCAAACACTACAAAGGTATTTCTCACCGGCCTTTTCCACTCCCATATCCGCCTCCTAACTGATTTTTACTTCGTAAAATCCACACCACAGGTCCGACAACAGGTAAACCGGCCCGCAATTCCCGGAAGTTAAAATAACGCCTGGCTGCCTCCGGCATAAAAGACTGCCCCAAATAATAGTTTGTCTCTTTTAAAGCTTAATGCGCCCGATAGTCTTGGGTTTCTGCTCCGTTTTATGATATTCGGAGAATGGCTTGTAGCCGTACCTGGCCGCGAACAGATTCCCGGGAAAGACCTTCAGCGCGGAATTATATTCCCGGACAGACTCGTTAAAAAGCCCTCTCTCCGAGGAAACGATCTCTTCGTTAACCGACAATTCTTTCTTCAGTTTTATAAAACCGGGTTCTGCCTGCAATTTGGAGTAATTATCCGCGGTCCGGAGCAGATGCGCCAGCGCCGCGTCAAGGACTAAAGCCGCGCGGATCTTCTCTTCCATCCCGGAAGCCTTATCCCAGCCGGTGCCGGCGGCGGACAAAGCGATGAACATCGCTTCTTCATGGTCGGCATACTCGCGGACTTTCTTTTCCAACGCCGGGATAAGGAGATTACGGTCCTGCAATCTTACCGCTACCCGGTTCCATTTTGCGGCCACGGCCGCGCGTTTGGAAACGATACCTCTATAAACCGACAATGAAACAGCGGCCACTACCGAAAGCATTATCACGAAGCCGGCCAGGAAAGATCTCATCTTCAACCTCCTTATTGATCACTCCGCTAACGATCGCTTTTTCCCGTTACCCCTCCTGCTTATTTTCGCCGCCTGATCAGCGCGGTTTACAACGTCAAACTAACGACGAACTAACCCGCGTATATTCCATCTTGCCCCGCGTATCTCTAAGCTTTCCAGAATAACGGCGGACAGGACTACTGCGCTGTTAAATAAGTTCTTTAAACAACACACAGAGTAATCGAGAAGAAAACCGCCATTATTCTTCCGTCACTTCAAAACGGCAGCCGCAAAGGTTGCATTCATAAACCGACAGATCCTCCAGAGGCCCAACAAAACGGGTATCGTAACTGCCGCATTTCGGGCATTCAACGGGCGATCTCCATTCACTCATATCTCCCTCCTCCCGGTTAGAGCCGTTGGCTCACGGTTATATTATACCCGGAATCTAAACAATTTCCACCGCGGAAAACCGCCGCTATCCTTCAATAACAAAACCTCTGCCTGAATTCGTAAATACGCTCGTCGAAAATAATATCCCTGTCGTAGATAGGCTGCTTTAAAATTATCCCCTCTAATGACGTGCACCTGCTTAATCCCACATAAACCTGCCCATGCGTGAACGCTCCGTAACCAAGATCTATGACCACATTGTCAAAAGTCTGCCCCTGGCTCTTGTGAATAGTGATCGCCCAGGCAAGCTTAAGAGGGAATTGCTCGAACGTGCCCGTCACTCTTTCCTCTATCTTGTCTTTGGCGGCGTTGTATTCATATTCTATTTTTTCCCATTTCATTCTGGACAACTCGTGCGACTGTCCTTCTATCCGCACACTCACGGACTCCTGCGACAATTCCGCGACCTCGGCGATAGTGCCGTTGACCCAGCGCTTATCCGGGTCATTACGCAGCATGATCACCTGCGCGCCCGGCTTTAATTTAAGCAGAGGTTCAGTAGGGAACTGTCTCTCATCAAAATCCTTGTTCAAGGCACACTGGAACATATACGTTTTTCCCGGTAACCAGGCAAGCCTGCGGTCATTGATCACCCCTGCCTGCCGGTTAGTAGAAGTAAGCACAATGCAACGCGCGTCCCCGGATGCCGCTTTCACTGCCGCCCGGGAGTTCAAGGCCGCCAGGTCATCCTCGTCATGCCGCCTGTCCCGTATCCTGTTCAAGATATTCAGGAACCGGACGTCAGCCTGACGATAAACCTTGTTCAGTTCTATGCAGCGCGGTTTTATCTTCCGGAACGCCCGCGCCTGGAAGAAATACGGACTATCGTATTCTCTCTCCAGTATCTCCGCCGCCTGCGGCTCAACTACCGGAGGCAATTGGAACAGATCTCCGAAGAATATCACCTGCACCCCGCCGAAAGGCACGTCCATGGCATCCCTGTTGACGCGGAGCGCGTAGTCTATCCCGTCCATCAGGTCGGCGCGCACCATTGAAACTTCGTCTATGATCACGGTATCCAGTTCCCGTATCAGCTTACGGTTACGCTTCTTGCGGATGGTCCCGGGTTGAATAAGGCGGGGAGGAAACTTGAAGAACGAGTGGATGGTCTGCCCCCCGACGTTCACGGCCGCCACTCCGGTAGGCGCCAGTATCACGGCGTTCTTGGATGTGTGCGCCTTGAAATACTTCAGGAGCGTGGATTTACCGGTTCCGGCCTTGCCGGTGACAAAAATACATTCACCGGTATGTTCCATAGCCTCAAATGCGCCCAAAAACTCCCTGTTCAGGTCCAAATTATCGGGCAATTCAGAGCCGGCTCTTGCATAATAAGCTTCTTGCCCGCGGGCAGCGGCATCCGTTATGACGGTTTCAGGCAGATAATATTTATCCCAGCTTAAAGCCATAAATTCCTCTATAGGGAAGATCGGGTTTTATCGCGAAGCGTAAGTATCAGGGTATTTTACCACGGGGAGTGGGGAAAAACACTAAAAAGCGCAAACAACCGGCAATAATGAATACTCCACGGGCTAAAGCCCGTGGTTTCTTTTCTGAATTATTACCCGCCACTGGTGCGTTGGCGAGGTTAATCTTTGCGCATTCATCCCCCGGTTTAAAAACCGGGGAATTCTGCGCTCCGATTAAATACTGAACTGCACTTCGAAAGCTCTAAAACGGGGAATCCACTGTAAAACAAGAAAAACCAAGAGTATCTCGAGGCTCTCCTTACAACTCTGTAGCCTCACTCTTGGCTTAGAGAACGGATAATTTTTACACCCTACCTGTTTTTTTACTGTTTCTATCCATCCTCCATTTGAAGTATAGCACTTGTCGGCGGCAATTACAAGGCACCCCGATAAGAAAATACATATTTTATTAAGCGTATTATAACCCGGATTATTATTTATCTGAATGTATTTGTTTTTACCCTATACTCCCGACTCTATACGTTTATACGCCATTAACGTTGACCGGCGCGCGCAGTTTCTTTTTCTCCGCATTCAGCCGTTTGCCTTCCAATATTTTTTGCTTTGCCCGGCGGGAACGGCGGCGCTTCTGACGGCGGATCTTTTCTATGCGCTTACGCTCCTGCGATAATTTGCCCAGGACTGCGTTCTCAATCTTTTTCAAAAGAAGTTCACGCGCGAGTTGACGATTAAGGTATTGAGAACGTTCCTCACTACATTTAACTTCTATACCGGTGGGAAGATGTTTCAGATGGACGCAACTGGAGACTTTATTGACGTTCTGCCCTCCCGGGCCCTGCGCACGCACGAATTTCTCCGTGATATCCTCTTCCCGAACGCCGAAACGGGACATCTTTTCCTGTAGGAGCTTTTCTTTATCTACACCGCACATATTAAGAAATAATGAGAGGTCTTGAGTATAAAGTAACGAGTATTGAATTCTAAAGGCACTTACTCTGTACTCACCACTCAATACCCGGTCTTTTATTATATCTTATACAATTCGTGCCGCCGCGACTTTATCTGTTCATCGGAAAGGTATTCGTCGAAAGTCGTCCCGGCGCGGTCTATACAGCTTCGGGGGCCGATCTCAATGATGCGGTTGGCTACTGTCTGAACCAATTGATGGTCATGAGAAGAAAAGAGGACTGTCCCGCGGTATTTCTCCAGGCCGCGGTTCAAAGATGTTATCGCTTCCAGGTCGAGATGGTTCGTCGGTTCATCCAATATGAGCAAGTTCGGCTGAATGACCGTCATCCGGGCGAGCATACATTTAGCCTTTTCTCCTCCGGAAAGCACATTTACCGGTTTCAAAGACTCTTCCCCGGTGAACAAAAGACGGGCAAGAAAGGCCCTGATGAATTCCTGGTCGGTCTCGACGGAGAACTGCCTGAGCCAATCCATAACGCTGGCCGGGGACTTGAAGAACTCCGAATTATCCCTGGGATAATAAGCCGATGAGACGGACGAGCCCCATTTATAGCTTCCGCTTTCCGGCGGCAGAGCTCCGGTCAATACCTGAAAAAGCGTGGTCTTCGCCAGGTCATTGGGTCCGACGAAGGCTATTTTGTCGCCTTTATTGACTGTAAAACGCAGGCGCTCGAACATCGGCTGGCCGTCCAGGGACATAGAAAGGTTATCGATGCTCAGAATATTATCGCCGGCTTCCCTGCCCTGTTCAAAGTTGATATACGGGTATTTACGCGAAGAAGGTCCGATATCGTCAACGTTAAGTTTCTCGAGTATCTTCTTACGGCTGGTGGCCTGCCTGGATTTAGAGGCGTTATTCGCGAAACGCATAATGAATTCCTTGAGTTCCTTACGCTGTTCCTCCACCTTTTTATTGGCCTCGCTGCGCTGGCGCGCCGCCAACTGGCTCGCTTCCGACCAGAAAGTATAATTACCGGTGTAAAGTTTTATCTTGCCGTAATCTATATCGGCGATATGAGTGCAAACCTTATCCAGAAAATGCCTGTCGTGGGAAACCACAATAGCGATATTCTCGAAATCGCAAAGGAACTCTTCCAGCCAAAGACGGGAATCAACGTCCAGGTAATTGGTAGGTTCGTCCAGAAGCAATATATCCGGGTTGCCGAACAACGCCTGCGCCAAGAGCACCCTGACTTTCTGGCCGGCTTCCAGCTGCTTCATCGGCGCAGTATGCAGGGATTCCTCTATACCCAGTTCGCTCAACAGCCTGGAGGCATCGGCTTCGGCGCTCCAGCCGCCCAATTCGGAGAATTCCCCCTCCAGTTCGGAAGCGCGTATCCCGTCGGCGTCGGTAAAAGGAGTCCTGGCATATATCTGTTCTTTCTCGCTGATAATGTCATAAAGCCGTTTATGCCCCATAATCACGGTATTTATGACCGTATACTCGTCATAAGCGAACTGGTTCTGCTTCAAGACCGAGATACGCTTACCAGGCGGGATGAGCACTTCCCCGTTCGTCGAATCGACTTCCCCGGAAATGATCTTCAGGAAAGTGGATTTTCCTGAACCGTTGGCGCCGATCAGCCCGTAGCAGTTGCCGGGAGAGAAAATAATGTTGACGCTGGAAAAAAGCTTACGCTGCCCGTATTGCAGCGTGATATTGTTTACCGTAATCATAATTCTTAAACCTGAACTTTCTTTTCCCCTGTACAGGGCTTAGATATGTGAAAAATAGAATTATAACAGAAAGACGCGCAATAAACAACTGAAACCAATCACACACACCCCCCCGAATTCCTATTCAGAAAACTTCGCACTCTTCGAGACCTCGACGAGATAGAGTTTTCCTCATCCGGACGGACGTGTCCGTCAATAGACCATTTCTAAACAGGAATCAGGGAATCCCACCCATCATTTTTAAAATGGGTCCCGAAGAACAGCGTCTTGAACTGTTGTTCACTTGTTCTCGAATCTGATCTCATCCAGATAAAATACAATACCTTTATTATCGTTTACTTTTAAGTTAGTCGCCCAGCAAAACCCCCCGACAACACGGACCAACGGCTGCATGAACGGCCAGCACTGTTTGTCCTCATAGCCCACGATTATCGGATTATCTATATTTTTCAAGCCTATTGTATATCTTTTCCATTTTTTAGACAAGATCACCGGCCCTATGGAAGCCACGCCCGAATCACGGTATTGTCCTGTTATACCGCCGACCTGGAATTTACTTATCACTTCTCCCCCATGTTCGCCGCGGGCCCAGAATGTCAATTTAACAGCGCCGGTCAGATCATAGGCTTTAGGAATATTCGCCCAGTTATTGGGAGGATACTGCCAGTATAGACCTATCCAGCCATAAGTTTGATTAGCGTCCAGGTTATATGTTACTTTTATGCAGCTTTTCCCTTTATAGACAACTTCCCTGCAATATGGGTCAAATTTAAAACTGCTGGAATCCCCCATATACCCCGTAGGGAAGAAATTGTTCTTCCCGGATTCAGCGTCGCTATATACATAAAAAGGGAACTCCCTGACCTTTTCACCTAATACGCACAATGCTTTGATCTCGCTTTTTTCTCTATCCGTAATATTTGCAGTTTGAGCGCTTAATTTATTGATATTGAACAAAGAATGCAGAAAAACGCATAAGAGAACCGGACTAAAGGCAATGAGCAACACTTTCTTATATCGCATAGCCGCCTCCTTTTAGCCTGAGCGGTCCCGGGAAAGGGTGTGGTAACGAAACCCGTATCGGTTTTTGGTTACGGTAACCGATAAAACCGGCCTGTCTTTTCTTCCCTGGGACTTTTGCCTGATCACCGGCCAAAGCTGTTCCATTTCCAGTCACGAACCTCCGGCATATCCTGCCCGTACTTATCGATATACTGTTTATGCTCGACAAGCTTATCCTGGGCCATCTTCTTGAGCCTGGCGCCGCTTTCGCCGGTTCCCGGCACCCGGTTTATCACATCCTGCACGAGATGGAACCTGTCAAGATCGTTTAGAACCGTCATATCGAAATAAGTGGTGATAGTGCCTTCTTCCTTATAACCACGCACATGCATATTATCGTGGTTATTGCGGCGGTAGGTCAATCTATGCACCAGCCAGGGATAACCGTGGAACGCGAAAACGATCGGCTTGTCTTTAGTGAACAGTGCGTCGAAGTCCCGGCCGCTCAGCCCGTGCGGATGTTCCGTATCCGGTTGCAGTTTCATCAGGTCTACGACATTGATCACGCGGATCTTCAAACCGGGCAGATGTTTACGCAGGATAGAAACGGCAGCCAAAGTCTCCAGGGTCGGCACGTCGCCGCAACAGGCCATTACCACATCCGGTTCCCCGCCTTGATCGCTGCTCGCCCACTGCCAGACTCCTATCCCTCTGCTGCAATGCTGGATCGCCTCATCCATGGTCAGCCATTGCGGCGCCTGATATTTTCCAGCGATCACGACGTTAACGTAATGCCGGCTCCTTAAACAGTGATCCCCGACCGACAGCAGGCAGTTGGCGTCCGGCGGAAGATACACACGGACAATAGAAGCCTTCTTATTCACCACGTGATCGATAAAACCCGGGTCCTGATGAGTAAACCCGTTATGCGCCTGCTGCCAGACGTGCGAAGCGAGCAGATAATTTAGCGATGCGATCTTTCTCCGCCACGGTAATTCCGCGGTGACTTTCAACCACTTGGCGTGCTGGTTAAACATAGAATCGATGATATGAATGAAAGCCTCATAACAGTTGAACAAACCATGCCTTCCGGTAAGCAGATACCCCTCAAGCCAGCCTTCGCACTGGTGTTCGCTCAATATCTCCATAACCCGGCCGTCGGACGAAAGAAACTCATCGTTCTCTACCATCCGGGCTTCCCACTGCCTATTGGTAACCTCAAAAACGGCATTCAAACGGTTGGAAAGCGTCTCATCCGGACCGAAGATGCGGAAATTACGCTGTTCCCGATTCAAACCGATAACATCCCGCAGGAACTCACCAAGCAAATGAGTATCGGCGGCCTGAACTGATCCCGGCGACGGTACATTCACCGCGTACTTCCGGAAATCCGGCATAAGCAGATCGCGCAGCAATAACCCTCCATTGGCGTGGGGATTGGCGCCCATTCTTCGTTCACCTTCGGGTGCCAGTTCGGCCAATTCAGGCAAAAGACGTCCGCTCTCGTCGAATAATTCTTCCGGCTTATAGCTTTTCATCCAATTTTCAAGAAGCTCCAGATGGCCGGAATGACCGGAGTCCACTAACAGCGGGATCTGATGGGCCCGAAAGGTCCCCTCGTTTTGCAGGCCATCGACGGTTTTCGGACCGGTCCAGCCTTTGGGAGAATTAAGCACGATCATCGGCCAGCGCGGACGAGCAGCATCGTTCTTGCCGCGCGCATCGCTTTGTATCCGCCGGATCTCCTCGATAACATCATCCAAAGCCGCGGCCATAAGTTGATGCATTTTCTCCGGTTCGTCACCTTCCACAAAGTAAGGCGACCAGCCGTAACCGCGTAACAATTGATCCAATTCTTCATGCGAGATACGAGCAAATATGGTCGGATTGGCGATTTTATAACCGTTCAGGTGCAGGATCGGCAACACGGCCCCGTCGGTAACCGGGTTAAGGAACTTGTTGGAATGCCACGCCGTCGCCAAAGGGCCCGTTTCCGCTTCGCCGTCCCCAACGACGCAGGCAACGACCAGTTTCGGATTGTCGAAAACGGCCCCAAAGGCATGGCTGAGCGAATACCCCAGTTCCCCGCCCTCGTGGATCGATCCAGGGCACTCCGGAGAAACATGGCTGGAGATCCCTCCGGGAAACGAAAATTGCATAAAAAGCTTTTTCAGCCCGGCTTCGTCCCGGCTGATATTCGGATAGATCTCGCTGTAAGTGCCTTCAAGATAAGTATTGCCCACCAACGCCGGGCCGCCGTGGCCGGGGCCGGCAATATAGATCATATCGAGATCATATTTTTTGATGACCCGGTTCAAATGCGCATATATAAAATTCTGTCCCGGTGTGGTGCCCCAATGCCCAAGCAGCATCGACTTCACGTGCTCCGGCCTTAACGGTTCGCGAAGCAAAGGATTATCACAAAGATAAAGCTGGCCTACCGAAAGATAATTCGCGGCGCGCCAGTAAGCGTTCATTTTCCGGAGCAATTCCGGGGAAAGCGTGTTTGTCTTCATTTTCCGATTCTCCTTTTTCATCCAACTCATAAGACACGGTAAATTGTGAGCACTTTCGTTATCTATTGATCACTCCGAAGATTTGTCACGCTCCACTACCGCGGCTTTCGCCGGGCGGCGCTGGAATCTCCCGACGGCTCTAAATTCAGCCTGGAGGATATTTCGACTAATTCCCAGGCGAGCGCCCGACACCTGTTTTTAAGAATTCCCCTCTCAATCTTTGCGCATCGAGTAGAACTTTTCCCGCGAACAAGGCACGGGTATTTCCTTTATTACCTTAAACCCCCAATGCTCATACTTCTTAACATTCTCCACCCCCTGTGTTATCAAAGTGCAGGGAAGGCCTTCACTCTTTGCTCTATCAAGCATAGGCCTAACCAATCGCGAAGAATACCCCCGGCCTCTGGAATGCGATCGCACCGCCACCAAATGCAGGTACCACTGCGGCTCTCTTCCTAAATTCTCTGTCAGAATATTGATAACGTCGTTTACCGCCCGCATCTTCCCCCTCGTTCCGGGACAGGAAAAATCCTGCTCCGAGAACGGATCGACATCCTTATCCTCAGAATGGTCCATTCCCGGCGGAAACCAAATACTTACCGCTTCCAATTCAGGAGATATCCCTTGCCTTACGGCCTTAGGCGAACAGGAGGTCACGAGAGAGCGAAAGAACCTCTGTTTCAACACGAGATGATCCGGTTCATCCCGGAACATAAAGTTACCGATGGGATCGCTGTTGGAAATGAATGCCTCCGCGGACGCGTCGGCCATTTTATTGATCAGGCTCAACGGCACTTCATAAAGCATCTTGTCTTCTCCCTTATCTACGGCGAGCCGAATAAGATCAAGGTTTCTTTGCCGGTTCCACTCGAAAGATCATTGCGGACAGCCTACCCCTTATGTACAAAAAAGCCGTTCTCATAGCGATCAGTATCCCGCCCAAGATCGCTCCGGCCGCTAATCCGCCCGGGCATCCCTGCCTGCCGCAGCAGGGACAGGTAGGGAATATCGTAAAAACCGCGGCGATCATAAGCCACCAGCGCAGCATCGAGGACTTTAACAAAGCAACAATCTTTTTCATATATACTTTCTCTCACCCCAACTCGAAGCTGGCCACGCCGTAAACCTTTTCCGTCGAAACCAGGAGCGCGGATCTGGAATAGATCAGCGCTGTTTCAGAAACTATCTTCATCAAATATTTTCCCGCGAACCGCACCGCCTCCGGATTGACTTCCGGGCAATCGAAAAAAACTCCTCATCTAAAGACACATCTCCCAGCAAGGCATTGAATATCCTCCCGACTATATCGGCATTATCGGAGAATAACATCCCAATCTTGTATCCTTTATAACAGGGCCTGATGACCCCGTACCCGCTCCCCTTCGGAATAACGCATAACCTTTTGTTCGCGGGCGACTGATCCAGCATCTGAGGAATTTATGCCGTTTCGCCGGGAATATCCCATCGTCACACTAAACGATGGGAGACAAGACTTTCGCTTCGTCACTCTGAAGACTCAAGGGCTGAAGAGCCTCGACGAACAGAAAATCTTCGCTTCGCCCGCTATTGGTACGTCGGCGAGGCTTAATCCGTAGTTGAAGCTTTGCCGAAACTTTGTTCAGAACTTAATTTGAACAATAATAAATTGTCAGTACTTTGTGAAGATTTATTTTCCTTATGCTTACTTTTCAAAAGCCATCTTATTGTAAAATATTGTCATTAGAAACGTTGCGCGTATTTCAATGCGTTGATCATTCCCTGATCTTAAGAAATTCAGCTTATATCGTCATTCTGAGGCCGAAGGGACCGAAGAATCTCGTCGATAATAGATCCTTCCCCTTCTCTTTGTTCAGGGTCAGGATGACAAAAAATGACATCTCTCGCATTTCATATTGCGCAACGCATCTTACCGAGGACAAAACAGTCAAATCTATCCATTTCTTAACAAAGCACTGTGAATTGTTATAAAATTATCGCCGGATAGTGAGTCGGCAACAGTGTCTTGCTACTCTTTCAGTTCTTATGTTGCTCTATGTTCTATTTGTTCCATTGCTCAATTGCTCTGTTTTCCCGTCAGGAACGCCAGAAAAGCCGGCAGTTTGCCGGGTTTGACGAAAAAAGCCGGAACTTGCTGCATATATTCCCGGTAGGACCGGCCAAAACGCGCGATGAGCTCACGCTCCTCCACGAAACGTATGTGTATGCAGAAGCTGACCAGGAAAACGAGATAAAAGACCACCGAATACAAAGTGAACGTGTAAAACATCCCCCCAAATCCGATGAGCAAAGCCCCGGTATAAGTGGGATGCCGCAAAACAGAATAGATGGCGTGGTTCTGCACCTTGCTCTCCTCCGGATAATACAGATACAGCACGCTCATATAATCAAACCCGAAAGTCAATAAAGAGCGGACGATCATCGTAAAACCGGTAACGGTAAAGAAAAACGCGAGTATCAGCCTGAACACGGCCGCTTCAACTCTCGCGAAAGGCAGATACCTTTCAAGCGGCAGGACAAGAAATTTCAACGAAGAGAACATCCAGAAAGGCCGTGAAAACCACCAATAATGGACGAACATATTCAACGCCAGGGAAAGCACACAGGATATGCCGGCGAACCCCACGAGAAAGATACTTTGATACGCTAACCGGCCATACCTCGCTTTCAACTTATCTTTCCAAAACCACATCTGCCAAACCAGAACAAACCCCAGCACGCAGACTATCAACTCCCCAAGCAGAGGCAAGAGTGCGAACAAGGCCGGATTCCCTCCCGTCAAACCCAATACAACCGGCAGCGTATCAAACCACATCATCACCGAGATAGAAAGAAAAACTATGGAAAAAGCGTAAAACGGCAACAGGATTATCCTCTTGCCGGATAATGCGGGGACTTTCTGAAGGAATATATCTAAACCTTTAAGCATAAAAAATGGGGTAGATTTATTTTTACGCTTTACGTTAAACGGATTATTAATTATTATAACACAGAAAGGTAATTGAACTTAAACAATTCCGCCTCTTTTCCTTCTTTTCTTTTCCTTCTTTTTCTTATTGTTGGTTAACAAAGATCCAGCAGGAACTTAACCAACTGACTATAGAATTTTAAGTCACGAAGAGAACGGAACACCTATCACCCTGGGAAAAGACTCTTTGCCGCCCTTTTTTCGTGTTTCGTGCCTCATAATGGGGACACTTCTGACGTAAATTACCTTAACCGTAAGGGGTTAGACGGACCCGGTCCGGGTTTGCGGGTTTGTTTCGGGCCTGTTAAAGACCGGGCGGGCGTTCTCATACTCTTTTTCAAACTGTTCTTTTGTCCGCTATTCTAATTCCAGGGACACAATACTTATCTCGGAAGTCCAACCTGAATTGCCACCCTCTTTGCTTAATTATATGACGTTTAGGAATCAGGAGAATGAAAGAATTGTTATGGGATCTATTGCCGGATAATAAATTAACAACATCGTCTTCTATATCTTTCGATCATCCGATCTTCACTTCCACTGAATGATCTATCCGGTCATCAATGAGCTGGACAAGCATTTCCTTCTGCGCGACACCATCAACATCAATAGACCTTATGCGATCCGCCGGTCCTGAGCATACGAAATTAATATGATAGAAAGTCTCCCGATACCGATAATGCAGCTTCCAGGAGGACCAACCCGAGGGAAGGCACGGCTCAAAGTAGATCTTATCCACTTTCAAGCGGATCCCAAGCAAATACTTCACGATAAGCTGATACATCCAAGAAGCGGACCCGGTATACCAGCTCCATCCCCCGCGCCCGGCAAGGCCCAAAGAGGCATACACATCCGCGGCCATTACGAACGGCTCCACTTTATAAACGGCGCACTTATCCGCGGTATCGGAATGATACACCGGGTTAATTATATCAAACAACTCCCAAGCCCGCTTTTTATCCCCTAAAACCGCGAACGCGACCGCCGCCCATACCGCGGCATGCGTGTACTGCCCTCCATTCTCCCTCACTCCCGGGACATAGCCTTTGATGTATCCCGGATTAGGTAAAGCCTTA
>JBAZGW010000009.1:0-2046 GCA_041652635.1 Candidatus Omnitrophota bacterium | reverse complement strand
AAAGGAGGATCAAATAATCTCACCAGCGCCTGTTTCCTGTCGACAAGCTGCCGGTCCACCTGTTCCATGGCCATTCTGGCCCTTTCCTTACCTGCCGCTCCCGAAATGACAGCCCAGGATTGCGGGATCGAATCGATCCGGCATTCACTGTTCAAAGAAGAACCCAAAGGATCTCCGTTGTCAAAGTAGGCCCGGCGATACCACTGGCCGTCCCAGGCATGCTCTTCGATATTCCCGGCGAGTTTCTCCGCCTCCTCGATACAGAACTTCGAGAAAGCCTTATCCTTGCGCTGAGCGGCCAAGGCCGCCATAGATTTAAGGACATCGAAAAGAAAAAAAGCAAGCCAGACGCTCTCGCCTTTGCCTTCGCGGCCGACCATATTCATCCCGTCATTCCAATCCCCGCCTCCCATAAGAGGAAGGCCATGAACGCCGAACTTCAATCCCCTTCTCACGCTTAAAACACAATGTTCATAAAGTGTCCCTCTGCGGGCGGAAACTCTCGGGATATCATAGTAAGATTCTTCCCCCGGTTTGAGCAATGGCCCTTCCAGGAAGCCGGCCGTTTCATCAAGGATCCCCGTATCCCCGATCTTTTCGACATACAAACAGGTCACGAACGGCAGCCATAAATAATCATCCGAACAGCTGCTCCGGACCCCGCGGCCGGAGGGCGGATGCCACCAGTGCTGCACATCTCCCTCCACAAACTGACGCGCGGCAAAGGCCAACAACTGCTCTCGGGCCATCTCCGGTTTAGAATGGATCAACGCCATCACGTCCTGAAGCTGGTCCCGGAAGCCGAAAGCCCCGCCGGATTGATAAAACCCGCTTCTCCCCATAAGACGACAGCTTAAAATCTGATATTGCAGCCAGCCGTTGACGAGAAAATTGATCGAGGCATCAGGAGTTTCCACATACACGACGCCCAGGGTTCGTTTCCAGTATTCCCACACTTTTTCAAGTTCCTGACGCGCCGCCTCAATACCGCCCAAACGCCGGACGAGCTCCCGCGCTTCATCCACCGTCTTACCGGAACCAAAAGTAAAAACGGCCTCTTTCTGCTGACCATCATCAAGCTCAAACTTGACCTGCGCGGCAACGCACGGATCGATCCCCGCGCCCACTTTTCCGGAAAGCCTGTCCCTGCGCATCACGGAAGGCGATGCCATCATCCCGTTCCTTCCGATAAATTCGGTACGGTCCCCGGTCACGAATCGCGCCGGCTCAGAAACATCCAAGAAAACAGCCCGGTTCGTAAATTCTTTGTTATAAGGATTACGGGCGATCAGAGCGCCGCTTTTGGGATCGATCTCGGTCAGAATATGCATCTGGTATTTATCCCGAGAGGTCCCCATAACCAGTTCACAATAGGCCGTCGCTGAAAGACGCCTGCGCCGCCCGGAAATATTCCTGATCTTCAGGACTGAGAATTTAACCCGGTCCTCAAGGGAAACGAATACCGTTAATTCCGAAACGATCCCGTTCTCGGTATGCTCGAAAACGCTGTACCCGAACCCATGACGCGAGGTATAACCGGTCCTGCCCGTAGCGGGAAGCGGCGTCGGAGACCAAAATCTCCCGCTCTCCTCATCGCGGATATAAAACGCTTCTCCGGAAGCATCCGAAACAGGATCGTTCTTCCAGGGTGTCAAACGGAATTCATGCGCGTTCTCGCTCCAGGTGTAAGCACTACCGCTTTCGGAAACCACCGTGCCGAAATTCCGGTTCGCCAGCACATTTACCCACGGAGCAGGCGTAGTCTTGGTGCCCGATGTCATAATTACGTATTCCCGCCCGTCTCCGGTAAACCCTCCCACGCCATTGAAATAAACCAGGCCGGAGCTCTCCGCAGGGCCTTGGGCCTCTTCCTCCGGATCATCTTTCCTGGTCGCAACGAATGGCAGGAAATTAACCTTAGGCTGTGTCATATCCTCCAACTGTTCCGCCAGCGTGCCTCCGCGATCAGAAATAATGATCCGCGCGACCGTTTGCATAAGGATCTTATCCTCATCCGACATCTGATCGGCGCGCCTTAGAAAAATA
>JBAZGW010000008.1:0-32961 GCA_041652635.1 Candidatus Omnitrophota bacterium | reverse complement strand
TCAATGAGAATATTATTGTTGTCTTTTTTGTTTCTGCAGTTTTCCGCTTTTCCGGTCGGTACCGCGTGCGCGGAACCGTTGCGCCGCGGGCTTTTCGTTTCGGTCATCCAGGACCCGCCGGTATTGTCGAGCCGCCGGGCAATGGAGGAACTATTGGACTTTGCCGGCCGGTCGCGCATTAATATTCTTTTCGTGCAGGTTTACCGCGCCAACCGGGCCTGGTTCCCTTCCCGTATCGCCGATCCCGCGCCTTACAGGGAATGCCTGAAAAAAGTTAAAGAAGACCCGTTGGAATTTCTTATCGTCAAGGCGCATGAGAAAGGGATAGAAGTGCACGCCTGGATGAATATGCTGAGTTTAAGCCGCAATGAGGCAGCGCCGTTCATTAAGCGCTACGGCCCCGGGATCCTGACCGCGAATCTTAGGCCGAAGAAAAGCCTGGGGGATTACCGGATAGACGGTCAGTATTTTCTGGAGCCGGGTGACCCGCGGGTGCGTAAAGAACTTTGCGGGATAGTCTCGGAGATCGTCCGGGCTTATCCGCGGCTGGACGGGATACAGTTTGATTATATACGTTACCCGGATGAACGGCCGTTTTACGGGTACTCCGCTATGAATGTGGAGCGTTTCAAGAAAGAAACCGGGAATAAGTCTGTTGTGGAGGGGAGTAAGCCCTGGCGGGACTGGAAACGCGCGCAGGTTAACGCTTTACTCGGTTTACTCGTTGAAAAAGCGCGGTCCCTGCATTCCGATATACGGGTTTCGGCCACAGCCTGCGCTCCTTACTGCCGTGCTTATGAAGAAGCGTTCCAGGATTGGCCGTCCTGGCTGGAGAGCGGGATGGTGGATTTCGTCACGTTGATGGATTATTCCCCGTATCCTAAGGAGTTTCAAAGGTGCATTCTCGAGATCAAGGATAAAGTCCCCGTATGGGAAAACATCAATATCGGCATTGGCGCTTATAAATTAGCCGGTCTGCCGCGGACATTCGGAGAAGAGTTCCGTATTTGCGAAGAAAACGGGGGGTTATCATACGTGATTTTCCATTATGGCAGCCTGTTGAAAGATCCCGCTCTTGCCGGAACGGTCTCCGGAAGAAGCAAAATATAGGGTTTTAAGGAACTATTCCTGCTGGTAACCGTTTTTACCGCAAGGGGATACAAAGGAAATCATAAATACCATTTGACAAATCCCGCTAAAGCGGTAAAATAAGCAAGTGAATAGTCAAAGTGTGATTTGAATCCGGCAGGTCTAAAAATAGCAACCTGCCGGTTTTTGTTTTTTTTACGGGATGCCGCTATTGGAAAGAAAGGGGGCAGTCAGTCCCTTAAGAAACGCTGTGGTAAGGAAAATAATAACATTTAGAGTAACGGAGTTGTTTCCGGCAAGGAGTATATATGCATACAGGAAAAGTTAAGAAATTGGTCGCGGATAGAGGTTTCGGTTTCATCAGTGATACTGACGGCAGGGAAGTTTTCTTTCATCAGTCCAGTTTGATAGACGCCAGGTTTGATTCTTTGAGCGAGGGGCAGGAAGTGGAATTCGAAGTGGAGAAATCCCCCAAGGGGCCAAGGGCGATCAACGTCAAAATAGTGGTTAAACAGGAATAAACGGCGGTCCGCCGGCGCTTCCCGGTGAGAATGGGAATATATTTACCGGGGCAGGGGTAGAATGAAGTCCTGATTATTTACCAGCGTAATACCGGAGATTAGCAAATCGTGAGCCGTAAAGGGCAGATTACTAACCTTTACGGCTCTTTTATTACTATGAACAAAGAGTTCACTAATTTATTAATCGGCGGCTTAAAAATAGATATCCCCATTATTCAGGGCGGAATGGGAGTCAGGGTCTCTTCTTCAGGCCTTGCCTCCGCCGTGTCCAATGAAGGGGGGTTGGGTGTTATTGCCGCGGTCGCTCTCGGTGAGGAAGAAGAAGGCGGCGGCAGTGATTATAGGGCGCGTTCGCGGAATTCTTTGATTGAGAGCATTAGAAAGACGCGCGCTTTGACCGTAAAGCCGTTCGGGGTGAATATAATGTGCGCCCTGAGCAATTATGACGACCTAGTCGATGCCGCCCAGTCAGAGTCCGCGGATGTCATCATTTCCGGGGCTGGATTGCCGCTTCGGCTGCCTTCTTTGATAAAGAACGGCAGCACCAAGCTTGTGCCGATCGTCTCTTCGGCGAGAGCCGCGCATTTGATCTGTAGTGTTTGGCAGAGAAGGTACGATCGTCTTCCCGACGCCATGGTCGTGGAAGGCCCGTTAGCCGGCGGGCATCTCGGCTTCAGCAATGAAGAACTGGCGGATAAGGATAATGTTTATCTGGACAATATCCTTGGCGAAGTCCTTTCGGTGGCCGCGGAGTTTTCCTCCGGAGAAAGAAAAATACCGGTTATCGCGGCCGGAGGTATTTTCGACGGGGAGGATATTTCCAGGGTTATGCGCCTGGGAGCCGGAGCCGTGCAGATAGCTACCAGGTTCGTTTGCACGGATGAATGTGACGCCGACTATGGGTATAAAGCCGCGTATTTATCGGCTAAAAAAGACGATATCGTGGTTATTCAAAGCCCGGTGGGTATGCCGGGAAGAGTGATACGTAATAAATTCGTGGAGAGGATAACTAAAGGAGAACGTATTGATTTCGGATGCGCTTATAAATGCCTCTCTACTTGTGATCCGGCAAAAGTGAATTATTGTATCGCTAAAGCGTTGATCAACGCTTCCCGCGGCCGGATGGATAAAGGATTTGCTATGTGCGGAAGCAACGCTTACCGCATCCAAAAGATAGTTTCCGTAAAGGAGTTGTTCCGCGAATTAGTGGAAGGGGCACGCAGATGTCTAAGAAAGTAAAGAGTTCCCCAAAAGGCAGGAAGTGCAGGTTCCCTTTGTGCAGAAAACTCCTCAGTATTTACAATCACGGCGAATACTGCCACGTGCATCAGGGGTATATGGACAGATCGGTATTGAAGAACGGCGGTTCTCTTAAACCCGCGCGCAGGTGAGCAGTAAGAATCAGTCAATGATCAATAGTCCACAGACCATAGTCTAAAACAGGTTATATTAAGTTTATTGTACTGGCGACCATGGACTATCGACTATGGACTGTTCTTTGATGTTACCAAAGTCAGCGCGTTTTTACTTGTATATATAAATGTATAGCCGTGATTAACGCTTGATCCGGCAGGCAGCTTGAACGGCGGCGTTCAGCTGAGGGGTTCCTAGACTTAAGACAGTGGCGTCTTCGTATCCGGGAAACCGGAATGTGAAGGCGTTTTTTTTATACATACGCGGATAGAAGATCGCGTCAGTTTCCGGCCGGCGCGTAGCGGAGATGGAAATGATCCTGATAATTAAGCATATCGATATTGAAGGCGCCGGCACTCTCGAGGATTTCTTCGGCAACGCCGGCCGGAGCGTCTCGGTTATCAATGTCTTTGCAGGTGTTCGCCTGCCTGAGACGCTTGCCGGGGTCGAAGCTGTGGTTTGCCTGGGCGGGCCGATGAATGTTTATGAAGAGGATAAGCACCCGTTTCTTATCAAGGAAAATAGTATTCTGAAAAAGGCGCTCGCGCGGCGTATCCCTGTATTAGGGATATGCCTGGGGGCGCAATTGCTGGCTAAGGCCTGCGGCGCGAGAGTGAGCAAGTCGCCAGTAAAGGAAATAGGCTGGTATAAGATATTACAGACGCCGGATGCTAAGCACGACCGTTTATTCAGCGGGCTGAAGGAAGAGTTAAGCGTGTTTGAATGGCATGAAGATACCTTCGAGCTGCCGGCCGGTGGGATATTGCTGGCGGAGGGCAGCGCCTGCAGGAACCAGGCATTCAGAGTCGGCGACAATGCCTACGGCATCCAGTTCCATATAGAAGTTACTCCGGAGATGATAGAGACCTGGATAAGCCATTATACTAAAGACGGGCATCCGTCCCAAGCGGCCGCGGTTGAAATGCTGCGTAAGTCCCGCGAGGATAATAACCAGTTTTACCGGCAAGCGCGGAAGATTTATCTTAATTTCGCCGAAATAATCGGAGTTTCGAGGGCTTTATGACGGGAACATCTGCTGTCGTTATTCCAGAATTGCCGAATGTTTTAAGTCTGTTGGCGGATTCCTTGCGTGGCACGGTCGCGGGTAATTTTCTGAATTCCTGGGAGAACCTGTTTTTTTCCCTGTTTATCGCGGCAATGCTTGTTTTGGCCGCTATCCTGGTTTCCAGAAAACATGAAATGGTCCCGGGTAGGCTGCAGAACGCAATGGAAATACTGGTCGAAGGGCTGGACGGCCTTGTCTGCGGTATCTTGGGGCGTAAAGACGGCAGAAAATACCTGCCGTTCTTGGGGACGCTTTTTATTTATATACTTTTTATGAATTTGTGCGGGTTGATACCGTTTATGAAATCTGCCACGTCCGGCTGGTCTACGACTGCCGCCTTGGCGTTATGCGTATTTTTTTACGTTAATTACACGGCGGTCAGGAAATTAGGATTCATCGGTTATTTAGATCATCTGGCCGGCAGGCCGCGCGGAATTATGGCCGTGACGGCGATATTACCTTTGATGATGTTCGTATTGCACACGTTTTCCGAGTTGATCAGGCCTGTTACCCTTTCTTTGAGGCTGCGCAGCAATGTCTGGGGAGATGATGTATTGATGGCTGTATTCGCCGGGTTCGGCCTTAAGGGGTTTCCGCTTTTGTTCTTTAACACGCTTTTGGCTTTGCTGTCGGCGATAGTGCAGGCGATCGTCTTTTTGTTGTTGAGCACCATTTATTTCGCGTTGGTATTGAATCATGATGATGAAGTGCCTGCCGGCGTTAAGTGATCCGGCCGGGAAGGAAAGACCGCGGTTGTTTTTTTTAGAATAATGTGTCTGTAGAAACGTATTCGAAAGGGGGGGAACAAATGGATATGCATGCATGTTTGGCGTTGGGGCTTCCTATCGGCCTGGGATTGGCGGCATTGGGCGGAGGACTTGGCCTGGGAATGGCTGTTTCAGGGGGGTTGAACTCAATGGGCAGGCAGCCGGAAATGGCTAATAAACTTTTGATCAATATGACGATCGGATGCGCTTTGATCGAGTCTATAACCATTTATGTGCTGGTAGTCGTATTTATGCTAATGGGAAAACTCTAATATGGAACTGCTGCGGTTGCTGGATATAAAAGATATCGCGGCGCAGACTTTGTGTTTTCTTCTTTTGTTCTTTTTGCTGCGTAAATTCGCCTGGAAACATATCCTGGCGCTGCTGGATGAGCGGAAAGAGCGTATTGCCGGGGAGTTCCGCGGTATTGAAGAACTGCGCCGGGAAGCGGAAGCTCAGAAACAGGAATATGCGCGTAAACTGGAAGATATAGAGTCCTTGGCCCAGGCCAGGATCAACGCGGCGGTGATAGAGGCCGACCGGCTCGCGCAGGAGATATCTCTTAACGCCGGGAAGGAATCGCAAAAGCTTATCGAGAACGCCCGTGAGCAGATCAGCCACGAGATCGTAAGGGCCAAAGAGGAACTAAGAGTGAGCGTCGTTGATCTCGCTATCGGAGCTACGGAGAAGATCATCAGCGAGAAACTGAGCAGGCGGGAAGAAGAGAAGATCGTGGCTGATTTTCTGCAAGAAGTGGAGAAAATGCAGTGAACGACAATATCTGCGCCAAACGTTATGCCGAGGCTTTTCTGGGTACCTGCGGCGGGCACGAAGCTAAGGAAAATGCCGTGGACGAGATACGGCGGGTGAAAGAAATACTCGAGGCGCATCCGGAACTGCGTGCTTTTCTGGCGAACGCGGATATTGATTGCGCGGAGAAATGCGGTGTTTTGCATAAGGTGTTCGGGCCGTTGATCTCCACGTCCACGTTGCAATTTTTGATGTTCCTGGTCGAGAATGACAGGGGCAGGGAGATTCCCGGAGTGGCCGATTGTTGCCTGTCTATCTACGGGCATACGGAAAAGTCCGAAGGCATTCTTAAGACCTCTATCCCTTTGGATGCCGGCGCCGTGGCCAGGATCACGGCGCACCTGCGCAGAAAACTGGGAAGGGATATAGAATTAAAAGTGGAAGTGGACGGCAGCCTGGGCGGAGGCATACAGGTGTTCGTCGATAATGTCGTCATAGACGGTTCCATTAAAAGGCGTCTTGAAGAATTGAAAGATAAACTGCTCGCGATAAAGGTGGGATAAAATGAATCTGCGTCCGGATGAAGTCACGGCGGTGATCAAAAAAGAACTGGAACGTTACAAGATAAGACTGCGTATGGAATCCGTGGGCACCGTCGTGCAGGTCGGCGACGCGATCGCCAGAGTTTACGGTCTTGACGAGTGTATGGCGGGAGAACTGGTGGAGTTCCCGGGCGGTATAATGGGAATGGCTTTTAACCTGGAAGAGGATTCCGTGGGCGTGATCATTTTTGGCCCGGACAACCCGGATATCACTATCAAAGAAGGGGATATAGTCAAATGCACCGGTAAGATCGCCCGCGTTCCGGTAGGTCCGGCCCTGCTGGGCCGGGTAGTCGGCGCCCTGGGAAAACCCTTAGACGGCAAAGGCCCGGTGGTGACCGGGACTTACCGGCCCCTGGAGGCGAAAGCGCCCAATGTGGTGCAGAGGCAGCCGGTAAGCGAGCCTTTGCAGACCGGGATCAAGGCCGTTGACGCAATGATCCCCGTCGGCCGCGGACAGCGCGAATTGATCATCGCCGACCGCCAGACCGGTAAGACCGCTATGGCGATCGATACGATCATAAATCAGAAGGGCAAAGGGGTCTATTGTGTCTACGTGGCGATCGGCCAGAAGATGTCCAATATAGTTTCCGTGGCGCAGACCCTGGAGAAATACGGGGCGATGGAATTCACCACCATTGTCTGCGCTTCCAGCCGGGCCTCCGCGTCCCTGCAATATCTGGCGCCGTACGCCGGCTGCGCGATAGCGGAAGAATTGATGTATTCCGGCAAGCATTGCCTGGTGATCTACGACGACCTTTCTAAACACGCCCAGGCCTACCGGCAGTTATCACTGCTTTTGCGCCGGCCTCCGGGCAGGGAAGCGTATCCGGGGGATGTTTTTTATCTGCATTCCCGTCTGCTGGAAAGGGCGGCAAAGCTTAATGATAGCCTGGGAGGCGGGTCAATGACCGCGTTGCCGATACTGGAAACGCAGGCGGGGGATATTTCCAGTTATATCCCTACCAACGTCATCTCTATCACTGACGGCCAGATCTATCTGGAAAGCGATCTTTTTTTCTCCGGAGTGCGGCCGGCGGTGAACGTCGGGCTCTCGGTGTCGCGCGTGGGCGGTAAGGCCCAGGACAAAGCCATGCGTAAGGTGGCGGGAAGGCTGAGGCTTGACCTGGCGCAGTACCGCGAATTGGTGACTTTCGCGCAGTTGGGCGCCGAACTCGATAAGACCACCCAGCAACAGCTGACGCGGGGAGAGCGGATGGTCGAGATACTTAAACAGGACCAGTTCAGCCCGCTGGAACTGGCCGAGCAGGTGATCATTATTTACGCCGGGACGCACGGTTTTCTCGACGGCCTGCCTGTGACGGAAGTGAGGAGTTTCGAGGCCGGTTTGTATAAATTCATCGACGGACAGTATCCTGATATAAAGCAGGAGATAGAATTAAAGAGGGACTTAAACGAGCAGTTGATGCAGAAACTTGATAAAGCGCTCGCCGCATTTAAGAAAGAATTCAAAGGGGAGAAGTAATATTGCCGGAGTCTATTAAGCAGATCAAGTCCAGGATACGCAGTATCGGTAATACGCGTAAGATCACCGGCGCGATGCAGATGGTTTCGGTAGCCAATCTTAAGCATACCGAGGATCTGCTTGCTTCATCTCGCGAATATTACCGTTGTATGGAAGGCATGTTCAATGATCTGTTCGCGGTTGATGCCGGAGTCTCTCATCCTTTTCTCAAGGGGAGTCCCGGTTTGCCGGTTGGGCTGTGCGTTATTACTTCCGATACCGGGCTTTGCGGCTCCTATAACGCAGCGGTGATCAAAGCGGCTGAAGAATTTGTTTTGAAAAGTCAAGGTATCCCGGTGAGGATGAGTTTTGTCGGTAAAAAAGGTTTTACCTATTTTAAAAAGAGGGGATACGACGTCAGCGGCGGGCTCAGGCAGGTTAAAGGCAGGTATTCATTTTCTTCCGCGGATGAGATCTCGTCGGTTCTTTCCCGTCAATTCCTTGAAGGTAATGCCGGTTCGGTCTACGTGGCGCATATGCATTATGAGTCGCTTTCGCGTTATCGTCCGTTTGTTGCCGGACTGCTTCCGCTTGAAAAGCCCGCCGGACGCGCTCCGGATTTTATCCTTGATCCGGACGCTGGTAAGATAGCTTTGGAATTGCTGCCGAAATTCATTGCCGCCAAGATACGTTTGCTATTGGTCGAATCCTTAATGGCTGAATACGGATTGCGTATGATATCGATGAAGGCCGCTTCGGATAACGCGCAAGAACTCCGGAATATGCTTATACAGATGAGGAACAAGGCGCGGCAGGCATCGGTTACCAGGGAAATGATCGAGATAATTTCCGGTTCAGGAATGAGACAGGAGTAAAATATGGAGAACGGTAAGATCATACAGGTCATAGGGCCGAGCGTGGACGTCAGGTTTCCAGAACATACGGTGCCGCGGTTGTATAACGCGTTGAAAGTGGAAGACGCGTCCCGCGATATCGATATTACGCTGGAAGTGGCGCAGCATATCGGTAATAATATCGTGCGTTGCATCGCCATGGAATCTACCGACGGACTTAAGCGCGGGATGGAAGTGCGCGATCTGGGAGAGCCGATCTCCGTGCCGGTCGGCGAGCAGACCTTAGGCAGGATATTCGATCTTCTTGGCCGGCCGCTGGACGGTAAAGGAGAAGTGGAAGAACCGCGTAAGCGCAATCCGATCCACGCGAACTCCCCGAATTTCGAAGAGCAGCTTCCTTTGACGACTATGCTTGAAACCGTCCTCAAGGTCATCGATCTGCTGGCCCCGTATCCTAAAGGGGGGAAGATAGGGCTGTTCGGCGGCGCCGGCGTCGGCAAGACGGTCATCGTTATGGAGTTGATCCGTAATATCGCCTCCGAGCACGGCGGGTTTTCCGTGTTCGGCGGGGTAGGCGAACGCACCCGCGAAGGAAACGAACTCTGGTTGGAACTCAACGCTTCAGGGGTGGCAAAGAAGACCGCCCTTGTCTTCGGCCAGATGAACGAGCCTCCCGGAGCCAGGCTGCGCGTGGGGCTGTCGGCGTTGACCATGGCCGAATATTTCCGCGATCACGCCGGCAAGGATGTGCTGCTGTTCATCGATAATATCTACCGTTTCGTCCAGGCGGGTTCCGAGGTCTCCACTTTGCTCGGCCGTATGCCTTCGGCGGTGGGATACCAGCCGAACCTGGCCACGGAAATGGCGCAGTTGCAGGAGCGCATCGCCTCTACCCGCAAGGGGTCGATCACTTCGGTGCAGGCGGTCTATGTCCCAGCGGATGACCTGACCGATCCGGCTCCGGCGACTATTTTTGCGCATCTCGACGCTAAGACGGTGCTCTCGCGCAAGATTGCCGAACTGGGGATTTATCCGGCGGTGGATCCGCTCGATTCTTCCTCGCGCATAATGGACCCCAGAATAGTGGGTAAGGATCATTATGATACCGCGGTGCGGGTGCAGAAAATACTCCAGCGGTATAAAGAGTTAAACGATATTATTTCCATCCTGGGCATAGACGAGCTTTCCGACGAGGATAAGCTGTCGGTGTCACGGGCGCGTAAGATACAGAAATTCTTTTCTCAGCCTTTCTTCGTGGCGGAGGCGTTTACCGGCATTAAAGGGAAGTATGTCGGTCTCGCGGATACAATTAAAGGGTTCCGTATGATCATTGACGGTAAACTTGACGATCTACCCGAGCAGGCGTTTTATATGGTGGGTACCATCGAGGAAGCGGTGGAGAAGGGGCGCGCTTTGCAAAATGGATAATACTTTTGAAGTCTTGATAATCACTCCGTTGGTCTCCATACGCCGGAAAGCGGTCTCGCTCTCCGTTCCGGCGGAATCCGGTTATATGTGCACACTGGCGCGCCACGCGCCTATACTGGCCAACCTTGTCCCGGGGAAGATCACTCTCAGGAGCGCCGGTCATTCTGTTGCGCAACATTGGGAATCTAAGGGGAAAGGTTTCTTCAAATTCCGCGATAACGCCGCCACAGTTATACTCGATTCATTTAAACCCGAATAATCTTAGTGCGGATAGTGCGCTGTCTAAAAAATTGATTTAACAGCGCACTCAACATATTAGGTATTGTGTATTGAACCTTGAGTCATATTCCCTGCTAAGTTTTTACTTGCCTTTTAGAGAATTATTCCGTAAAATAAATAAAATCCGGGGACACTTCCGCTCTAACTCTATATAGCGCAAAGGGAAAGGCGGACCCGGTCCCGTTTTTACGCATCTTTACGTTCTTAGAACCCAGAACTCAACACCTATAACCGTTTTTTAGGCCATGCTTAAGCCCGCCAGCGGGCATCCAGGCCGGTTGGATCTCCCAGCCGAATACTTGGATGCCGATGATCATTTATTTCCAGTTTGAACGACAGCCGCTATTTTTTGATTCACCGCTTTCCGTTATTTCCGCTAATGATCCGTTGGAGTTAAGTAATTGTTTCCGCAGGATGGGAGAGGCGTTAGAAGCCGGGTATTACCTGGCCGGTTTTCTTTCCTATGAGGCCGGCTATTGTTTTGAAGAGCGGTTCTCTTTCTCCGGCAGGCGGGATTTTCCGCTTCTTCTGATGGGGGTTTATAAAGGGCCGCTCCGGAATTCATTACCGGTGGCATCCCGCGCGCGCGGGTTTTCCGTGAAGCGGCTCAGGATCAATACCGAACGCGGGGAATACGCGGATAATATCGAATTGATCAGAAGATGTATCGCCTCGGGAGAAATTTACCAGCTTACATATTGTATTAAGTTTCTTTTCGATTTCTCCGGCAGCGCAGGGCAGCTTTATAGCCTGCTTTTGAAAAAACAGCCGGTTCCGTATCCGGCTTATCTGCAATGGCGTGATCTACATATTTGCTCTTTATCCCCGGAATTGTTCTTTAAGAAAAGAGGCCCGCGGATCCTGGCAAAACCGATGAAAGGGACCTGGCGGCGTGGGGATAATTATTTCAGCGATTTGAAAGAATACAGGTTGTTTCGCGCTGACGTCAAGAACAGGGCGGAGAATGTGATGATCGCCGATCTGCTTAGGAACGATCTGGGGAAAATAGGCGGTAAAGTCCGCGCGCCCCGGCTTTTTGAGGTCAACGGGTATTCCACTCTTTTTCAGATGACGTCCACGGTCTCCGCCCGTGTGCCGGAAAATATCCCGCTATGCGAATTATTCAAGGCGCTTTTCCCTTCCGGTTCCGTGACCGGGGCGCCTAAACTGCGCGCTATGCGCATTATCCGGGAGATTGAGAAAGAGCCGCGCAATATCTATACCGGCGCCATCGGCTATATCACTCCCGCGAGAGAAATGTTCTTTAATGTCCCTATACGCACCCTGCTTATACGCGGCGGACAGGGGGAAATGGGAATAGGCGGCGGTATCGTTTGGGATTCCACGGCTGACGGAGAATGGAATGAAGGAGTATTGAAAGCGGAGTTTTTTACCTCCCTGACGCGGTGAAAACGCGAAAAATAACGGTTAGATTCAGCCTCTCTCCGGCGTCTATTAAGTATGACGCCGATTCCCGGAACAGGCGGCTTCGGGATCAATTTGTGACTGCCGGTTCCCGGCAGCCGAAAAAGGGAGGGTGATATGGAAGGTAATAAAGTGGCTATCAAAGATTTGGCCCGTGTCGAACGTCCGAGAGAAAAGCTCTCGCGTTACGGGCAGGAGCGTTTATCGGACACCGAACTGCTGGCGGTTATCCTGCGCACCGGGAGAAAAGGGGAAAATGTGCTCGCTCTGGCTTCCCGTTTATTGAAAAAGAATGGCCTCCCGGGGCTTGCTCAATTGAACCTGCAGCAGTTAAAAAATATGTCCGGTATCGGTCAAGTCAAGGCTTGCGGGCTGCTTGCCTGTTTCGAACTGGGCCGCCGTATTTTTAGCGGCAAGAAAACCGAATTAAGGCAAATGCTTTCTCCCGGGGATGTCTTTGAGAGCCTGAAGGATATCCGTGAGAGCAGGAAAGAGCATTTTGTGGTTTTTTACCTGGATTCGCGTAATCAACAGATCCGCAGGGAGATCGTTTCCGTGGGGACCATCAATTCCAGCCTGGTCCATCCGCGCGAGGTTTTCGAGGGAGCGGTAAAGTACCTGGCGACCAACGTCATAGTGGCGCACAATCATCCTTCCGGAGAACTTAGGGCCTCAGAGAAGGATATTGCGGTGACTCAGCGCCTGCGCGATTCCGGCAGCCTACTGGGAATAGAACTCTTGGACCACATTATCGTCAGTAAGGAGGGATACATAAGCTTAAGGGAGGAAAATATCTGCAGCTTTACCGACTAAATGAGTAACGAAGGAAGAAGGACGAAGCACGATGGACGAGGTAAAGCATATAGTACGAACGGTTTGTCTATCGTTTTTTGCGCTTTATGTTTTGTCTTTCGTGTTTAGTTCCTCATTCTCGTCGTTTCTCATCTTTGTCTTATCCTGCTTCGTGTCTCATCCCACCTCATCCTTCTATACTTCTTGTTGCCCGTCTGCTTTGGCGGTATAATAAATAAAACGTTTGGCGCGCCGCCCGTTGTTTGACGGCTGATCAATACCGGTTGACGGAGGTGGATATGAAAGTTATCAAGATAGTTTTGTTTGTTTTATCAGTGATCGTCCTGGTTTTACTTGTCGCCGTTGTGGTCATAGTCAAGACTTTCGATGTTAACCGTTATAAACCGCAGATCATCAGCCAGGCTAAAAGCGTCCTGAACCGTGACGTGGATTTTGAAAAGGCCAGGCTGGATATCTCCTGGACTTTGAGCGTAAGCCTGAAACTCGATAACCTCGTAGTCGCGGAAGACTGGTCTTTCGGTAAGGGCGATTTCCTTAAAGTAAGGGAAGTGACGGTTTCTTTGGATATTCCAGCCCTCTTATTACGGAAACAATTGCTGATCCCCGCAGTCTATATTGCCGGGCCGCAGCTGACGATTATCCGTAATAAGGACGGTTCGGTGAACGCGGCGACTCTTGTAAAACAGCCCGCCCCAGGGGGGGATGTTCCTGCCGGTGACGGGGCGGGGGTAGTATTGCCTCCTGTATCGGTAGCTTCTTTTACTATTTCCGGCGGCAATATTCTTTATCTGGATAATTCTTTTGAATCTCCGCTCGCCTTAGAGATAGCGGACCTGGAATTGAACGCGTTCAAGATATCTTTGGACGGGCCTTTCCCTTTCACCGCGCAGGCGCGCGTCTTAAGCGAAAGGAAGAATGTACGTCTGCAGGGGAATGCCGCTTTTGACTTGGCGACAGGTGATGTGATCATTTCGGGGGTTGAAGGCAAGACTGACCTGTCGGAGTTGGATATGAAGAAGATCTCCGCGCTTTTGCCGGCGGGACAGGGCGCGGCTTTGCCGGCCGTTCTTAAAGGAACTTTGGATATCGCGCTGGCAAAGATGGTAGCCGGAGCGAAAGGTTTGGTCATGTTGGACTTGAGCCTGAGTTTAAATGACGGAGAGGTCCAATTTAAGGAATTATCTTCCCCGGTCAAGTATGCTTCCGCTGTTGTCAGGATCACGGAATCCGATGTGTTGATCAAAAGTTTTTCCGCTATGGCCGGGGACGGAAAGATCACCGTGTCCGGTAAAATAGATGGCTATTTGACCAGGCAAGCTTTCGATATCAATGCCGATATCCAGTATGTTAAATTACAGCAGCTTTTTGCCCAGGATAAAATGCCGGTTAAATCCGAGGGGATAGTATCGGGACAGGCAAAGATCCAAGGCAAAGGGTTAGATCCCAAGTTTTTGCTTCCCGGCCTTTCCGGCGACGTGAATATCTCCGTCCAGCAGGCGAAGCTCAAAGATATTAATATACTGCGCGCGGCCGTCGAGAAGATCGCGGTGCTCCCGCAATTATCGGCAACGCTTATTTCCGGCCTGCCGGATAAATATAAACAGCGTTTTGAGCAGACAGACACCCAGTTCAGTAAAATAGACCTGCCGGTCAAGCTTTCCGGGGGAAGGGCGGTGATCGGGAATATGCTGGTCTCGGGTGAAGATTTCACCTTGACGGGCAGGACAGAGGCCGGAGTTGACGGTTCTTTCTTGTTCGAGGGAGAGCTGATCGTTTCGTTGGACTTGTCCGCATTGATGGTGAAGGCGGTAAAAGAGATGGCGTATCTGCTTAATAACGATAAACAGCTTCTTCTACCGTTGAAAATTTCCGGCAAAGCCGGGGAGGAAACAAAAGTAGAAGTTGATGCCGGTTACATTGCCGATAAATTGCTGGTGAACGGGATCGGGACGCAGTTGATCAACGCCGTTGATAAGGCTTTGAATAAGAGCGGTAGTCCTTCCGGCCAGGAAGCCGCCGTTTCATCGCAGGATAGCGCGGACAGTAAGAAGAGGTCTGTGGCCGATATGGTGAACGGCGTGATAGGCAGCTTGATACAGAATAAATAGCGCGCGATGGAATTCAAACAGATATTCCGCGCGTTGCGGCACCGGAACTACCGGCTTTTTTTCGCCGGGCAAAGCATTTCCCTGGTGGGCACATGGATGCAGCAGGTGGCTTTGTCCTGGCTGGTTTACCGGCTGACTAATTCCGCGGCCTTGCTTGGCATCGTTGGCTTTGCAGGGCAGATCCCTTCTTTTCTATTCTCGCCTTTCTTCGGGGCCATCGCCGACAGGCATGACCGCAGGAGTATTCTCGTCATTACCCAGGCACTATCTTTAATTCAGGCATCGGTGCTTGCCGTTCTGATCTTAAGCGGCAAGATACAGGTCTGGCATATCATCGTCCTGGGTTTTTTTCTGGGCGTGGTGAACGCTTTGGATATTCCCACCCGTAATGCTTTTACCGTCGAGATGATCGAGAACAGGGGGGATATGGGCAATGCCATCGCCCTTAATTCTTCGATGGTGAACTCCGCGCGTCTGGTGGGCCCTTCTATAGCCGGCATACTCATCGCGCTGGTCGGCGAGGGGGTATGTTTCCTGTTTAATGCCTTAAGTTATATCCCGGTGATCATTTCTTTGCTGGCAATGCGCATTAATGGCGTTCCCCGGCCTGACGGACATAAAAGCCGTATAATATCGGAGGTCCGGGACGGGTTAAAATACATCTCCGGATCTTTTGCTATCAGGACGATCCTGATCCTGCTTGCCGTGATAAGTATGATGGGTGTTCCTTATCAGGTGCTGATGCCTGTGTTTGCCAGGGATGTCTTTCACGGAGGCCCGCGCACCTTGGGATTTCTGGTGTCTATGAGCGGGCTGGGGGCGTTAACCGGGGCTATTTTCCTGGCGTCCAGAAGAAACGTGCGCGGTCTGGGGCGGTTGATCGGGGTTTGCGCCGCTGTTTTCGGCGCGGGAATTATTTGTTTCTCGCGTTCACGGGTATTATGGGTTTCACTGCCGCTCTTGTTCATCAGCGGTTTCGCTGTGATGGTGCAGATGGCCGCCAGTAATACCGTGCTGCAGACGATCGTTGACGAGGACAAACGCGGCAGAGTAATGAGTTTTTATACAGTGTCTTTTATGGGGATGGTCCCTTTCGGCAGTCTTATGGCGGGTTGGTTGGCGGTAAGGCTGGGCGCGGACAACACTTTGTTGTTCGGCGGTATCTGTTGCATAATCGCGGCGGTTGTCTATGCGTATATGCTTCCCACAATCAGAAAACAGATCAGGCCGATATACGTGACAAAAGGGATCATAATGTCTGAAGATATCCTGCGCCGAAGCGGTTAGAAAGCGGTCTTGAAAATATAGTTTATCTTGTTGTCGTCGAACTTAGGCTTGCCTTTTATTTTATAAACGTGCACGGCGGCTTTCTCGCTCACCCATTCTTCAGCTTCCTTGGCTTTAAAATAAGGCATAAATACGTCGAAACCCAGGAATTCTGCCCACTCGCGCCTGATAAGCGCCTTATCTTCTTTTTCCCATAAATTCTTGTTCCCGACCGCTGTGTAGCTTCTTCCGTTCAGGTAGGCCAGGAAAACACCTTCTCTTTTTTCTTTTGATTGCGGGATCCCGGGTTTAAAGTTTATTATCAGTTCAGGTTTTATCAATAATTCCGCGTTATTCTGTTGACTGCCTGGAGTGATGTTTGTGTATCCGATGATCGGATGGGCGTACGCGTTTATAGCCGGTATCAAGGCGGAACAGAGCAGAAAAAGCGCCCATTTCCGCGTCATGATGGTTTTTGTATTCTGTTTTTTAACGGCAAAAGGCATTCTGGGCTCCTGTGTATAGTATTCCTCTCTATATAAAATATAACATAAACAGCGGCTTATTACCCGTTCAACGGTAATTTTTGTTCCTATGCTGTTATTATGTAACCTACTGTAATATAATTTGTTATGGCTGGAGATCCCGGCAGGGCTCCGGACCGCGCCGGTTATAAAATAATTCTTTGCCGGAAATCCGCGCCGGGGTATAATAAACCAAGAAGGATGAAGCATGAAGGACGAAGGATGCAGTTTTTGTCTATCTTGCCTCGTGCTTCGTGTCTCGTGTTTCGTTTCTTAATGGGGGCTTCTTGAAATCGTATAACAGATTTGTTATCTGCTTAAAGGCTATACGGGCGCAGTTCTTCAGCGCTTCTTTAATCCCTGTTTTTCTTGCCGTGGTGCTGGTTCAACGTGACGGCGGCTTTTTTCCGCGATGGAATTTATTACCGTTGTTCGCGCTGGCAGTGCTTTTAATGCATTCCGGGACGAATTTGATCAATGATTATTACGATTTCCGCAAAGGCGTGGATAAAGCGGGGACGTTCGGTTCCGGCTGTGTGCTGGTGGAAGGCTTGATCTCTCCCGAACAGGCGCGTATCTGGGCGTATCTTTGTTTTCTCGCGGCGTTCTTCTTGGGGCTGTTCCTGGTGGAGCGGCGGGGGCCGCTTTTATTATTGATGGGCTTGGCGGGGTTCCTGGGAGGATACGGTTATACCGGTAAGCCGTTCGGGTTTAAATATTTCGCGCTTGGCGAGTTGTTGGTTTTTCTTTTTCTGGGGCCTTTGCTTGTGCTCAGCGCCTATTTCACCTTAACCGGCAGGATGCCGTTTAACGTTGTTTATGCCGCGTTTCCTGTCGGGTTGCTGGTCACGGCTATTCTTCATTCTAATAATCTGCGGGATATTTCTTCCGATAAAAAGGCGGGGATCCTTACCATGGCGATCTCGCTTGGGTTAAGGGGGGCGAAAGCGGAATATTATTTTCTTCTTTCCGGAGCTTATTTAAGTATTCCGGCGCTTTGGTTTTTTAAGATCGTCCCGGCCGCGGCGTTCTTGACCTGGATTACTCTTCCCGCGGCCGCGGCCAACGCGGCTTCCGTGCGCGCGGCAACCGCGGAAAATACCGCCGTTATCTCGGATATAGACGTGCGGACTGCCGGCCTGCACCTTGTTTTCGGCGCGCTTTACGTTATTTCTTTATGGATTTGTCACGGTTGCAGCCTGTGAAGGGATAGATATAATACACGGATCAGAAAGTAAGACGGGAGAAAAGATGGCGGGTGAGAGGATATTAGTAGTCGAAGATGATCAGAATATTTCCAGGTTGTTGAAATACAATCTGGAGAAAGAAGGATATTCCTGTTCGGCAGCCGGTAATGCCGAGGGGGCCCTGGATATCCTTGCTAAGGAAAAAGTCGCTTTGATTATTCTTGATATAATGCTGCCCGGAGGCGTGGACGGTTTTGAATTGTGCCGCCGGTTCAAGCGGGAGCACGCGCTTAAGGACATTCCGGTGCTGATGCTTACCGCCAGAGGAGAAGAAGTGGACAGAGTGGTGGGGCTGGAATTGGGAGCGGACGACTATGTGGTCAAACCGTTCAGCCCCAGGGAACTGATCCTGCGCGTTAAGGCGGTGATGCGCAGAAGGAGCGCGCCGGAGGAAAGTAAAGATGTTATCAGGCTGGGCGCGCTTTATGTGAATCTCCCGGAGCATAAAGTGGCGGTGAATAATAAGGAAGTAGAACTTACCTTGATGGAATTCAAGCTGCTGGAGACTTTGCTTACCAGAAAAGGGCGCGTGCAGACGCGGGACAAGCTGTTGTCCGAAGTCTGGGATATGCATGCCGATGTCTATACCCGCACGGTCGATACGCATATCAAACGTTTGAGGGAAAAACTAAAGGGCGCGGGCAAGATGATCGAGACGGTCCGGGGAGTGGGATACCGTTTTAAAGATGAGTATGAAGATTAGACTGCATTGGAAACTCACCATTGTATTTTCCTGCGCGCTTGTTTTTACCGTTCTCGCCGGGTATGCGTATCTTTCCGGGCAGATAAGATCCTACCTGCAGGAAAATTTCTATTCCAATATTAGAAGCCAGTTATTGATCAATAAGGCGTTGTTGGAGAGCGCCGCCTCCGGGGCGCAGTCCGCAGATTTTCCTGCGATAGCCGAAGAGATGGGCCGGGCTTTGTCCTTGAGAGTTTCTATTATCGGCGCCGACGGCCGCCTTCTGGGCGATTCGGGATTGTCCGGCGGGCAGTTAAGCGCGGCGGAAAACCACGCGGGCAGGCCGGAAGTCATCGAAGCGCTGAAGAACGGCTTCGGGATGAGCCGGCGTTTCAGCAATACCTTAAGGCGCGATATGTTGTATATCGCGGCCCCTTTCCGGAACAGTGCCGTATCCGGGACGCTCCGTTTCGCTGTGCCGGAGCGGCAGATCGCCTCTTTTGAAGCGCGGACGGTAAAGATAGCCGGCGCCGGGCTGGCGCTGATATTATTGTCCAGCCTTTTGATCACCTTTGTCACTTCTATTTATGTCTCCAGGCCGCTTGTTTCCATTTCCGAGACGGCTAAATTGATGGCCAAGGGGGATTTTTCCAGGAAAGCGCTGGTGCATTCGGGGGACGAGATAGGCGAACTCGCCGGTTCGCTTAATTCCCTCGCCGAAGAGATAAAGAACAGGATAGAGAATATCAGTTCCGAAAAAGCGAAACTGGACGCGGTCCTTTCCAGTATGTTCGAAGGCGTTATCGTTACCGACGATCAAGAGAGGGTGATATTGATGAACCCTTCCTTGCGCAGGTTATTTTCCGTGAGCGAAGAACCGCAGGGCAGGAAACCGATCGAGATCGTGCGCAATACCGCGATACAGGAAATGGCCGATAAGATCGTCGTGGAAAAGCAGAAGCTTGTCACGGGTGAGATCAGGATCTTTGTGCCCGAGGAGAAATTCCTGCGCGTCAACGGGGTGCCGATAATGCGCGGGAACAGGCTTGAAGGCGCGGTGATGGTTTTCCACGACATCACCGAATTAAGGCGGCTGGAGAAGATCAGGCAGGATTTTGTGGCCAATGTTTCGCATGAACTGCGCACTCCTTTGTCAAGCATCAAGGGTTACGCTGAAACACTGCTGGACGGAGCCCTGGAGGACAAGGGGCACGCGCGCGATTTTATCGGCATTATTTACCAGGAGAGCAACCGCCTGGCGAATTTGATCAATGATCTGCTCGATCTGGCCAGGATCGAGTCCGGCAATCTTAAGCTGTCCGTTTTCGCTCTTGACGCCGCCGGTTTGATAAGGCGCGCGGTAGAGAGTATCGGCGGGCAGGCAAAAGCGAAACTTATCACTCTGGAAGCGGCGGTTGACGGTGGACTGCCGCATATCCTGGCCGATGAATCCGGATTATACCAGGTGATGACCAATCTCCTGGATAATGCCGTCAAATACACGCCTGAAGGCGGCAGGGTCGCCGTTTCCGCAACGGTGAAAGGCGGAGCGCTTCAGGTTGATGTTTCCGATACCGGCATCGGCATTTCGCAGGAAGACATTCCGCGTATCTTTGAAAGGTTCTACCGCGTGGACAAGGCGCGTTCCCGGGAAGCCGGCGGCACCGGGTTGGGCCTTTCCATCGTCAAGCATATCGTGCAGTCGCACGGCGGCCGCGTCTGGGTAGAGTCTGTCCCCGGCGCCGGTTCCACCTTCAGTTTTACCATCCCTTTGGCGTAATACCCGTCAAAAGATCCCTTTGCGTTGCAGCTGATCATCCAAATTCACGAAGATTTCACAAACTCTCCCGTATTCCGTAACATCTCCCGGTTATATTTGATTAAAGCGTATGATTTCACTGCGGCGTGCCTATTCCGGGAACGCGGCAGCCGTCTTCGATAATAAGGTTATCGGCGTGAACGACCAGGGAGGTGTTATGGGAGTTGTCAGGAGCGAGAAAGAGAACTGTCCGGTAGCCAGGAAACGGATCCTGGTGGTTGAAGATGAACAAGAGATCCGCAAACTGCTGTCCTTTCATATAGGAATAAGCGGTTACGAAGTCGCTTCGGTGAGCGACGGCGCGGAAGCCGTGAAAAGCATAAAAGAGCATATCCCGGATCTGATAGTCCTGGATATACTCTTACCGCGGATGAACGGATGGGAATTACTGGACTGCCTGCGCAGGGAATTCGGCGGTGCGGACATTCCGGTGATCGTGGTCAGCGCCCTTGACGAGGTGGGCGATAAATTGCGGGCGTTCTCTTCCGGGGCGGAAGATTATCTGACTAAACCGTTCAGTCCGAGAGAATTGATAATGCGCATACAGAAGATACTGCAGCGGTGCGGGGAAAGGGGCATCAAGAAATGAACGGTTTATCCGTATGCCGGGAATCGGCTGCTGAACTTCTGTTTTCCGTATCCGGAGCCGAAAGAACTTGTTTTATTCTCCTAAGTTGAACGCCAGTAATGATCCCCGGTTTTATATATGAATCCGTCTTCGCGCGTATATTACTCCCGTCTTGCGTCCGGCTTGTCGATCCTGTTTTGGTCGGCCTTCGGCGTTTTTCTTCCGCAACTGTCACCGGCATCGGTCATTCCGATGAACTCCGGCCTGCCCGAACAGCAGAATCTTGTTTTACGTTCTCTGGTAGTCGAGCGGGGAAATATCCTGCGGCTGCCTGTTTTTAACTCCGGCAGGGATAGCGCATATAAAAAGTCTGATCTTGAAGCTGAAGCCGGGCGTCTGACGCAGTATTTTCTTACCGGTATCAACGCGCGCGTTGAAGACTTATGGGTGAATCTTTCGTTGAGTGAACCGGACAGGACATCGGGAGCGTCTTTAAAAGGCACCGAAACCGGGAAGATTATGCTGGAAGCCGATCTTCAACTCAAGAAAGACTTCTCGGAATTGCTCTCTCCGTATACCACCAGGGGGAGCAATTTCTGGGTGAGAGTGAGAATGAAAAGCCGCGAATTATTCGGAACGGGGCAGGCGGAAATACCGCTGACGATAAGGCTTTGGATAGAACCTGCGGAGATCGTGATCAAGGAGAAGGGGGAGAGCGCGTTCATCGAGAAAGCCTCTATGAAAGTATCCTGCGAGCCTGTCGTTGGGCAGGGAGAGGATAGCCGTGTTCTGCTGTTGGGGAATTATGTGAAAGGGCTTTTGCAGCCTTTAATTACCGGGCAATTGTCGCAGGAGGTGAATACTTCCGGGCGTTATCTGTCTTTGAGGAAGGTTTTTTACTCGCTGGTGCTGGCGCAGTGGTTTAAGCAAAGGTCGGCTTCCAGCGGATTATATAACGAACTTGCCGGCCGGGGAATATTGTCCGGGCTCATTTCCGGATCGTCCTGGAGCGGAGAGGATTATTTCAGGCAATACCGCAGGCTGGCGCAGAAAAACGCCGTTGAATTCTCCTCGATAAGTTTTCAATCCACAGGCGAGGTCAGCGTGAACTCTTGTTTCAGCGGCGGGGTTTCTTTTGCTTTGCCGGTCCTGCCTCCCGCCGGCGGACCGCCGTTGCCGTTAAAGACCGGGGTGGTGACTATTAAACCGGCGGACGGAAGCGAAATAGAAAAGGTATATAAGGCCGTGGTTGAAGCGAGCATCAAGACAAGCGCATCCAGCGTCCCCGGGCTCGGAGTGACTTTTGATTATTTCCCCGCGGGCGAGGACGGCAACCCGGGGCTTTTTGTTTACGGCTCATATAGTGCCGACGGCGGTCTCTTAGGCTCTAAGAACGGCAGAACGGCGTCCGTAAGCAAGCCAAGTCCGCCGTATCCCAATTCGGGTATTAACAGGGAAGAGTATCTTGAAGGATTGATACGTTCATGGGCGGACATGCTCGACGCCTCGGAAGGAAAGGATCTTTCTCCGGCAGCGCGTAATGATATTCTGAATATTGCCAACCAATGCGTAATACTTTTTCCGTTTGTCCCGGAGCAGAGCGCCGGCAATCCGGAGAAACTCGCTTCGGCAATATATATTCTTATCGATCTGCTCAGGGAAAATATCCGCAGGCTGGACAGGTTACTGAAGAAGAGCGCAGAAGAAGAAAGAGAAGAGATCGCCGCGGAACGGGAGGAATTGCTGACGACAATGGAGTATTTCATTGAATATGAATACGGCCTGAATTTCGTGGTGAATATTCCCAAGATCGAACCTTACAGACTTAAAGGCAACGGCTGCCACTGGAGGTTCATTGAAAGATTGGTAAGGAAAGCTTTTCTTTTCGAATACGGTCTAAAGCAGTCGAGAGAGCGTCTTTTGCGGCAGGCCGATGTGATCTTTGATTTGGGAGACCGGCTGAATAATCCCTATACCGGCAGTAAAGAGAGCGTTAAAGAAGAATGGCATAAGTGGATATTGCGCCAGGCCCGTCCGAGAAACAATGACGCAATATGCCCCGGAGAAAAAAAGCAAGAAAGAAAAGTATGGCGGGAATACTTTTTGCAAAAAGGAAATGTCCAGCTCGGCATCAACAAAACATGGAAGACTACCGGGACGTTCACCCGTTTCATAAGCCTTGTATCGGTAGTCTTGTTTTTGCTGGTATCATTGCTGGATTTCGGGCATATATTGTCCAACATTCCGCTGTTCCTCTTTAAACTGGGATTGATCTGTTTGTCGTTTTTTATCTCTTGGTACAGTGTTGTCTATGTGGGATTTAACGATAACTGGTACACAAAGAGGATCTCGGAGATCGCCGGATTAAGGGCGGGATACGGATCGAAGCCGGATTTCAAGAAAAGACAGATTAAAGCTGAATTATTCAAGGTATCCGCCAGCCTGACAAAAGAGATGAATTCTCCCAGCGCGGATTGTATATTTGTGGTCTGCGGAGAAGGTATGAAAAAACATTTACGGTTGGATAAGGGGTTTTTAAGAGAAGATGTTTTCCTGGAAGTCATAGAGTCCGGTTCCGGAAGCGCTGCGGCGTATGCTCAGGTATGCGGAGCCCTGCTCGCCGGCGAGTACGCCTCCAGGCTGCAGGAGATAGCGCGCTTGAAAGGCAAGGAAGCCGCGGAGATGCGGAGTATAGTATTGTTGTTTGAAGATAAATCTTCTTTGTGCGCGGCAAATGAATTCCTGAATGAGCTTGGCGTCGGAGAAACTATATTTCCCGGCAAACCGCAGAATAATCTTGAGTTGGCTTTATTGAACGGATACAGGGCGACTCAGGAAATGAAGGCCGCCGGCAGGCGGGGGATGGCGGTCATTTTCGCGGACGGTTTTTTCGCCGGTCCGGTAAACATAGACGGAGATATAACCTTGCTCGGTACCTGGACAAATTTCCGCCAGGTTGAGCGCAGCGGGCTGGGATTGATCTTCGCGGACATCGGTAAAGATAACAGAGTGATAAAATTCTTCGAAAGACCAGGCGGCGTCCGGCTGCAGAAGAAGCTTAGGAAATCCCCATTGTATTCTGCGTTGGACTGGGGGAATACAGAAAAAACACAGCTGTTGGGATTTACCGGGATCTCGGTCTTCAGCTTTGAAGAAAAAACGAAGTACGAACATTTTCTGGAACTTATCGCGGATACCGGCGCGATAATGGCAGGAGGTGCCAGGTCTACTTTTAGATATCCTTTTACCAGAGAATTCCTGATACCTTTTATTATGACGGTAAACGGGGAGAATCCGTATACTTATTTGGATATACGCTGTAAAGAAGGCGAGCTCGGCAACGGAAAAATATTAAACGATGAATATGATCTAAGGAAAGAACTAATCGGCCGTATTTATTCCGAGAGAGAGCGTTTTAAACCATCGGTAAGGATTTGCGCCGGCACGGATTCTTTCTTTTTCAAGCCCGCAAAAGCAATGCCTGCGTATCTTCCGGATCGGTCTGGCCGGCCAAGAATAGAAACATTGAATGACTCCAAGAAAGCGAAATTAGAGCATTTCTTGTCTGTCTGGTCCGGAATACTTGATAACGGCGCAAAAGGCGGTTTCGATAACGAGATGCGCAACGATATTATGAATATCTGCGGACAATGCGTGATCCTGACCCCGTTTACCAGGGAGCGTGCCGGGGGAAATCCGGAGGCTTTAGCCGCGGATATCTACGTTCTGTCTGATCTGCTCAAGGAGTCGATCGCCGGGTTTGACGGCTGTATCGAAGGCTCAAGCGCAAAGGAGAGGGACGACCTGTTATCCGACAGGAACGAACTGCTGGCGGCGCTGGAATATTTCGTTGAATACGAATACGCCCTTAATTTCGTGGTGAATATCCCCAAGATCGAACCGTACAGGTTCAAACGCGAAGATATGCTGGCGACTAAATTGAGCTGGCTGGTGAGAAAGCTTTTTTCGTTCGAAAAGGGACTCAGAAAATCCAGAGAACAGCTTTCCAGGCAGGTGGAGATAGTGATCGGCCTGGGCAATCGCATAAACGGTCTGTATTCCGGGAGAGAAGAATTTTTTAAGAACGAATGGAAGCAATGGATAGATAGCTATTCTTCTCTAAAACGGTCCGGGAACGGAATATCCCCGGAGCCGGGCGATAAGGAAACCGGCAATTGCCGGAAACTGGTTCAGGAAAAGCAGCCAGTGCAACTGGGCATTAACAGGATATGGGACAGTGACCGCGGGACAACTACCAGGCTGTTGAGCCTGGTTTCGTTGATACTTTTTGCGATACTTACTTTAGTCCCCGGTTTTATTTCCGTCAGTCTTCCCGCTGTCTGGGGAGCGTTGAGCGGGTTTCTGAGCGCGCCGTTATCCGGGGCGGCGGCATTTCTTACCGGAGGGGGTTTTATTCCCGCTTCACTGACGTTTTTAAGATTCTGCTTAAGTATTATCCCGCTTGCGCTTTCCTGGTATAACCTCAGTTTCGTCAGTGTCAAGGATTCCTGGTATGAAGAAAATATCAAAACTATACATAGTCTGCGGTCGTCGTTTCAAGGCGTGCCGGAAGAAGAGGAAATGAGATCGCCGGTTAAACGCAGTATCGCCGGGGAATATGACCGTACTTTCGATGTTTATTTGCAGGAGATGTCAGCCGTGGAGCCGTCCGCTGATTTTATTATCTTGGTGGGGAGCGGTAAATTCGGGCGCGAAGCGGATATCCTGGGGGAGAGTACGTTTATGAGAAAAAACGGCATAATTTTTAAATATCTGGATGAGGATGAAGGAAAGAGCGGGAACGCCTGGCTTACCGTGAATAAATATCTCCTTTCCGATTTTGATAAGGACAAGGAACAATGCGCGCGGCTTGCCGGCAAGAAGATCACTGAAATGCGTGGGATAATAATATTTACGGCCGATTTTCTCTTTTCGCTGCCATTCCCGGTGCCTGAGAAAATAAAGAAAAAAACCGGCCGCGGCAGTATCAATAATTTGGACCTGGCGATAATGAACGGCTATAAAGCTACGCGCCGGATGAAAGATCAATCGAGAAGCGGTATGGCATGGATGTTCGGCGACAGCCTGCTCGTCAGTCCGATGCAGTTACAGGGGGATATTACTTTGGTCGGGACATGGACGGATTATGAACAACTTAGCCGGCAGAGGCCGGGGTTACTCATTGCCGATGTCGGTATGGGGAATCGTCTTTGGAAAATATACGAGAAGGCGGATCTGCGCAAGGTGCGCGACAAGCTTGAGAAAGAAGCGCTTTATACGGCTTTTGATTGGGATGAAACGGCGAGAAAACAGATGCTTGTTTTCAGCGGGACAACATTGTTCAGCTTCCGGGATAAAGAACGTTACGCCGGGTTCCTGGCTTTGATGAACGAGGTCTGCGTGTTCGCCCAACAGGCGGAAAATGCCGGTTATGAAGCGTATTTCGTGCCTGATTTCTTGAATCCGCTGTTGATGCTTCTGAATGGCGACAATCCTTATACTTATCTGGATGCGAGATATATCGACGATAAAGGCGGGTTCACGATGAGCGAAAAGGAATATAAATTCAGAAGAGGAATGACCCGCATTTATGAAACGCACAAGGTGGCCCTTCCGGATTCTATGAATGTGAGCGTGTATCCGCACGGTGCATATTTGAAATTGGAAGGCAGCGATTTCTCAAAGCAGCGGCTTGCTTTGCTTGATGACAGCCTTCGGCAGTATATAAATATCAAATTGAGCGGGGATAATCTAAGAAATAAATCTGTAATAAGCGCCGATTCGAAGAAAACGTTCGATAGGTTATGGAAAAGTGATCACGAGGATGAACCGATATTCAACCCGCGGCAGATAGAAAAACCGGAATATTGGCCGCTTCCGTAGCCGGTTTGATAGCTGTTGACCTGATATGGAATAGGTCTGAACTTGAGCGTATTCTGTCGGTAAGGATGGAAAGGACGCTTTTAAAAGGGTTTTATTATAACCGTCTCCGGAAGGAAGAATGTTACAAGGCGTCTGTTCCGCTTATAAACAAACACTCGTTATCCGGAAGCGTTATTTCTCTTAGACAGGCGGTTCTGCCGGCTGCGGTAAAAGAATATATCGTTTTCTACGGTGGGAGCAGCGGCAAAATGCCGGCTGAAGGCCGGGATGCGGGCTTGCGACTTGACCGATCTCAGTTCGAAGCGGATAGTAGTGGCGGCGCCGATGCCGGACAATCAACGCAGTTAGACGCCGATAGGCGCGGTAATTCAGGTGTGGGGGGGGCAGTTACCGGCGAAAGCGGTAATTATCGCTTCGCCTTCGGTAAACCGGAATCACCGGCTTTTCAATCCGCGTTATCTTTTGGGGCTGATTTCGTATCCAATGAGCCGGGAATACAAGAGGAATGCGTTTATAATCTCTGGGCAAAGCCAAAATCCGGCGGAGATGGCTTTATGCTTTCCTGCGGGCTCGGCGGTTTGTCGGCTCTCTCCGGAGGCTTGATAGAAAAAGTTCTTCAGGCGCTTTCCGATGCGGGCAAACAGGTTTCCGACTTTAGGTTTTTCCTGGTAAACAGCTGTGATTCTGCGAAAAGCATGGATGTCACCCCGGAGATCTATGCTGCCGCCGGGGACAGCTATCTTGCAGACGGTGATTATGTGAGCGCCATTGAGTATTATGATCTCTGCTTGTCTTTATACGGCAGCGCGCGCCTGTCTCCGGTCTTATATGAGAGTATCCTGACTGCAAAACAAAAAGCGGAAAAAATGATGAAAGGCGGTTCTTGAAAATGGACAGGATAAGGATTATCGGATAGCCGCCAAGACGCCGCAGGCGTGTATCCATCCCGGAGTGAAAAGAGCCCAAAAATCCTTAACGGCGTTTTTTTTCTTCAAATTTATGCTTTTTTATCCTGCTTTAAAGTTCACAGGGAGTTCACAAAACCTCAATTTCTTTGTAACGGAGGAGTTTTATACTTAAAACAGAACAGCGGAAATCTACTGGCCGTAAAAAGGCGGTTCTTCGAGGACGGCATATACGCATAGAACAATCCGGAAGAATAAACAACGTATCTAACAGGAAAGCGAGGAGGAGTAAATGAAAAAAAGGTATCTGTTGTTAATGGCGGCAGCGTTATTCGTAATGGCGTCTTCATTAAATAGTTACGCCGGGGAGATCAACATTCTCCTGGATAAACTGGTGGATAAGGGAGTATTGACTCCCGGTGAAGCGCAGCAGATCGCTGCCGAGACCAAAGAGGATGTGCGTAAAGAGATCGCTGCCGGTAAATCCGACACCCTTCCCAAATGGTTGCAGAATACTAAGTTAAAGGGCGACTTCCGCCTGCGTTATCAGCTCGACCACGCCAAAGCGGCCAATAACGCCACTTCCAACAGACAGCGCGGCCGTATCAGGATGCGTTTGGGCGTGGAGTCGAAGGTCAACGAGAAATTGCTCGTGGCTGTGGGAATGGCTACGGGGTTGAACGAATATACTACATCCAATAAAGACAGCATTCGTTCTACCAATCAAAGTTCCGGGTCCTCCTGGGCCAAGAAGCCGTTCAATCTTGACTACGCCTACGCGAAATACACGCCGATGCCTGGGTTTGCCGTGATCGGCGGTAAAATGCTGCTTAAAGACGCGATCTGGGAACCAGGTGATCTGATGTGGGACACCGATATCACTCCGGAGGGCGTGGCGTTGGATATTTCGAAGAATATAAATGCCGATACGAGCGTGTTCCTGAAAACCGGCGTTTTCTTCCTTGAGGAAGTCAGCGCCAGCAACGATGATCCGTATTCGATGCACATTCAGCCGGGTATGGATATAAAAATCAACGATGCGCTTTCTTTGCGCGCTTCGGTGGCCGGCGATTATTTCAGCGTGCGCGGTTTCACTCTTGAAGGGAGTTCGGTCAGCAATACGGGATCCTATAAGAGCGGCGACAATAGTTATGCCGTGCCGATGGCCAATTACACCAATATTATGCCGGCCTTGGAACTTAAGATCGCCGACCCTTTTAAGGCGTTCAATCTGAATGTTCCGCAGTTAAAGTTGTTCGGCGAATATGTGAGGAACATCGCCGATATCGATCCATATACCGGCAAGAGCGGGTATATGTTAGGGTTTAATCTTGGTTACGACAAACTGGTCAAATTCGGCGATTGGACATTGAAGTATAATTACGCCAGACTGGAAAAGAACGCCGTGCTGGATATTCTGCCGGATTCCGACAGGTATGAGGGGAAGACGAACATCCGCGCTCATGAACTCGCTTTGGATTTCGGCCTGGGAGAGAACACCTGGCTGGGCCTGGATATTTACAGGGCGCAGTTACTTACGCATCCTCACGCTCCTTCAACCGTCGTCCAGGTTGATTGGAATATGAAGTTCTAAACCGGGGTTAGAAGGCCGTTGGAGATAAAAAAATATCCATATTCAGGAGGAGAAAGAATGAAAAGCAAATCGTTGGTATTCTCAGGCGCCGCGGTATTGTTCCTGGCGGCAGCAATACCGTGTTACGCCGGCAAAATAGTGGTGGAGGGATCCACCACGGTATTACCTATCGCGCAGCGCGCCGCGGAAGTGTTTATGAATAATAATTCCCAGGCGGAGATCTCGGTAAGGGGCGGAGGCTCGGGAGTCGGGATCGCTTCTTTGCTGGCTGGTACCTGTGATATCGCGGATTCCTCGCGGCCGATCAAGGAGAAAGAACTTGAGGACGCGGTAAGCCGCGGCAAGGACCCTAAAGCCAACGTTATCGCTATGGACGGGATAGCCGTGATCGTGCATTCTTCCAATTCCGTCAAGGCTTTGACGAAAAAGCAGCTCAAGGATATTTACACGGGGAAAATATCCTCCTGGCAGGCCGTGGGCGGAGGTTCCGAGCAGATCGTGGTGGTTTCCCGCGACAGTTCCAGCGGCACTTTCGAGGCCTTCGGCGAACTGGCGCTGGATAAAGAGAAGGTGCGTCAGGATGCCTTGATGGAGGCTTCCAATCAGGCTGTCGCTTCCGTGGTGGCTAAAACTCCGGGCGCGATCGGCTATGTGGGAATAGGTTATATCGGCGAATCGGTGAAAGCGCTTGAACTTAACAACGTATATCCTTCTAAAGAGACGGTATTGCGGAACCGTTATCCGCTTTCCAGGCCGTTATTTATGTATACCAACGGCAAACCAAGCGGCGACTGCAAGGCTTTTATCGATTTTATTCAGAGCAAGGAAGGCCAGGCATTGGTGGAAAAAGAAGGTTATGTCCCGCTGGGATAGCCACGGAAGGTAATAATATCCGATACGAAGCATGAAACAGGAAACACGAAGCATGAAAAAAGAATGAAGGATGGAGGGAGGGGATGCAAAAAGAAGCGCGTCTTTCCCTTCATCTTTCTTCTCTCATATTATGAATAAAATAATCTCTAAGGAGCGGGTTTACGCGGCGGTTTTCGCCGTGCTGGCTTTTGCCTGCCTGTTCTTTCTGGCCGGGATAACATTGGTCCTTTTTAAAGAAGGACTGCCGCTGTTCGGCAAGATCGGCCTCGGAGACTTCCTTTTCGGAAGCAGATGGTATCCCACGCACGAGGACGCGGAATACGGTATTTTATCATTACTTACCGGTTCATTGTGGGTCACAACCGGGGCAATGCTGGTCTGCCTGCCGCTGGGGATCGGCAGCGCGCTGTATATAAACGAGATCGCCGGTGACAGGCAGAAAGCGGTATTGAAACCGCTGGTGGAGATCCTGGCCGGGATCCCTTCGATAGTTTTCGGATTTTTCGGAATGGTGATCGTGGCTCCTTTCCTGCAAAAATTATTGCATCTTCCTACCGGTCTTTGCGCGTTCACCGCCAGCCTGATCCTGGGAATTATGGCGGTCCCTGCCATTTGCAGTCTTTCCGAGGACGCCCTTAGTTACGTTCCGGCGAGTTACCGCGAAGCTTCCCTGGCCTTAGGGGCCACGCGCTGGGAAACATTGATCAAGGTAGTGCTGCCGGCCGCCGGTTCCGGTATATCGACGGCGGCGATATTGGGGATAAGCAGGATCATGGGGGAGACGATGACGGTGCTGATGGTCTCCGGCGGAGCGGCGATAATACCGCATTCCTTTTTTCAGCCGGTTCGGCCGCTGACTTCCACGATCGCGGCGGAGATGGGGGAAACGGCGGTGGGCAGTATGCACTATCACGCGCTTTTCGCCATCGCCCTGGTGTTGTTCACGTTGACTTTTATTTTCAATATCGCCGCGGAGATTTTAAGCCGGCGTTACAGGATAAAACTGGGGTTGCAGAGATGAAACGGGTAAAAACCGCGCTTAACGACGGTCATGATCTTTTTAACGGAGGTTATTCCGTCCGCGAGGCGCCGCCGCGGCCAGGCGCAAACCAGTTCTCGAGGGCGGTCTGGAATAAGCAGACGGCGCAAAAAGCCGGTTTTTTCCTTTTATTTATGTGTATCCTTTTGACGCTTCTTTTCCTGGGGAGTATAGTCTATTTCATTTTTGCCGGAGGCGGCAAAGTTTTGACCTGGGGTTTTCTTACGCAGTGGCCGCGCAACGCGATGACGGAGGGCGGGATCTTTCCGGCGCTGCTGGGCACTTTCTATCTTACTCTGGGAGCGATAATCGCGGCTTTGCCTCTCGGACTGGCCTGCGCCATTTACCTCTGCGAATATACTCCGGGGAATCTCGCGCTTAATGCCATCCGCATAGGTATAAATAATCTGGCCGGCGTGCCTTCGGTGGTCTTCGGACTTTTCGGCCTTGCGGTATTCGTGAAATTCTTCGGGTTCGGGGTGTCGGTGCTCTCCGGCAGCCTGACGCTCGGGATACTGATCCTCCCGGGTATAATTTCGGCTTCGCAGGAAGCGCTTATAGCCGTGCCGAATTCCCTGCGGGAAGCTTCCCTGGCTTTGGGCGCCACTCAATGGCAGACTATCAGAAAAATAGTCCTGCCCCAGGCGCTGCCGGGAATACTCACCGGCGTGATCCTAAGCGTGGGCAGGGCGGCGGGGGAGACCGCTCCCATATTGTTCACCGCCGCGGCTTTTTATACGCGTAGATACCCGGATTCGCCGTTCTCGGAAGTTATGGCTTTGCCTTATCATATTTACGCGCTGATGACCGAGGGGACGCATCCGCGCCAGCAGACAACCATCGCCTACGGAAGCGCGCTGGTGCTGCTTATCCTGGTGTTGTTCATTTCCGGGACCGCGGTTTTCATCCGTCAGAGACAGAGGAGCATAAATGGATAACGGAATAAGAATGCGCGCCGAAGGGGTGAATTTTTATTACGGCAGCCGTCCGGCGCTGAAAGACGTCAACCTGGACATTCACCGCAGCCAGGTCACCTCTATAATCGGGCCGTCTGGATGCGGCAAGTCCACTTTTATCCGGCTGCTTAACCGTATGAACGACCTGGTCCCGAAAAGCAGGCTGGAGGGAAAGATCCTCCTGGACGGGGAAGATATTCACGCCCCGGAAACGGATGTGGTGGAGATCCGGCGCAGGGTGGGGATGGTTTTTCAGAAACCGAATCCTTTCCCGAAAAGTATTTACGAGAATATCAAATACGGTCTGGAAATAGACGGCTTGCGTGATAAGTCGCTTATCGAACAGCGGGTGGTGGAATCCCTTAAAAAGGCAGCGCTTTGGGATGAGGTCAAGGGAAGGCTTTACGAGAGCGCGCTCCGGCTTTCCGGAGGGCAGCAGCAGCGGCTTTGTATAGCCAGGTGCCTGGCAGTCGAACCGGAAGTGATACTTTTTGACGAGCCTTGCGCGAGCCTGGACCCGATCTCTACCTCGCGCATAGAAGAACTATTGATGGAACTGAAGCGGGATTACACCATCGTGATCGTGACGCATAATATGCAGCAGGCGGCCAGGGTCTCGGGAAATACCGCTTTTTTTCTGCTGGGAGAGATGGTCGAGTTCGGCAGGACACAGGATATCTTTACCAAACCGCGCGATTCCAGGACCGAGGCTTACATTACGGGAAGGTTTGGATAGAAAAGACGAAGGATGAGGGACGAGGCACGAAGGACGAGAAAAACATGAAGAATAAAGCGTGTTCCTTTTTTAATCGGAGCGCATAATTTCCGAATGCCGAGTATTAATATCGTCTATCGGTAACGGTTACGGCTTTCTGACGTTACCGTAACCGAAAACCGATACGGGTTTCGTTACCATAGCCGTAGCCGTTATTTTACGGCGGACGAAGCCTTGTCAATCTTTGTGGCGGGATTAACCTCGCCAACGCACTAGTGGCGGCAAAGTCTCGCCAATGCTTTAATGGCGG